>JADFWP010000024.1 GCA_015234115.1 Magnetococcales bacterium
ATAATCACCTTGTCAAGGCTTGGCACCTTTGTTTCTGATCTGAACGGTTACCTTCTTCGAGCCGCATCCAACCTGGCATGGATGCTGGCGCTCTGAAACCGCATTCCCCCTTGGGGATGGATCCTGCGGTTTCAAAGCCACCATACGGCTTGACACAATTTCAAACCTCCTCCACCTCTGAGCGTCTTCAGGGGGAGGCGGCGGATATCGGGTGATCTTTACTGCAGACTCAGCAACCTTTGCAGATTGGCCTGGGAAAGCAGGTGACAGTGAATCCAACCCAGATGACCCGAATGGAACAACTCCAGAATGACGGCATCTTCCAACTGGTTCAGTTTGGTCTCATCGACCATCAGCAGTCCCTGCACCGTGTATTGACTGCCATCGTGCAGGGTGACATTCGCCACCTGTTCCACCAGCAGTCCCAATTCTTGCAGTTTGGCACCAAAGGCCAGGCTGAACTTTTGCGCGGTCAAGGAGTCGCGCAAGAGGTTCAGAATTTTCTCCAGATAGGGTGAATTCTCGCCGGCATCATCAAAAAGTCGTTCCCCATCCGCATCCTGGACAAAACCTTCCTGGTCGATCCACACCTGGGCCTCATTGGTCGCCTCATTGCCTTCAGCGAGAATAAACGGATAGCTGCGCACATAAGCGGGAACATACGGGACCAGCCACTTTCCCTGCTTGTCCAGATAGAGATTTTCTCCTTCCCGGTATCCCAACAGGAACAACGGCACGACCACTCCGGCCGCATCGCGCGCAAAAACGATGGGATAGTACAGACACCCTTCGGCAAATTCCGGCCCCAATGCCGGTACTTGATGGGTGCCGGCGGCGAAAGACAATCCCTCCATCCATGTTTTGATATTGATGGTGGAAAAGAACTCTTTGTTAAGCGGTATCGGTTTTTTGTACAAAACTGGTAACTTCATTTATGTTTCCTTGTTATTGTTTAGGTTACAGGTGGGTATCATGTTGAAGCCGGGTGCAACATACAAATCTTCAACGATTGCAAGAACGACTTGTATGTGAAGGAAAATCTGAAAAAACGGGCCTGACTCCGGCAGGGCATCACCGTTTAATAAATATCATCAATAAATATTTTCTTGATTTTCTAATACTGCACAGGAAATGTCTGTTGTGCAATGAAGGCGTATTTTTTGGAATTTTGTTCAACGGTGCCGTGATGCAAACCGTATAGTCGGTTCAAACTCAAATACTGCAAATTACATGCCGACAAAATGAAGAGTGTCAATCCAGAGAGGAAATCCGACCAAAACTCAAGAAAATAAAGGACAAAAAATATTTCCATGTTTTTACATGCTTGTTTTGCATACCATTTCAATAAAAGTTCACAAAAGCCGCAATACATGCACAATCGACGATTCAAAGGCCTTCCGGGCCACTTTCATACTTTCGTTAATCGTTCCATGGTTTGAAACAAACAGGGTATGAAACAAGACGCTTCAAACTGAAACGTTATCACGCAATCTGCCGTGCTGCTCAAAAACGCCGTCTCCACGCCCCGGCACATGCTGGCACAAAACGGGATCGAAAGGGAATTTTGCTAATCATGACACAGCACGCCATGACAGAATGATCATTTAATCTAAAGATATATCATTATGCAAGCCGCCAAAAATAATGGCTGTGACATTGGCTGGATCAACTAGCGAAGCGCCGGGTCTCATTGAAAAACAGAATTGGAGCCTCTTTTTTTGCGCGACCGCTCTGTCGCCTTCATGGTTCCTGCAAACCGGAGTCCAACGTGCGGATGATGGGATAAAAGAAATAGGAAAGCAAACTGCGGGTTCCGACTTTGATTTCAGCAACGGCACTCATCCCGGGGATCAGACGGAAATCCGATGGGATGTCACGCAAATTTTTCTGATCCAGTGAGAGCCTGACCCGATAGACTGGCTGCTTGCGTCCGGCGATCTCCTCTTCAAAAATATCCTCACTCACGGTCAACAGTTCACCATCCAAAGTGCCATGGCGCTGAAACGGGATGGCATCCAGTTTGATCCTGGCACGATCCCCCCGGCGCAGATAACCAACATCCCGCGCGGAAATGTTCACCTCCGCCTGAAGCGGCATATCCACGGCTACCAAAGTGAGCAGCACCTCGGCCTGACGAATGATCGAACCCGCCGTGCGGGGCGCGATCTCCAACACCACGGCGTCAACCGGCGCCGTCAACTGCACCAGCTTGAGCATCCGCGCATGCTTGGCCACCACTTCGGTCAACTTGATCAACTCGCGTTGGGCGGTCATCAGTTCTTGACCGTCCCTGTTCCGCCACTCCCCGGTCAGGGCGCTGCGCTGAGCCTCCGCAGCAGCCAGTTTGTGCCCGATTTCATTTACGCCACTCAACAAACGCATGCCGTCACGCTGGGAGGTACTCAATTGCCGCCTGGTTTCCAACCAGGCCACCCGGGAACCATGCCCCTGCTCCAACAGATCGTGACGTATCTTTTCCAACTCCATCAGGATGGCCAGATCGATCTGCAAGGCGTGATGATCCTCGCGAGCCGAATGCAGACGGGCGCGCAACTCCTGGATCGTCTCATCGGTGGCCAACAACTGGCTGCTCCGCTCCAATCGACGCGACTCGTGCAGACTGCGCTGCAATCGCTCCTCACCGGGATCTTTGGAGAATTGCGCGGGGGTCTCCCCCTCAAGCTCTGCGGTCAATCGCTGCACCTGCGCCGCGAAACTCTGCATGGAGGCCTGACTGGAGATGGCCTCGGCCTCGGCAAAGGTCGGATCCAACTGGGCCAACAATTGTCCGGCTTTGACCTGCTGCCCCACCTGCACCTCGATGGATCGCACGATCATGGTATCCAGAGGCTGAATGAAAATCCTGGATGCGCGTGTGACCAGTTTGCCTTCGCCACTGACAATGCGATCCAGATGCGCCAGCGCAGCCCATCCGCCCCCCACCAGAAAAAACAGGATCAGGGTGAGAAAAATCAATCGCGCCGCCAGGGGGAGCGGTTGATCTTCAATCTCGATGGCGTCCGGCTGAAACTCCAGGCGCACCCGACGAAAACGCCGAGCATTGCCGCCAAACCAGCGCCCCCACCAATCCGATGGATCCGATGGATGCGCACCGACCGCCTGCACCCGATCGGGGTGGGCGATGTTGTCGTCGGCCTGACGCAACCGCGCCGTGACCATCTTGATCACCGACAGGGCGTTCTCCGGACGCCGACGCAGCAGTTGGAAAAAGGCCTCCCGCGAATAGACCCGCAGGGTCAGCGACTCCAGTGCCTGGGCAGAGGCGTTGCGCAGCGTGTTGTCGATCACCCCCATTTCACCGAAAATTTCGCCTTTGCCCAGGATCGCCAGGCGAAACGGACCCTCCTGCGACTGTTTGAACAACTCCACCTGGCCCGCCATCACCTGATAGGCGCAATCGCCCCTTTGACCCTCCTGAAAAATCAGTTGGCCCCGCTCATACACCTGTTCCACCACCTCGACCACCGCATCCTCACTCACCGGATCGAGGGTCGTTTCAGCAGGCTCCATGGACGGGTCACGATTCATGACGATGCTGCTTGTACCACAAATGACGATAAATCCCTTCCCGGGAGAGCAACTCCTGATGGGTGCCCATGCCTGCCACCTCCCCCTGCTCCAGGACAAAAATCTGATCGGCGTCAATCAGCGTCTCCAGACGATGCGAGACCATGATCACGGTCCGTCCCTGAGCAATCCGGCTCATGTTCTCCTGCACGATGGCCTCGCTTTCCGGATCCAGGGCGCTGGTCGCCTCGTCGAAAATCAGAATGGGCGGCTGGGACAGCACCGCACGGGCAATGGCCAGACGCTGCTTTTGTCCGCCGGAAAGATTTCCGGCATTCTCTTCCAGGAGGGTTTCATAGCCTTGGGCGAGACGCTGGATGAATTCATCGGCGCCGGCAAGATGAGCGGCGGTCACCACCTGGCTGAACGAGGCTCCCGGCAACGATTGCGCGATGTTTTCGCGTACTGTGCCACGAAAAAAGAAGCTCTCCTGCAACACCACTCCCAGATTGTGACGCAGATGAGAAAAATCCAACTCCCGGATGTCGTGCTGATCAAAACGGATCGCCCCTTGTTGCGGCAGATACAGCCCCTGCAACAGACGCAACAACGTGCTTTTGCCGGAACCGCTGCGTCCCACAATCCCGACCATGCTGCCGGCGCCAAAGGTCAGCGAGATGTCGTTGAGCGCTGGCACCGACATGCCCGGATAGTGGAAGGTCAGTCTCTCCAGGGTGATCTCCCCCCGCAGAGGCGGACGCAACCCCACCTGGGTCATGGCCTGTTCCGACGGGTGATTCATGATCTCGCCCAGCATGCGTACCGACATCGCCGTCTTCTGGAATTCATTGATCAGCGACACCAGTTGCACCAGCGGGGAACTGACCCGTCCGGCGAGCATTTGAATGGCCACCAACTCTCCAACGGTGATCGCGCCCTGAAAGACCATCACCGCCCCAAGCCAGACAATCACCACGGATAACAATTTTTCCAAAAACCCGATGATCGCCTGTGCGCTGATGGAAATTCTGCCCACCCGCATCTGCATGGTGATGGCCTGGGCCGAACTGTTGCTCCAACTGCGCCGCAATCCCGGCTCCAGGGCCAGGGATTTGACCGTGCGCATGCCGTGAATCACCTCGACCAGTTGGCTTTGCCGCTTGCCCTCGGCACGATAGAGCCGTTCGATCTCCCGCTGAAAGATGGGCATCACCACCAGCAGGGTGAGCGCCACCAGCCCGGAAAAAAGCAGCACCACCAGGGTCATGGTCACGCTGTAAAACAGCAGCGCCGGCAGGAAAATGAACAAGGCCCAGGTATCCATGACCGTTGAGAAGAGCTTGCCGGTCATGAAATTGCGGATCACCTCGGCCTGCTGCATATGTTTGATGATCACGCCGGAGGAGCGGTTTTCGAAAAAGGTCAGGGGGAGTGACAGCAGATGCGCAAAAGTGCGGGAAGTGAGACGGATATCCATTTTGTTGGTGGTGTGCAACAACAGATAGTTGCGCAAAAAGCCCAGGATCGACTCAAAAAAAATGGCGATGACCACCCCGATTCCCAGGATGGTCAAGGTGGCCTCGCTGTTGTGTACCAGCACCTTGTCGATGACGATCTGGAAAAAAAGCGGCGTGATCAAACCGATGGCGTGCAGGGACAAACCAGCCACCGCCACATGGGCGAAGGGCGACCCATGCCGCAGAAATTCCGGCATAAACCAGCGCAGACCAAAGGGTTGTTGTTCATCGCCCCAGCGGTAACGCCGTTTGATTAAAATCACCTCATGTTGCCACATGGCTTCGAAATGGTCGCGGCCGACAAAGATGAATCCCGCCTGATCCGCCAATGGGTCGGCCACCACCGCCTCCTCGACCCCCTCTTTCTGACGCAGACCGGCCAACACCACGCTGTTGCCATTGTTCAAACGCGCAATCACCGGATAGGCATCCCCCAAACCGGTCAACTCGTCCCAGGTCAGGGCAACCTTTCGGGCTTTGAAGCCCAGGTCATGGGCGATGCGCAACAGCAAACGGGACTCAATGGGGGCCGTGCCGATGGCGTAATCGTGGATGATGCGTTCCAGGCTGACATCGATTTCGTGATGGCGAGCCACCATCTCCAAAGTTTTCAATGCCGTCTGTTGTTGTGTGCTGAGAGCATCCATAAAGGTCCGGCGCAACGGTTGGGTAACAGGTCACATGAAATCTCGCGGCTCCGGCTCCCTCAACGCTTGCCGACCAGAGTGCCCAGCACATGCGCTGTGGGCATGCCGGGATCTTCCACCATGGCAAACGAGTTGATCCCCGCTCCGGTGCCATCGTGATAGGCCAGGGAGTGCAATGGCGCATGAAACCCCAACCCGCTGGCCGGAGATCTGCCACCGTCGCCAGAGAAATTTAGAGAATAATCGGATTTGTCCGCATACCCCTCGCCCCCCACATAATCGTTGCCAAGGGCCAATCCCCGATGCGTCTGCCCGGCATGAGTGCCCGCATCGGCCGTCACGACGAATGAATCGCCCCAATTGTTCTCGCAAGACAGCATGACGCTGGCACGCAAGCCATCCAGACGGGTGGTCAGGGGTTGCCCGGTCTCCATGCCCGATGAAGCAGGGCGATCCTTGACCGTGACCAGCGCGACGTCCAAAGCATCCGGGTTGCTTGTTCCCCTGAGGGTGCGATTGACCGCCAGAGCGGAACTGATCACGGGAGTGCCGGGATCGCTCCCGTTTGCCGGATTCCCGGTCAACACGGGCATGGCGCTCAGTATGGCCGGGCTGCCCGCGTTGGACGAGACGACCGGCCCCGACGAGACGACCGGCGTCACCGAACTGCTTGCCACGGTGAGGCTCGCGGCAGCCGTCGTGGTGCCGAGGGAAAAGGTAAAGGGGCCTCCAGAATCTGCCAGAACATTGGCGTGGCCCGCCGCATAATAGCCATTGACCGTCACCTGATTACTCGAACCTCTGCCCTGGATGATCAGGTTGTCTGCGGAGCGGGAGAATTGCATCTGGCTGCGATCGACATCCCTGAAGGTCAACAGATTGTTGCCACTGGGAGCGATCAGCGTATCCTGTCCCCATTCCCCTTCAAACAGATAGGTATTGGTGCCACTCCCGCCGATAAGGGTGTCGTTGCCGCCACGACCGTTGAACAGATTGTTTCCCGCTCCGCCGGTCAGCACATTCGCCACACTGTTGCCCAGCAGGGTGTCGTTGCCACCGCCGCCGATGGCGTTTTCCAGAGTGACGCCGTATGCGACGGCCAGATTGTTGATGGCCGGACCACTGCCATCGGGCATGGCGCCGATGGAACTGAAGGAACCTGGATTCAGGTCAATGATGGAACGGAAGCTCTGATTGCCCGCATTGATGGTATCCGTGCCACCGGCATCCCAGATCGCCGAGATGAAACCGGCCCGGTCCGCCCAGGCATAGGTATCGTTTCCGGTGCGGGTGGTGGTGTTGGCACCGTACATGGTCTGGATCGTCGCAATATCCATCAACATGGGCGACGAGGGATAGAGCGATTGATTCAGATAGGCGGGACTCTGGAAATAGGACATGATCGAGTGCTGTCGATCATCGTTGCCAAACAGACGTCCCGCTTCGATGGGTTGTCCATTGAGCGCGTCGTAGTTGCCCGAATGGTTGACGCCCAAGGCATGGCCCAATTCATGGATCAGGACAGTCAAACCATATTGACCGGGATCCATCTGCTGATTGGATGCCCAGGAGGTGCTGAGCCAAACATTGGCGCGGGCAATGGTGTTGAGGCCGGAAATCCACTTGCGGCTATAGGTGCCACCGCCCTGGGTGGTGGAAGAGGCGCCCAGATTGATATTGGCCAAACCGGAGGTCTCGACGAAACGTATGTTGGCCACGTCCGACCAGGATTGCAGGGCCACCGGCACCGCCGCCCGTTGCGCGCTGTTGAAAGCCGTGAATCCGGCCGCCTCGGTCGGTTCTCCGGTGTTGGGGCTTTGAGTCATGATGTTGTAAGTGATGGTGGTGATGCCGGCACTGGCGGCCCAACGCTGTCCGTTATCCAGTGTGCTGATATATTGTTGCAGTGTGGCATCGGGTTTGTCTGCCCACCAAGCCCCATCAGTGGTGATGGGCAGAGTGCTGGTCGTCATGGCGATACTCCCTCCCTGGTATGGGTCGTTCCTCCCTGGACCGCTGATGCGCGGACCAGTTCACAACCCCCTTTGTTCAAGAATCGAATCGGCCACGGTGCCCGGTCAGAATGGGGAGACTTGCTCAACTCCTGTGGCCGTGATCAGACTGGCTAACGCCTGGTGCAACGCCTGACGCGCGGGAGAGTCCGCCCCTTCCCAATCCGTCCCGGAGGGCAAAAAAATCGCCACGGGTGGCGCAGGAAAGAGGGAACGTCCCCCATCGCTGGCATGATGACGGTACATGCTCATGGACAAGAGCAGCAATCGTCCCGATTCCGTCCCGGTCAAAGCGCGCAAGGCGACAATCCGGCCATGCAGCAAAATCACCAGAGTTCCGGGATCAGCCAACGCATCGCTGTTTTCCGGCAACCGCTCTATCCGCACTCTGGACGACTGGATGGCGTTGGAGAGCAGAGCGACCATGGCCACTCCGACCACCCCGGCGGTGGCCTGATCTGGCGTGCCGGTTCCATCGGATGCGGTGGAAGAGTCCTGCACGCGGCACAACACCCCCAAACGGGAGACGCCCCCGTGAAACGGATCAGGCGACATGGCCTGACTCATCCCATGGGTTGGGGTGATCCAGAATGCCGCACACAGCAAAAACCACACACGCCGTTTCATGTCGGCGGGTTGTGCGTGGCAGCGGCACCCTCCTGGCGTTTCTGCACAATTCCGGCCTTCAGCAATTGATCAATCAGATTTTGCATGGCCTGAAACGTGGAGAGGAATCCATCCAAAGGCATGACCAAACGACCGCTCTGTTGCAGATTGATCGGGTCGTCGCCGGATTTTCTCGGCGGATAGGCCGAAACCAGCTCCAGGCGCACCAACCCCCCGGAAAAATCGATGTGTTGTATGGAATCTGCGAAGATATCAGGCATCACCATTCTCCTGGCCAACGTTGTTAAAAACATAAAATTTTATTATACAATCTTTAATTTTAAATTAATAATATTTTACCATGGCCCACACAAGCTATAATATGAATGTTTTTTGACTGTAAACAGGGCATGATCAGCATGAAACTTTCCTTGATCCGGAGGTGTGACATGCTGAAGGCAGAATATCCCCGGCAGGGACACTCCCTGGAGGCGTTGCGTCACCTGTCCATGGCGTTAGAACTCAATGATATTCTTTGAATATCAATCCATTAAATGAGTCCGTAACGCCCGGACCCATCCAGAGCGGGTCCACAGCTTCTGAAAAATATTACCATTGGAAGAATGATAATCGCATTTTTTAATTCTCGCAAGCCAAAAATTTGACCAAATGCATTTTCAAACCATCCAGCGCAACTATTATAAATATCAGGCTCTTTATCATAAAAAAAACCTCATCAAAGGCCGACGACAGGCAAAAAAACCTTCAAATTCAGAATAATGAACCAAGACGCCTGACAGGCGATATTTTTTACCCATTTCCCATGGCCAACAGGATCACAAGGCGAACACCTCGTCCACAGAAAATCAAGAAGGGCAATGCGGGGATGCAACCTGGACATCGATCAGGGGGCGAAGCAGGAACCGGATGGCAAACCGCTTTTCCGTTCTCACTGATACCCGGATCAGTCAACCGGGTGATAGCAATAACCGCCCACCAGTCCGTAACGACTCATGCCGCCGTGATCGAAAAAATTGTTGTAGGTGTAACGGCAGTTCAGACAGAATTTCAACAGCGGCCCCCGGCTCAACAGAACCCGCTCCGGCAGGCGTGGACTCCAATAAACCTCGATCGGCCCAGGCGTACGCGGTCCCTCCTCACCGGCCAGTTCGCGCCAACCGGCCTCCTCGCGTTCCGCGCGTGCCTGGCGGATCCCGCCGATGGCCCGATCCAGCGCATCGATCACCGCTGGCGAAGCGCGGTCGATCAAACGATGATAACGCGGGTCGCTGCCGATGGCCGTCAAAATACCACTCTTTCGGGCCTGTGCAAGCAGCAACCGGATGACCTCAAGGCTTTCGGTCTGGATCGCATGGGCCAGAGGGGACATCCCCTGATCGGTGAACTGAAACGCTTCCGCACCGGCGGCCAACAGCAGCCGGACTGCGGGCGCATTGCCGCAGAAGGCCGCATAGGAGAGTGGCGTATCGCCAACCGAGTCCATCGTTTGCAGCGATACGCCGCAGTCGATGAACGTCTGCAATAACGCCAACTCGGCATCATCCGCGCAATGGGTCATCTCGCCCATGAGAATCGCCAGCACCTCATCGCATTGTGTCTCCCATTCGCTGCGTTTGAGTCGTGGCGGCTTTTGCACCAGGTAGGCCAGCAGACCGACGCCAGCAGCACTGACCGCATGAAGATTCGCGCCCCGCGCCATCAGCAACCGGATGATCTCCACACGATGCTGACGCACCGCATAAAGCAGCGGCGTCAGACCGTTGATGCTGGTCGCCTCGATCTCGGCGCCAGCCGCGAGCAGGCGTTCGACCGCAGCCGGATCACCATCGCGGCAGGCGCGCTGCAAGGCGTTGAGGCGGACCGACGGCTGACGAATCGGATCAGGCGTCATGATGCCGATGGCAGGTCGGTGGCACTTTCGGTTTTCGGGCGGGCCGGAACGGGCAGGTGTCGATGCAATGTGCCGAGCGTGGCCGACAGCACCAGGTAGATCGGGATGACCACCGTGAACTCGAAAAACACCTTGAAGAGCGTCATTTGCTCGGGTTCCAGGGAGTCGAGCAATGCGCTCAGGCCGAGTTGCAGCACCATCAAGAGCAGGAACGGCCAGGTCGATCCCAGTCCGCAGGCGACCAGACGCCAGCCGTTGCCGTGGCTGCGACGCTAGGCACCGACCAGATCGAAGCGCGTTTCCCCCGTGGCGGCGGAGGCCGCAGCCAGCATCAGGCGGGGGATCACCGGCAGCAGAGGCAGGATCAACAGCGGCAGAACCCATGCCGTGGCGTTGATCGATGCGTTGGTCACCACAAAAAACGTGAGCGCGATTGCGGAGGGCAGGAAAAACAACATGCTGCCGGTCGTTCCAACCAGAAAAAACCAGACCTCGCGCTGGCCAAGGGTGACCTCCTCCTGTGGACCGGCAGCCGCCCAGCGCACCAGCGTGGTCTGGATGGGCAGCAGGGTGATCATGCCGACGAAAGAGCCTCCCCGGTGCAGCAGACTTTGCAATCCCTCCCGAAACAGGAACCACTCCGGCATGCCCACGGCCACCACGGACACGATCTTGGCAATGGACAACGCCAGCAGCCATGGCCACAACAGCAGCACCAGCGCACTGGCGTCTCTTTGCAGAAACTGCCAACTGCTGTCCACGACGAGGCGCACGGATAACGGGATGTGGCGCGGAAGTTCGGCCATTTCTGCAATGCTCCTGGGATGGATACAGCAGGCACAATCGTGTCTTGGGTCACCGGGGATCGATCAAAGCGGAACGTATGCAAGAAATCATGAAATTCGTTCCAATTCTGTCGTCCTTTTGGAAGATTCCAGTGGAAGACGATGGTGCATCATTCAACCAAAGCCACAAACCCAGAGGAGAAACAGACAATTATTCTTTAATGGATTGGTAATAATCAGACATGACCAACAAATCATTCAAACTATCAATTTCACCCCAGACACCAGTATAAGGAATTGCAGTCACAGGAATCCTACCAGCTTCGATAATTTTTTGCAATACTCCGGTCGCATGGATCTTATTCCGGTCCTCCTCGCACAACCCCTCCAACACACGCAATAGTTCACTCCACCCCACAGGAGTAAAACGCAACAACCCCATATACTGTCCTTGCACTTCATTTATATGGTTTGGTCGATTGCCAATTTCGGCCAGCGAATTATCGGAATTCAACCGAAACGTCTCTGCATCCAGCAGAGGATCATCAAAACGTTGTTCCCACAAGACGCGCCAGTTAGGGTCGTAGGTCACCGCCAAGTCGGCGGGACAATTCATCAACAACTCCACCGCATTGGATTCATAAAATATATCTGAATAACTGACCACACAGGGGGCCTCCCGAAGCCATGCATCCGCGCAGACCAGTGAACTGACCATATTGGTCCTACTCCAATGCGGATTGTAGAAGGTGGGTAGCCCCAAAGCTTCTAATTTCTCCCGCAGATAACCGGTAACCAACGCAATACGCGCAATTCCCGCTTGGCGTAGAGCCTGCAACTGCCAATCCACCAACTGTCGGCCCCGATATTCTACCAAGCACTTCGGACGATCCTGAGTTAAATTCTGCATGCGGCTGCCTCGGCCGGCCGCCAAAATTATTGCATTCATCGGTTCATTCCCAGGATAAGCAGTTGGCGCAAACGACGGGTATCTTCCTCATCAAAGCACATTGTCCGTTCTGGATGCCACATCCATCCTTCCCAAGGCAAGTACTGATGGCGGATTGCCTCGATTACGCCATCCTCAGCGACAGACAGCAGGTCATAACCGGGCGGACAATCGACAATCGATAAATTGTGATAACTATTTACATCTGCTTGATGACCGGTATCGGCAAAAACCAAACGATGCCGAGTTCGCACATGGCCGACAACTTCCCGCAACCGACCTCCTGCCACTACTGTCATCATTTGCATACCCCGGCAAATCCCCAGCAGAGGTAATCTTCGTTCGCGAGCAAACGCCAATAAAATCCTTTCAGTCCGATCCCGTTCCTTAATAGTTCCAATATCATTTCCACCTGACAATACAATACCATCTACAGAGAGTTCGGTAAGCCATCGTAGCAAACCGGACTCTTGCTCTTGATCAAACGACTCCAGCTGATCTGGAGTCAGCAGATTGGGAACCGGAATCGGAAGAACCCCCACAGCATCCCAAAGCCAGCGGATCAACTGCTGATCCAGAGCATCGCGACGCTCCTCACGGTCTGCCAGAATGTCAACCCGCTGACTGACTGCCACTTTAAACGGTGCATTGTCGGGCCTGATCAAGCCAGCACCTCCACACGACGACCCGCACAATCCACATGGAGACGCAAGGCGCACGACCAGCGACGGTAGAGCAGTTCGCCAGCTCCGATCACAGCAGGCAGACTCAACTCTCCGGCCCGAATCGCCATGTGGGAATTGGCGCCTCCCCAGGCGGTAATCAATCCTGCAATTGGATACGAAAAAAGCCAATCAAATCCAGGATCGGCATTCGGAATGCAGACGATGGCACCCGCAAGACGATCACGCTCCTTGCAATCAGTCACCAATGCTGTGATCTGCTTTTGCGTAATAAAATTGGGGGCAGCCTCAGGCCATCGAAAAGACCATACATCATCTGGACAGGTAATAACCGGTGGCAACGTTATGCGCTGTGTCTCTTTGTAACGGAGCTTGCCTTGCTCGATAGCTTGACTCAAGGTGGCATGAGGATCACCAGCCGAGACATACAATTCGCGTAGCGTGGCAATATCACAGTAGGCCATATCCTCGCGACAAAATCCCCATTGTTTTCCATAGGCAGCGATCAGGGAAAGCGCATCAGAGAGATTGCGTGTAAAATGGAATTTGGCCAACTCCCGCAACTCGATACCCGCCTGCAGGAAGTCGAATAGCCCCACTGCATCCGAATGAAGGCCATGCTTTTTCAACAGATGAATAATTTCCCGCATCTGTTGCAGTGTCATGGAAAAAGGGTTGGATGGTTCTGGTAGTTGAGGAGATCGCTCCCAATCGAAATAGAGATCAGGAGCCTCGTTATATCGGGCCGACAGGATATCATAGGTTCCAGGTCGCAGATGTCCATAGCGCGACAAAAAGGTAGCCTGATCGAGCGTGGCTCGATCTCTGGCCAGTTGTCCACTGACCGTGGACAAGCTCGCCATGAAGGCATCACAATCGCTGCGCGAAAAGACGCCGACACTCACCAACGATTGCAGTAGTTGAACCGCAATGAATCCAGCCCGTGCCAATCCAGCAAAAGGAAGCGTACCATAACGCTTGCCATCTTCCAGCAGCCAGTAGATCTTTTCCAGCAAATCAGTATCAGAGGCCATCAACAGATCGTGACGGGCATTCAATTGATCCAATCGCGCGGCATCGGTCACCCAGAGACCGTCGCGAGGATGAATGATCCGATTAGTCAGTTTTCGCAGACTAGCCGTGATGGAATCCCGTTCATCGGCAGAGAAACCTGCTTGCGCCAACCGCTCCAGACGTTCCGGCAAATCCAGCGTGTAACAGGAGAAAACGATTTCAAATTCCACCTTGTCATGCAGTGTTGGTTCTTTCAACAAGCAATCGATATAGTAGTCTACCAAGCGACCCGCCAGACCATCATCGAGGTCGGCAGGAATAAAGGAATTGAAAGAAAGCCGTACATCGATGTAGGGTAATCCGAAGAAGTGGGGCATCAGAGGAAAGCTGCGTAAATTCCGATACCCATAATTATTGCGCTGATATGCCCAAATAGCGTCAGTTATTAGCTCTCGATAAAGGGATAGCGCAAGAGGTTTTGGTCGAACTCCAATAATTTCGGCAGGATTCCAATCTGGCATAACGCCGTAGACAGTCCGACGTCCCATCAGGAAGGGAAACGGTCGCATTCCACGCGATACCTTTTGTGCAATCAGACGCAATCGATGTGCATGGCACTCTGGTGTCTCACTGGGTTGAGTCAACACAAGAGGACGTACTTGCAATAACCAAAGTTGCTCGCGATTCGTGCCACGGGTGACTGCAAATTCGCAATCGATCGGTTTCTGATCAAACAGGCGTAACAACTCATCAATCAGGCCCAGCACGTCCTGCAAGGCCGCCGGTGGAGCTACCGGCGACAAGGCAGCTCCCTGCCACGTCATACCACCCAGACCACCAGTCACCACAGTGGTATCCTTGCCTTCGCTCCAGTTCACCACCCGATATGGAGAACAGGTGTTGGGATCGTGCGAAAAGGCGACACCAGAACGCACCACACCTTGCAATTGGAGTTGAATCAACACCTCGTCATCGGGCGTGATCGCATCGCCATAAGCCGTCACTACCCGGCTGATCGCCTCTTTCAAGCCCTGAGCCCGCACATCCAACACCGAGAGAAAGGCGCCAGCATTGGAAGATTCGGCACCATCCTCCCGGTGACAACTGGAGCGGACAATCCATGGCCCCTCACCCAGCACGACTGGTACCCGTGCCAGACAGTTCGCCTGATCTGTCCACCACTCTCCAACCGTAAACCAAACAAGCGGTGCAATGCTGGCTGTTTGTAATTGGCTTTGCAGTGCTGCCAACGTCCCGGCTTTTGTGGAAAACGGTATCATCATGACCAGAGACTCAAACCAACTGTGCCATCCAAATGTTGGTGAAGTAGGGAATCTGAATCGACGCCGTTCCCAGAGACTGCAAATAGGCCTCGATACGCTGTACTACTTCCTGAAATGACGCCCCGGCTTGCCGGGCCAGCGTGGCATGGGAACGCCAGGCTTCGACGCACTCCTCCACAGTCTGCTGATGGATAACGCCGGAATCCAAATGAATCACCCCTTTGAAGAGTCCGCTGGCCTGGATGATAGCCGTCTGATCCTCACGGCGCAAACCATAGCCGTAGCCGGGCACGCTCTCTTTAATAATCGATTCGATAGCGGATTGGATCGGATCATTCAAATCCCGATGGTTCCACATGCAGGCAAACCAGCCGTTCGGTTTCAGGATGCGCGCCGTCTCCTTAAGCGCCTGACTGCGGTCGCACACATTAAAGGAGCTACCAAACGTCACCATATCGAACGAAGAGGCGGATTGTCCGGTCTCCTCACCAGTCCCCTCAAACCAGCGGACGCTGGGCAGGGATTGCGTTCGATGCATGCCGTTATTGCGCATTGCATCATTGGGTTCCACCGCATGGACATTGAAACCTCGAACAGCCAGCATCAGCGTCAGATGTGCCACGCCGGCCCCCACATCACAAACCGTACCACGAGCCAAACCGGCAATAGCCAGCATAGCATCAATGGCCAAATCAGAATAATCTGGTCGTTTAAGATAAGCATCCGCCAGATTAGAATAGTCCCATTCAGTTTTCATGGTTGTTTGTCTCGTTATCAAGTTGTAATTGGCATGACAATTCATTCACAACATCGTTTACCGAGCGCGCCGGATCAAACTCCACCACCCAATCTGGCGCCTCAGGTTCGTCCACAGGGACATCCAAACCCGCCACATGAAGCAACACTCCAGCATCGAAACGACGGTAAATCCCTTTGGAATCCCGACGCCGCAACTCTTCAATAGGTACTTTGAGATAAACTTCAAAATAATTAGGTAGATTGGCCCGATTCCAGGCATGCACTTCCCGAAACAGGGAAATGGTGGCAATGACCACGATCACACCTTGATTGGCTATCATACGGCACAGGTGGGCATACTGTAATGCCAGTGCCAATCGAGCGGATCGATCGTGATTGTTTGGAAATTCCGAAGACGCACCAAACACTGCGCGCAATTCATCCCCGTCCAACAGCACCACTTTTCTATGCACCCTCAGTTTGTTAGTCAGAGCAGCAGCCAGTGTTGACTTGCCTGCGCCAGACAACCCAGTGATCCAGATAACACGGCCTGTTTCTTGAAGCATTGAAAAATGTTACCTCTGGCACGGATTAGGTTCCATATCCGTTTCAAACCATGCCCAGCATGGATGAAAACGTTACAGTTACAGAGTTAAACGATAAATTCAGAACGATTCGCATGGTGCTGCAAACCATATTTTAGCTGCATAACATCCAATGCCACCTTTAATGCTGAGTTATTTCTTGATGCGTAGAAAATTTTGGCAAAATAAACCATCCTTCTTTGGAGATCAGCGTCATCATAAGGAGGAAACATTTTGATAAAGATGTACGCATACAGAATAGACTGGCGTATTTCAAAAATATCTTCATCAACAACCATCGTCACCCCTGTTTTATTATTAAACATCAGGTATGGAAGAGTATTGTTGAACTGAATAGTTGTTAAAGAAATAATTGCAGTGTACAAACAATCCATACGTTCGGCTGCTGGTGTTTCTGATGCAATTTTCTCTGAGAATAAAAATATTAGTTGAAGTGCTGCCTGCAATTTAGACGTTTCGGTTTCAATGCGGTTCGTAATGCTTGAGTCATAAGGATATCCAAATTCTTTACACATCCATGAAAGTGTTGGTGATTTTGTCAGCCGCAAATATTCTTCTTCACTCATTCGAGTTTTCCATTCACTCACAACCCCATATTTATGAGCAGTAACCTTGCCTGGAACAAAGGATGCCGCAGCAATTGCTGCATCGATTTGTTGCGTAGTGCGTTGAATCCCCAATTCTTGTAAAATTCTTTCCAACTCGTGCCGTGGATTCAGTTTGACATCTTCGTACCTTATTATAAAAGGTCTTTTTTCATACCGACTCATCCAAAACATGAGATACAAGGCGAACAGTTCCATCGGAGGTGCAGCAATACCAGTATGAAACATTTCTGCGACAATAAAACGATTTAGAAAATTTTCAAAACTATCTGTAGCTGGAAGGAAAGTCTGACATCTTCTGTAAGTTGAATAGGTGGCATCAACTGGATCCCTGACAATCAAAAACAAACGATCACAATGAGGAACAAAAATATGCATGCTTGCGCGATGTTCTGTCATGATGCGCACAGATTCTTTGAAGGCGAATCGGGATTTCTTACCAAACACAGACAAAAAATGAGTATAATCATCTGAATTGCTTATAAAATAATTGCCTTCCTCATCTATCATCCAGTTGAAATCACCTAGCATGATATCAAGGTGCAACAAGAGATCCACGACATACCCTAAGCCACATGGGGCGTAAGGAGAAATCAGAAGATTATTGTATGTTGTTTTGTTGCATACAAACATTTTTAACACCTATCATGTTACGCAAAAACAATAAATCATAAACCGCGGACAAACCCTGTCACGATCAAGCTGCCACCTGATGAGTAGGCATTATCTGCACACGCTCGTTATAGAGAGACTTGCTGTAGCATGAAGGGGTATGCCTTATTTGTCAACTGTGGATACGGCGAGCCCCCTGGGATTTTTGCTTGTTTGGCCAACGCAGGAGAAAACGAGAACCAGAAAGCCGTTTGACAATCCAGTTCTTGCTTCGACTCCTGATCGGTGCTCAGGTTGTGTCCCCGCATTATCCTGTACCTCCCGTCAGGCCAAGAGACAGTTTAGTGCGTTTTTCCCGTAAGAGCAACTGGTTTCACAAGGAAATTGACAACAGGCAAGACTTGATCTTGCCGTAAACCTGTCGCAATTTCTGACCCCGCCCCCCTCTGTGCGCCAGGGGATATCGCGATTGTCCGGATCTCGATTCATGGGTTTCAGCCTTTTTGGCAAAAAAGCTGAAACCCATACATCCAAACAGGATCATAAACACGATTCAATTCACAATTTCAATGCGTTGCACTTTGCGAACAGACCATGAGCAGGCCATGTTATCGTCTACTCAGTGTTCTTTCACGGTAAACCGCAACCATCCTGAAACGTCTCTTCCCGGCAGGGATCGCAATCACTCCGGGGACGCTTCGCATCACCCGTTGACGGAAACGTCCATCCTGCGATAGCGTGATTTCCCACTGCACGCCAAAGCGATGAACGGCACGGGGAGCATCGACCTGCCAGGGGGCAAATCGGTGGTCGCCATCCCCACCAACGACAGCATTCATCACCTTGACGTTTCGCCTCTCATCGCCTCCTGGCCGTCAACGATTGCAAGAGGTCTGATCCATGCCATTCCGTCTGCTGCTCGTCGCGCTGTTTTTCTCCGGTCCGGCCCTGGCCGATCCGGTGCAGGTGGCGGTGGCGGCCAACTTCAGCGGCCCGGCCAAGGTCATCGCCGCCGATTTCGAACAGCAGACCGGGCACAAGGCGGAACTCTCCTTCGGAGCCACCGGCAAGCTCTACGCCCAGATCCAGAACGGCGCGCCCTTCGCGGTGCTGCTGGCCGCCGATACCGCAACCCCGGCCCGGCTGGAACAGGAGGGAGGAGCGGTCCAGGGCAGCCGCTTCACCTATGCCGTGGGCAGGCTCGTGCTGTGGTCGCCCACGCCCGGAGTTGTGGATGACCGGGGCGAGATCTTGAAAAAAGGCGCGTTCCGCCACCTGGCCGTGGCCAATCCCAAACTCGCTCCCTACGGCGCTGCCGCCATGGAGACGCTGACCGCGCTTGGCCTGCTGGAGGCCATGCAACCCAGATTCGTCCAGGGGGAAAACATTGCCCAGACCCATCAATTCGTCGCCTCCGGCAATGCCGAACTGGGATTCGTGGCCCTGTCCCAGGTCATGACAGCAGGGAAAATCGCCGCCGGATCGGCCTGGATCGTCCCCGCCGACCATCATCAGCCGATCCGGCAGGACGCCATCCTGCTGGACAAGGGCAAGACGAACGCTGCGGCCCGCGCCTGGATGGAACACCTCAAAGGCGAGCCGGCCAAAAAGGTGATCCGCGCCTTCGGCTACGACGACTGATTCCGCCCATGCCCGACTCCGACGATCTGGCCGCCATCCGGCTGACCCTCGAACTGGCCACGGTCACCACGCTGCTGTTGCTGTTGCTGGGCACGCCGCTGGCATGGTGGCTGGCCCGCTCCCGCTCCCGCTGGAAGGGCGTGATGGGGGCGGTGGTTGCGCTGCCCCTGGTGCTGCCTCCCACCGTACTGGGTTTCTATCTGCTGATCACCATGGGGCCGTCCGGTCCCATCGGCCAATTGACACAGGCGCTGGGGTTGGGATTGCTGCCGTTCACCTTCCCCGGACTGGTGGTGGCGTCGTTCCTCTATTCCCTCCCCTTTGTCGTGCAACCGATCCAGAACGCCTTCGAAACCATGGGCGATCGTCCCCTGGAGGTGGCCGCCACCCTGCGCGCCTCTCCCCTGGACGCCTTCTTCACCGTGGCCCTGCCGCTGGCGCGGCCCGGCTTTCTCACCGCGACCATCCTGGGCTTTGCCCATACGGTGGGCGAATTCGGCGTCGTGCTGATGATGGGCGGCAACATTCCCGGCGTCACCCGGGTGGTCTCGGTGCAGATCTATTCCCGGGTCGAGGCCATGGAATACACCCAATCCCACTGGCTGGCCGGGGGCATGCTGCTCTTTTCATTTCTCATTCTGCTGGCGCTCCAGACCTTCCGCCCGGACCGGCGGCGCCCATGACCATCGAAGCGCGGTTCCATCTTGCCTGGCCGGGTTTTTCCCTGGAGGTCGAGCTGCGCTGCCCAGGTCAAGGCGTGACGGTGCTGTTCGGACGTTCCGGATCGGGCAAGACCACGTTGCTGCGCGCCATCGCCGGTCTGGAGCGGGTGCCCGGTGGACGACTCGTCGTCAACGGCGCCACCTGGCAGGATGAAACGATCTTCCTCCCCACCCATCAACGCCCGCTGGGCTATGTGTTTCAGGAAGCGAGCCTGTTTTCTCACTTATCGGTGCGCGGCAACCTGGAGTATGGCTGGCGCCGGACCGACAAGAAGCAGACCGCCGGTTTCGACGCCATTGTCTCCCTGCTGGGCCTCGCCCCGTTGCTGGAACGCAGCCCGGAACATCTGTCGGGCGGGGAGCGGCAGCGGGTCGCCATCGCCCGCGCCCTGCTGACCCGACCGCGCCTGCTGTTGATGGACGAACCTCTGGCCGCCCTGGATCAGGAGCGCAAGAACGAAATTCTGCCCTACCTCGAACAGTTGCACGAGACGTTGGAAATTCCCGTGCTCTATGTCAGCCACGCCCCGGACGAGGTGGCGCGGCTCGCCGATCATCTGGTGGTGCTCGGGGAGGGACGGGTACTGGGCGCCGGCCCGCTGACGGAGATGCTGGCCCGGCTCGATCTGCCCATCCGTCTTGGCGAGGAGGCCGGGGTGGTGCTGGAGGCCGTGGTGAGCGCCCGTGACGCCGAATGGCAGTTGGCGCGCGTGGATTTCCCCGGTGGCGGACTTTGGGTGCGGGACAAGGGGCTGCCCATCGGTCATGCCGTGCGGGTCCGCATCCTGGCCCGCGACATCAGTCTCGCCCGTCACTGCGTCACCGGAACCAGCATCATCAACACGTTGCCTGTGCGGGTCGCCAGACTGGGCGAAGATGCCCATCCGGCACTTTGCCTGGTGCGACTGGAGGCAGGCGGCATCCCGCTGCTGGCCCGCGTCACCAAACGTTCCGCAACGGCCCTGGGGCTGGAGCCGGGTCATGAGATCTGGGCGCAGATCAAGGCCGTGGCCTTGATCGCCTGACCGGAACAGGCCGAAACAAGACCGGGAAGAGACCGGTCACCGCGCGGCGAACTCCCGCAACACCTCCAGCAGTCGTTTCTTGGCAATCGGCTTGGACAGATAATAATCGCACCCTGCGGCCATGGCTTCGGCAGAGGCCTCCTGCATGGCGTGGGCGGTCAGGGCGACCACCGGCGTGCGATTCAACCCCTGCGCCTTTTCCCAGGCGCGGATGCGGCGGGTGGCGGCATAGCCATCCAGAATCGGCATCTGAATGTCCATCAGCACAATGTCGAAGCCCCCCTGCTCGAACGCTTCGCACGCGATGAGACCATTCTCGGCGCAGGTCAGACGATGGGGACCATGCTTCAAGAACGCCTTGATCAGCACCCGGTTGTCTTCCGAATCCTCCACCAGCAGAATCGACAATCCCGGCTCCTCCCCCGGCGCGGCAGTGGGAGAGGGATCGCGCACCCCCTGACGCACCACCGAAACCAGGGTCAAAGGGGCATCCGGATCCGCCACCGGCAGCTCCAGCACCAGCGAAAAGATACTCCCCTGACCCACCACGCTCTCCACCGCGATGCTGCCCCCCATCCGCTCCACCAGCAACGCGCAGATGGACAATCCCAATCCCGTGCCGCCAAACTGGCGCGTGGTGGAAAGATCGGCCTGCCGGAAAGGCTGGAAGATGGTCGCCAGCTTGTCCGCCGGGATGCCGATGCCGGTATCGGTGATCCGGAACGCGACCCGTCCCGCCGCCTCCCGCGTCACCGCAAGCGCCACCTCCCCCTCGCGGGTGAACTTGACCGCATTGCCCAATAAATTCAACAAAATCTGCCGCAACCGGTTGGGATCCCCCGAGACGTGACGCGGCAATCCCGGATCCAACTGCCGGGTCAGCCGGATGCCGCGCTCGCGCGCCTGAATGGCCAGAATCTCCGCCGATCCGTTGATCAGGGCCGGCAGGTCAAAGCAGGAACGCTCCAGATCGAACTGTCCGGCCTCGATCTTGGAAAAGTCCAGCACATCGTTGACCAGCGCCAGCAGCGATTCACTCGCCTTGCGGGCCATTTCCAGATAGCGGCGCTGCTCCGGGGTGGCATCGGCATCGATCAGCAGTTCATTGACCCCGAGAATGGCATTGAGCGGCGTGCGAATCTCATGACTCATGTGGGCCAGGAAGGTCGATTTGGCCCGGTTGCCGGATTCGGCCTCTTCGCGGGCGCGCTCGGCCTCTTCGCGGGCTGCGTTCAGATCGGCGGTGCGCGCCTTGATCTCCCGTTCCAGCGCATCCCGGTTGCGTTTCAACTCCAGATGGGTCAGCACCCGACGTTTGACGATCTCGCCCTGATAGGGTTTGGTGATGTAATCCACCGCCCCCAGGCGGAATCCCTCGCTCTCGTCGGCCACCTGCTTCTTGGCCGTGACGAAGATCACCGGAATGGCACGGGTGCGCGGATTGCCCTGCAACTGCCGACACACCTCATAGCCGTTCATCTCGGGCATCATGATGTCGAGCAGGATCAGATCCGGCGGCTCGCGGGCCACCGAGGCCCGCAACGCCTGCGGACCGCTCAGGGCCACCAGACAGTGATGCTCGGCCAGCAATTCCTTCAACAGATCCACATTGCTCGGCTGATCATCGACGATCAACACCCGGCTGACCTCCGGGGTCTCCGTCGCGGGTGGCACCGGCAGCAGTTCAAGACCAAAAACCCGCGCCAGGGATCGGGTCAGCTCCTCGGCCTCCTGGAAATGATAGACCTCGATCTGCTTGGCCAACTCCTGGAAGGTGAAAAAGGCTTCGGTGGGTTGCAGCAACTGCCCCAGACCGGAGAGCCACGGCTCCACCTCGATGCTGAAGTTCATCAAACGATCCAGCAGAGGGGCCAGCAACCGCTGCAACGCTTCCCGGTCCACGGCCAGCGCGTCATCGCCAGGCCGCCCCTCGGGCTGGGCAACCGGGGCCAACCCCACCCCCAGACCGATCAGCAACTCGCGCATTTTCTGGGTCAGAGTGGCCAGGGCAACCTGACGCAATACCGCCTCGCCCGCAACCACCGCTCCTTCCAGGGCATCGGCCGCCTCGGCCAGGGTGATGGCGCCCAGATTGCGCGCCGCGCATTTGAGCGCATGCAGACGGGGCACGCACTCCAGAAAACGCTCGGCCGCAAACGTATCGTGCAAGAACTCCAGAAAATCGCCATACTCGCGCCGGAAACGGACCAGCAGACGACGATGCAATCCCCGATTGCCCCCCACCCGCTCCACCCCGGCCAGCAGATCCAAACCGGAGATGCGCGCCAGGGCATGATCCTGTTTCGGGAATCCCTCCGGCTCCTCCCAGTCGGTGTAGGGCGGGATCCATTTGTTGAGCAGGCCATGGAGCCGTTCGGCGCGTGGCGGCAGTTCCAGATGATCCCGCATCCCGGCGTCCAGGGAGAATTTTTTCTCCTCCCAGCCGGCGTGGGACAACAGGGCGATCACCGGAAGTTCGCGGCACCGTTGATGAGCGCGCATCCGGGCCAGGGTTTCCGGTCCACCCCACTCGGGCAACTGATGATCCAAAAGGACCGCATCGAACGGATAACAACGCGCCATTTCCACTGCCATGGCACCGTCGTCGGCCATTTCGACCATCACGCCGACCCGTTCGAGCAGTTCGCGGATGATCCTCGGGGTCACATCCCCGGCCTGGGCCAACAGAACACGGGCGCCACCGATGCGCCAACCGGTCTGCTCCTCCTGCCCCAACAGCTTCTCGCGGCGCCGGTCCGGCTGACCGGCTTCAAGCTCTCCGCTTTCGGACAACCCCCGGATCAACCGGGAGCGGGTGATGGGCTTGTCGATCAGACCATCCATGCCCGCCTTTTCCATGCGCCCGATCGCCTCGCTGACACCAAACGGCGCCAGCAGCAGAATGGTCGGACACACCGGCCTGGGCGTGATCGCTTCCAAAGCGGCGCGCATTTCGATGGCCGCCACATCCCCATCCTTGCCGGGCATGCGCCAGTCGAGCAGCACGCGGGAAAAAGGCAGCCCCGCGCCAGCGTTGCAGGCCAGCAACCGCTCGACCGCCTCGGCCCCGGAAGCAACCACCTCCGGCTCCAGATAAAGCTCCTTGAGCAGGCTGGAAAGCGATTCACGCACCCCAGGATGATCATCGGCCACCAACACCCGCTCGCCCCACATCGATTCGGGCAACTGCACGTTCTTGCGGCGATTTTCGCCATGCACCCGCACACAGACCTCGAAACCGAACGCGCTCCCCTGCCCCGGCGTGCTGTTGGCCCAGAGCCGCCCGCCCATCAGGGCCACCAGCCGTTTGCAGATCGACAGCCCCAATCCGGTGCCCCCATACTTGCGGGTGGTGGAGCCGTCGGCCTGCACGAACGGCGCAAAAAGATTGGGCAGAAGGGTCGGATCGATCCCGATCCCGGTATCTTCCACCGTGCAAGCCAGGCAGATGCCATCCTCTTCGACCATGCGCGGCGCGATGGTCACCGTGATCCCCCCCTGCTCGGTGAACTTGACCGCATTGCGGATCAGGTTGATCAGAATCTGTTCCAGCCGGATCACATCCCCGTACAGCACGGTATCGAACGCCGAGGGAAGCGCAAAGACCAGTTCGATCCGCTTGTCGGCCACCTGCTTGCTGAACAGATCCGCAAGCCGTTCCACCACCAGATGCAGATCGAAAGGGACCGGATCCAGGGTCATGTGACCGGCTTCGAGTTTGGAGAAATCCAGCAGATCGCTGATGATCCCCATCAGGGAGCGGGAGGCGTTCTCGATTTTGGACACATAATCCCGCACCCTCGGAGCCAGTTCGGCCTTGAGCGCCAGTTCGGTAAAACCGAGCACGGCATTCATCGGGGTACGGATTTCGTGGCTCATGTTGGCGATGAAATCGCTCTTGGCGACATTGGCCAACTCGGCCACGGCCAGGGTCTCTTCCAGAGATTTCAGGAGCTGCTTGCGGTCGGTGACATCCTGAAGAAACCCGGTGAACTGGATCTGGCCCTCCCGGACCACGGAGGTCAGAGAAATTTGCAGATCGATGGTCTGGCCATTGACCCGCAAGCCGGGATGTTCCATGCGACGCCGCAGCCTCGGACCATCGACCCCTTCGGCCACGAGCCGTTGCAGGGCGTTCTGATGGGCGGCGCGCAGCGGTTCCGGCACGATGAAATCCACAATGGGCCGACCCAGCACCAGTTCCCGGGAAAACCCGAACAACTGCTCGGCCGCAGGATTGAACTCCAACACCCGCCCCTGGCCATCGGTGGTGATGATCGCATCCAGGGCATGGTTCAAGATGGCCTGATGGCGATCCAGCAGACGGACGATATCCTGATACCGTTCGATATTTTCGATGTTCTGATAAACCCGGCACAGCAACTCCTCGGGCTGATAGGGCTTGACGAGAAAATCGTTGGCCCCGGCCTTGATGAACTGGGCTGCCAGATCGGCATTGCCATAGGAGGAGAGTCCGATGGCCGCCACATCGTTGCGGGAGTGGGCGGCGCGCATTTTCTGGATCAGACGCACCCCATCCATGCCAGGCATCTGATAGTCGGTGATGACCAGATGAATCGGATGTTCGCCCAGCAACTTCAGCGCGCGCTCCCCGTCTTCGGCATCCAGCAGGGTGAAACCGTGGCGCTCCAGAAAACGGCGCAGGACCACTCGCGCGCTGCGCGAATCATCCACCACCAGAATGCCGGCATGACGGTTCTTGCGCACCCGGTCGATGGCGTGAATGACCGAATCGACCACCCTGGGATTGTCCTTGATGAAATAATCGAGCAATCCCTTCTTGAGAAAAATTTCCCGCAGTTCCGGCTTGTACATGCCGGTCAGGGCAATGGAGGGCACGCCGTCGGCCACCATCAGATCGACGATCTCGCCATCCGGGGCATCGGGCAGATGAAGATCCAGAATGGCCAGCAGGAACCGCTCCGGATGGGATTTGAGCACAGCCCTGGCCTCGGCCAGACTCCTGGCCAGCAGCACCTCGACCCCCAGAGCCTTTTGGATGCGGCTTTTCAGCAAGGCGGCAAAGCTGCTGGAGTCTTCAACGATCAGAATGGTGTTCATCAACGTGTGATCCACCTTCGGCATTCCGTTTCATGGTCAGATCAAGCCCCTCGACAGCTTGCAGGAAGCGATGATAAAGCAAGATCAGCCGTGCGCCAATCGTCCATGCATCCTGCCGATCAGCAAAGCCCGAAAAAAACGAAAAATGAAAGATTGTTTCTCGCCCTTCCTGCACTCAACCTGGCCACGAAATCCTCATGGAGAATAAATTGCATTAGGGTTTCTGCGAATCGTTACCAAATCGGAACGCATTCTGTTATGCTGGTGTGGCCAGTCAACCGGAGCGTCAGAAATCCGGACGGACGGCCAGACCATACCGAACCACGAAAAGAACACGACGAGCGGGATCCATCCCCATGTCCATGCGTTTGAAGTTCATCCTGCTGTTCACCATCCCTCTGCTTGCCGGATTGGGGACCAGCGCAGCCATCTCCTACCACATGAGCGAACAGGCCATGGTGGAGAGCGCGCTGACCACCATGGACCAGGCCAACCTGGAAGTCAGCCGGGAGATCGGCATGGTCCTGGAACGCACCCGGGGCGATCTGCTCATCGCCATGGAACACCCGGCGTTCACCGCCTACTTCGAACTGCCCGAAAGCCGCGCCGGCAACCGCTTCGACGACCACGGCATCCTGACCCCTTCGCCTGCCCAACAAACGCTCAAGAAAACCCTGGATGGCTGGATCCTGTCGTTGCAGAAACGGCTGCCCATGGTCGAAACCTGCCTGATCGACCACACCGGCCAGGAACACGCCCGCGTGGCCAATGGCCAGGCCGCCGATCCCGAAGCCTTCTCCAGCGAAGAGAGCCAAACCCCCTTTTTCCAGCCGACCATGGCGCTGGAAGCCGGCCAGACCCATCTTCAGGCACCCTACCTGTCCCCGGACGCGGATCAATGGGTCTTTTCCCAGACCAGCCCGATTGTTCTGGCCGATGGCACCAAGGCCGGTTTCCTGCACGCCGAACTGCCGGTGGCGCTCATCCAGGGCATCATCCGGCGCGACTCCTTCCAGAAGGATCCGGCCAGCCATTATTTCATTCTCAACGCCCAGGGACGGATCGTGGCCGACAGCCGCCAGGAAATTTCCCTGACCAAACGTTCCGCCGCCGATGCCGCCACCGAACGGTTCGACGACTATCTCCCGTCGGCCGCCAACCCCCGCGCCTCGACCCGCTGGAACGCCATCCTGGAACGGATGCAACGGGGCGAAAACGGCAGCGACTGGTTCGAAGATGCCGGAGAACGCCAACATATCGCCTTCCGCCCCCTGCCCGCCTTTGACTGGAGCATTGGCCACATCCGCCCCCATGGCGCGCTGTTGCAGGGCCGCACCTCGCTGCACGATCTGCGGCTGGCCTTCATTCTCACCGCGCTCGCGGCGCTGCTTTTGGCCGTCACCACGATCTGGGTGCGGGTGGGACGCATCACCGCGCCGCTGCGGGAGTTGACCGATTCGGTGGAAAAAATCGCCCACGGGTCTCTCGATTTCTCCCAAAGAGTGCCGGAAGGGGCCGACGACGAACCCGGCATCCTGGCCAGAGCCTTCAACCAGATGCTCGCCACCCTGGACAACACCACCGACTCCAAGGAGTACACCGAACAGGTGCTCGGCGCCATGGTGGACGGACTGCTGGTGCTGGACCGGGAGATCCGCATCCAGCGGGTCAACACCACCCTGGTGACCCTGCTGGAAGAGACCGAAGAGAAACTGATCGGTCGCCATCTGGATGAACTGCTCCCGGATCCCTCCTTTTGCGCGATCATGTATCGGGATCTGCTCTCCGACCGGCTGTTCCGCTTTCAGGAGACCACCTTTTTCACCTCCGATGGCCGCGAAGTGGCGGTTTCGATCTCCAGCAGCCTGTTGCGCGACGGTCGGGAGATCACCGGCACCGTGATTCTGGTCCAGGATATCCGCCAACGCAAACGCAACGAAGAACAACTCCATTTTCTCGCCAACTTCGACATGCTCACCCAACTGCCCAACCGCACGCTGCTGCTGGAGCGCCTCAGTCAGGCCCTCGCCCGCGCGCCCTGGCGCAGCACCAGCGTGGGGTTGCTGCATTGCGCCCTGGACCGTTTCAAAACCATCAACGAAAGCCTCGGCCACCGCTCCGGGGACGAACTGCTCAAAGAGACCGCCAACCGTCTCAAGGCCAGTGTCCGCGATGGCGATACCGTGGCCCGGGTGGGCGGAGACGAGTTTCTCATCCTGCTCCAGGATGTGGCCCGCGCCGAGGACATGATCCATCTGGCGCGCAAAATCTCCCATGCCATCTCTCTGCCCCTGATCCTCTCCAATGGCCAGGAGGTCTTCATCACCGCCAGCATCGGCATCAGTCTCTTCCCGGAAAACGGCACCACCCCGGATGAACTGCTCAAGAATGCCGACATCGCCACCCAGTTCGCCAAGGCCCAGGGCAAAAACCAGTTCAGCTTCTTCTCCACGGAAATGAACCGCAAAGGGGCGGAACGGCTCTCTTTGGAGCGCGACCTGCGCCGCGCCATCGAGCGGGGCGAACTGGAGGCCCATTATCAACCGCGCTGGGATCTGCAACTGGATCGCCTGGCCGGAGCCGAGGCATTGGTGCGCTGGCGCCGGGGCGGGGAAAAACTGGTCTCGCCCGCCGAGTTCCTGCCTCTGGCCGAAGAACTGGGGCTGATGGAACCCATCGATCTGTGGATGATGCGGGAAACCTGCCGTCAGGCGCGCCAGTGGCTGGACGAGGGACGCCCCCCGTTACGGATATCGGTCAATCTCTCCCACTATCTGTTCGGACGGGACGATCTGGTCGCGGTGATCCGCGACATTCTGGAGGAAAGCGGCCTGAAACCCCACTCCATAGAACTGGAATTGACCGAAGCCATCGTGATGAACGATATGGGTCATGCGATGAAGGCACTGCACGCCTTCCGGGAGATGGGAATCCATCTGGCCGTGGACGATTTCGGCACCGGATACTCCTCTTTTTCCCACCTGCGGCGCCTGCCGGTCCACATCCTCAAGATCGACCGCTCGTTCGTGCGGGAGATCACCACCCACAAAGAGGATGCCGCCATCACCCACGCCATCATTTCGCTCGCCCACACCCTGGGACTGCGCGCCACCGCCGAGGGGGCCGAAGAGCAGGACCAGCGCGATCTGCTGACCAAACTGGGCTGCGATGAACTGCAAGGCTATCTGATCAGCCGCCCCCTGCCAGCCAGGGAGATGGAAGCGCGGTTTCTGAGGATAACAAAATAATGTGATCTGCCCGCCAGCCTTCCGGGGAATTGCCCCCCCGGAAGGCTGACTTCAGCATGCCAACACCGATCACGGAATGTCGAGACCCGCCTTGCGCAGCAACTCGGTCAGAATGGCGGTCGATTGCTCCAGTTGACCGATACCGGTTTTGAACTCCTGTTTCGCCGCACTCTCTTCCGCCTTGCCACGCAAGGCGCGGGCCTCCTCGATCCGCGCGGCGCTTTCCGGGGAGAGACTCTGCACATTCAACGCCTGTTCCAGCAACATCTGAAAGACATTGTTGCTGCCAAGCTCATAGACATATTCAACCTCGGGAGAGGGAAATTTCTTGGACTGGACCAGGGTCTCTCCTTTGCGCATCCGGATGAGGGCATCCTGCATTTTATTGTAGGCCACCTCTACCTGCGACATCCCCTCATTGATCTGATATTTGTCAAACATCTGTTGCGCCTGATTGAGCAGGCCACGGATCTCTCCACTGAACTGACTGCCTTTTTCTCCCAATTTTTTCTCTTCGGCAATCCGTTCATAAGCCTCCAGCATGGACCAGGCACTCTTCAGGCGCGTTTGATAATCGTGCGAATGCGCCGGACCGACTGACCCGAAAGGCTTCAATGGCAGTGGCGAGCGATTGAAGGCAAACGGAGAGGGATCATAGGGGGTGCCAGGATTCATGTTCGGCAAGGCATACGCATGCTCCGCCCCATTGTCCAACTTGACCTTCACATTCTTGATCTCATTCTTGCGATGCACGGAAAGCGTGACCTCGCTCCCCGGATCCAGGCGCTGGATCTCCATGGAAAACTGGGAGAGACTGACCACTTCCCGATCATTCAGACGCAGAATGACATCCCCACGCTGCAAGCCGCTCTTGTCCGCCGGACTCTCCTTGATCACATCCCCGACCTGCACCCCTTTGGGCGGTTCGAGATGAATGCCGATCCACCCGCCTGCTGCGTAGGAGGCGGATGTGGCACCCAGCAGCAGCGCGCTGGACCAGGCCAACAGAGTCGATTTTCTCATTATGTGTCTCCTTGTGTTAGTTGCATGTTCCATGGCTCCTCCCGACCGGATGGGAATCAAGAATAGCAGAAGAAGATGAATTGAACATGAACAGACAAGCGGCCCCAGCCCCTCACCCCCCCGGCTGAATCAACACCGCCTCCGGCGTCTCCTGCCCGTCCGCCAGCAGAACCCGCTGCCCCGCCACCCGCAACCGCCCCTGGGCAAACCAGGTGACGGCCAACGGATAGATGCGATGCTCCTGTTTCAGGATGCGGGCCGCGAGCGTGGCGGCGTCATCCCCATCCAGCACCGGCACCACGGCCTGCACCACGATCGGTCCGGCATCCACCTCCTCGGTGACGAAATGAACCGTGGCCCCGGAGAATTTCGCGCCCGCCGCGATGGCCCGCTCCTGAACGTGCAGCCCCGGAAAGGCGGGCAGCAGGGCCGGATGGATGTTGAGCAGCCGCCCGGCAAAGGCGCGAATGAAGACCGGAGTCAACACCCGCATGAACCCGGCCAGACAGACCAGCGCCACCCCGGCCTCATGCAGGGCCGCAACCAGCGCCTGATCAAACGATTCCCGGTCTGAAAACTCCCGATGATCGATCACCCGCGTCGGAATGCCCGCAGCCCTGGCCCGCTCCAGGCCGTAAGCATCGGCCCGGTTGCTGATCACCACGGCAATCCGCGCCGGCACCGCACCATCGGCCATCCGGTCGATCAGCGCCTGGAGATTGCTGCCGCTGCCGGAAATCAACACCCCAACCGCCAGCCGTTCAGTCATGGATCACCACTCCCGGCTCCGCGTCGCTGGTGCGCGCCACCACCGAACCGATCCGCCAGGCCCGCTCCCCGGAGGCCACCAGACTGGCCAGAGCCGCCTCGACCTCGGCCTCGGCCACCACCACCACCATGCCCAGACCGCAATTGAAGGTGCGATTCATCTCCGCCTCCTCAATATTGCCCAAACGCTGCAACAGATCAAAAATCGCTGGACGCGGCCAGCTCTTTTTGTCCAGAATGACCCCCATTCCCTCGGGCAGAACGCGGGGGATGTTTTCGGAGAAGCCCCCGCCGGTGATGTGCACCAGCCCCTTGACCGTGACCCGTTTGGCCAGGTCGAGCACAGGCCGCACATAGATGCGGGTCGGAGTCAGCAACACCTCGCCGAGGGATTTCTCCCCTTCATCCGTGGCGAACGGGGCATCCAGTCCCGGACCATCCGGGGCCATCACCAGACGGCGGATCAGGGAATAACCGTTGGAGTGGGGACCGGACGAAGCGATGCCCAGCACCGCGTCTCCGGGAAGAATGGTCGTGCCGTCGATCAGCTTGGGACGATCCACGATGCCAACCGCGAATCCGGCCAGATCGTACTCTCCCGGCGGATAGAACGAAGGCATCTCGGCGGTTTCCCCCCCCACCAGGGCGCAGCCGGCCTGACGACACCCGGCGGCGATGCCTTGAATGACGGTTGCCGCCACCTCGGGATCGAGCAGACCGGTGGCGAAATAATCGAGAAAAAAGAGCGGTTCCGCTCCCTGCACCACCAGGTCGTTGACCGACATGGCCACCAGATCGATGCCGACCGTATCGTGACGACCGGTCAGAAACGCGAGCTTGAGTTTGGTGCCCACCCCATCGGTGGCCGAAACCAGGATGGGATCGGTGCATTTTTGCCACTCGGGCCGGAACAGAGCGCCGAATCCGCCCAATCCGCCCAGAACGCCGGGACGACGGGTGGAATCGACCGCAGCACGGATCAGGTGAACCACACGGTTGCCCGCGTCGATATCGACGCCCGCATCGCGGTAAGTGACGGAAGGTCTGGCCCCGGAAGCAGCGTGACCGGGTGATTCGTTGGCAGACATGGCGAAGATCTCTCCTCGGATGCAAAGGGGTTTGGTTTTTTGACTCCGGAAAGGGTACACTAGCCGGAGAGGATGTGGAATGATCGAAGAATTCAAAATGCGGGAGTCTGGACCATCATGAACCAATCTTGCAACTCTGGCCATCGGATCACCGGTTGCCGCCGCACCCTCTGGTGGGTGTGGATCTTCCTGTTGACCCCCTGCTTTCCGGCCTGGAGCGCCGCTGCGCCGGAGGCCGCCGGAGGATCGATCTACGAAGTGCGCCAGGTGGAGATTTCTCTGCCTCTCGCCGGCAAAAGCGCCGAAACCATGCAAGAGACCGGCATTGCCCAGGCCCAGAAGGAGGGATTGCAACGGCTCTTCAAACGCATGCTGCCAGCCAGCGAACGGGAGGCGCGCAAGGAGTTTCTCGCCGGACTCCTCAAGGATGCCAAACGGTTGAGCGAACGGGTGGTGGTGCGCAGCAAGAAACAGGTCGGGGATCGTCTCGATCTTTCGGTGGATATTTTCTTCTCCCGCAAAGAGGTGGGCGCCGCCCTGGACAAGGAGAACATCAACCATGGCGAAACCCCCTACCCGCTGGTGCTGCTCATCCCCCGGGACGAAAGCACCGAAGGTCCGGCCACCCTGCTCGGAAAGGCCCTGCCCAAAGCGGCGCGCGACTACGGGATCACGCTGTTGCAACCGCTGGGGGATGTGGAGGAGTTGACCAAACTCAGTTGGGATCGGGCCGCGCGCGGCGATCCGGAGGTGCTGGAATGGGGCGCATCCCGTTATGGCGCCGCTGCGGTCTGGGTGATTCAGGGGGAAGCCACGGCACTGACGGCTGACAAGAAAGGACCGCGCACCCGCCTGGCAGCCACCCTGACCATTGCCCGTCCCAATGTGGCCCCGCTCGCCCTGCAAGCGCGCGAGGAAAAAGGCGCCGCCACCCCCGAAGAACTGACCGCCGCCCTCTATCCGACCGTTGCCACCAAACTGGTCCAGCAGGCCATGGAACAGTGGCTCGCGGCGCGCGTCGTGCAACCCGGCATGAAACATACCCTGCGTCTGCGGGTGGTGCACGAAGCCCAACTGGCCCGCTTCACCGAATTCCTGAACGCGCTGCGCACCCTGCCCGGTCTCCAGGAACCCCAGGTGCTCCAGACCACGGCCCGCGAAACCATCCTGTCGTGCGAATTCCAGGGCAAGGATGAACAACTGGAGGAGGCTGTGGCCAAACTGGTGCTCCACAAGGAGAAAACCGCCGAAGAATCGGTCTTCTGGCTGGTCCCGCCACCCACGACCCAGCAAACCCCGGCCACAACCAAAAGTGCCGCTCCGGCCCAATCCGCCGCTCCGGCCCAACCCGCCGCTCCGGCCCAGCCCGCTACTCCGGCCCAGCCCGCCGCTCCGGCCCAATCCGCCGCTCCGGCCAAAAGCGCCACCCCTGCGTCACCTGCGGCCCCGGCCAAAAGTCCGACCAGCCAACAACCGGCCCCGGCCGCGCCCGGTCAACCCGCGCCGTCCCCTCAACAACCCGCTCCTGCCAAAACATGGCTGTGACGATGGGAGCCGATGCCACCAATACCATGAAAGAAGCCTTGTTCATCGCCGCCGGAACCCGTGGGGCCAAACAGGTCGGAGGAGGGTTCCAGCCGTATGTGCCAATCCACGGCAGAAGCTGCGTGGAACATGTCCTGGAAGCGGCCATTGCCGCCACCTCCATCGACCGGATCTATCTCTGGGGCGACCGGACGCGGCTGGAACAGATCCTGGAGCCGCTGCTCGCCCAGGCAACCCGACAGGGGGTCATCGTGACCCTGGTGCCGGAGAAAAACCACTTTGTCGAAAGTTTCCTCACCGCCTTTCTGGTCTTTCTCCATCACCGCTCCGGACGCGCCATCGAACCCTGGCTGCTCGATGCCCCCCTGGACAACCGCCACTGGGAGCTGTGGCGCGACTTCGGCCAGGATGCCGAACTGGCGCAACTGCCGGTCAACCTGCTGGTCAGCGACATTCCGTTGATCCGCCCCGAAGAGATCGATTGCCTGATCACCGGCAAGAATCCCGCCGCAGATCTGGTGCTGGGTCGCACCCTCCGCTCGGCCATCGACGCAGTGATCACCCCCACTCCGGAACCCTTCGACTATGACCGGGCTGTCAAGAATTATTACACCTATCTCTCGGGGGATCACGCCTTCGAACTGATCGTCAACAATTTCCTGGCCGGAAAACCGTTGCGCGTCCCCCGCTGGATCTGGAACCTCGCCGGACACCTCTTCAACAACCGAACCATCATCGAAGGAGGACGATTCAATCTGAAGAAGATCAAGAACAATGTCGTCTTCGTGCAGTCGCTCTTTTCGAAAAACCATATGGACGAAACGGAACCGGACAAACGCTCCAAAAAAAATTATTACCAGATGCTCAAGGCGTTCTCATTCCTGTTGCGTTCCTACTATGTCATTGTCAGGAATAAAAATTCCCATCGCAAATACCGCGATCTCGCCATTCTGGAAGAGCGGATCCGCACCCTGACCCACTGCACCGTCACCTTGCAGATCAGCGATTGCCCCGGCCCGGCTTTGGATATCGACACCGAATACGAAATCGAATACATCGACCGTCATTTCGATCGCCTGCGTACCGCCACCCTGCCCAGGGTGTTCGGTTGACCCGCCCCAAGGATCCGCGCATGAGGCATGATCAACAGATTCTGGACCTGGGAGTGGATCCGGTTTTCACCTTCGATTCGCTGATCGTCGGCGGTTCCAACCGTCTGGCCCATGCGGCGGTGACCGGCCTGATGACCTCTGCCGCCACCAGCCTGATCCTGACCGGAGGCGAAGGATGCGGCAAGACCCACCTGCTGCACGCCGCCGTGGGTCACCGGCAGCGGGAGCAGGGCATGGATGCGGCGGCCTTTCTCGATCCCGAGGCGCTGGCCAACGCGCTGGAGGGGGGCGGAGAGCGTGCGCTGACCCGTTTTCTGGCCCGCTGGCAGGACGAGGTGCTGGTGGCTGTGGACAACCTGGAACGGCTTGGCGGGGGTTCCCCCGCGTTGCAGGAGGGGCTGCTGTTTCTGTTCAACCATCTGCGCGGCAATCGTGGTCATCTGCTGATCGCCTCGCGCCTCGCGCCCAACCATCTGGAATGGTTGCGTCCGGATCTGCGCTCGCGGCTGCTGTGGGGGCCGGTGATGGAAATCGCCCCGCCGGACGACGCCGAACTGGAGGCGATCCTCTCCAAACTGACCGCAGACCGTCAGATCCGCCTGGCGCCCGAGTTGGTGAAATTCCTCTGCGCCCGCCTGCCACGCCGCATTCCGGATCTCGCCATCGCCCTGGAACGGCTCGACCGGGCCGGCATGGCGCAGAAACGTCCTCTGACCGTTCCTCTGGCCAAGGAGATTCTGGGGTTGTGACACACCTTCCACACCTGTCGGACGCCCTCTGGTGAGCCATGCGCCCATTGCGGATCGTCACCTTTTCCACGCTGTTTCCCCATGCGGCCCATCCCCTGCATGGCATCTTCGTGGCCGAGCGGCTGCGTCATCTGGTGGCTTCCGGCGCCGTCGAAGCCAAGGTGATCGCCCCGGTCCCCTGGTTTTTCGTCGCCCATCCCCGGCTCAACAAATACGCCTGGCTGGGCAAGATGGCCCCGCGCCATGAGCAGCACGCGGGCATCGAGGTGCGTCATCCCCGTTATTTCCTGCTGCCGAAAATCGGCATGACCAGTGCCCCCCTTTTTCTCGCCCTGGGGGCCGCCCCCGAATTCAGACGATTGCTGGCCGAGGGATTCGATTTTGATCTGATCGATGCCCATTATTTCTACCCCGACGGGATCGCGGCCTGGCTGCTTGGGCGTCAGTTGGGCAAGCCGGTGGTGATCACCGCGCGTGGCAGCGATCTCAACCAGATCCCGAACCATCCGCTGCTGAAAAAAATGATCGCCTTCACCGCCCGCCGGGCCGATGGCCTGATCACGGTGAGCACAGCCCTGAAACAGGTGCTGACCGGCATGGGGATTGCCGACTCGCGCGTGACGGTGCTGCGCAACGGCGTGGATCTGGAGCGGTTCGCGCCTGTGGACCGGGAGGCGGCCCGTGCCCGGCTGGGCTGGAGGCGACCCACGATCCTCTCGGTGGGCTTTCTCATCGAGCGCAAGGGCCATGACCTGATCCTGCGCGCCTTGCAGGCGTTGCCGGAGCTGGATCTGGCGATCATCGGCGACGGCCCCCTGCGGGAGCGTCTGCCCGCCCTGGCCCGCGAGTTGGGCGTTGCCGAACGGGTTCATTTCGTGGGCGCCGTGGCCCAGGACCAGTTGAAAGACTATTATTCGGCAGGGGAGGCGTTGGTACTCGCTTCGGACCGGGAAGGGTGGGCCAATGTGCTGCTGGAGGCCATGGCCTGCGGCACCCGTGTGGCTGCCACCCGCGTCTGGGGTGCGCCCGAAGCGGTCACCACCCCGGCAGCCGGATTGCTGTTCGATGCCCGCACCCCGACCGGCATTGCCACGGCGGTGCGCACCCTTTTGTCGATCCCCCCCGACCGGGAAGCCACCCGTCGCCATGCGGAATGCTTCTCCTGGGAGGCCACCACTTTGGGACAATTGCAACGGTTTCGGGAGATTCTGGAACAGCGATGAACATGGATCCGAAAATATCGAGACTCTCGGTACAACCTGCGCCCATTTTATCCCTGCTTGCCAAAATGCGCGGCGATCTGCCTGCTCCCGCGCGGGCGGCCTGGCCGGAAATCTTCTGGTCCTGGCTGGGATCGCTGTTGGGCATCCTGCTGGTGGCCGCGTTGGACCGGCTGTTGTTCCAGGATACGGAACGGATGCTGCTGATCGGCAGCTTCGGCGCCTCGGCGGTATTGATCTATGGCGCCCCCTCCAGTCCCCTGGCCCAGCCGCGCAATCTGTTGCTGGGCCATTTTGTCTCGGCCCTGATCGGCGTCGCCTGCGCCCAACTGCTTCCCCAGCAGAGCTGGCTCGCCGCACCGCTGGCGGTTTCGGGCGCCATTGCCCTCATGCAACTCACCCGCTCCCTCCACCCTCCGGGCGGCGCCACCGCCCTGATCGCGGTCATCGGCTCCGAACAGATCCACGCATTGGGATTTCTCTACGCCTTTCTGCCGGTTCTGTCCGGTGCGGCCTTGATGCTCGCGGTGGCTCTGCTGCTCAACAATCTCGTGCCAACCCGCCGCTATCCGTTGTGGTGGTGGTGATCCCTGCAAATTATTGAAAGAAAAGAGAGGGTCTGGGGGATTCTTCCCCCAGGGTTTTGACTTTAAACAAAAAAATCTTGAAAATTTTTTCTTTCAAAGTCAAAACCCTGGGGGAAGAATCCCCCAGACCCTCTCTTTTCTTTCAATGGGTTAGGCCGGAATGAAGTCCGGTATTGTACCGACCCTGGAACCATGTTAGCATCATCATATTAAATGTGCCACATCAAACTGATGAACAAAGGCCCTATGAAACCGAAACATTTTATCGTAATCCTGACCGGGTTGGCCATCATTCACACCTCTATGGCAGGCCATGCGACAGAAAATGCAACCGAA
>JADFWP010000025.1 GCA_015234115.1 Magnetococcales bacterium
AATGGGAACACTACCTTGAGGCGAGAGATCGGTTAGAGGTAAACCTGGAAGCCAATGGGTGAGTACCTTCTTGTCCATTATTACATTATTTACCAACCACTCATGGCTGATATTATCGAAGCATCCTTTGATGTCACCTTCCAGAACCCATTGTGGGGATCTCCTCTGGGCCAGTCCTGTGAATAAGCTTCCGCTGGCATCCTTGGTAGATCTGTAGGGTCGGAATCCGTATGAATTTGGATCCGCACTTCCTTCCGCAAGAGGTTCAACCGCTAAAAGGTGTAATGCCTGTTTGCCTCGATCATGTAACGTTGGTATCCCGAGCGCCCTGACGCGCATGGATCGTCGTGCCGAGGGGTTGACCGGCCATGTGGCGTTCGCCCCCTGCGCGCCAAGGGCACTGCGAGAGGTGGAGGCACTGATTCCGGTCATCGAGCGGAGTCAATTGCAGGCCAGAAGCGACTGGCAACTCCCCACCGGCGCGTATCCCGCCATCCGGTCTGTCCGTTCACGGCCCTGTTTCACATGTTGACGACTGCTTAAGTGTGCCGTCAGATCAATAACCAGCAGTATCCATCCCCGTAGCCAATCAACTCCTTCCAATCGGGATGTCTGTGAAACAGCTTGGTAATCTGGGTGGCATTGGAATCGATAGCCTCCAATACCTCCTGGGTTCTGATCCTGGGTTCTCCGCGTTGCCAGGCGTTGATCAAAGCACCGATCACCTGCTTTTGTTTGTCACCCCGGAATAGAAAATTTCGCCCACTGACCGTTATGGAGCTGTAATCATTGCTGTAGCGTAACGGCAGCTCCCGTTCTTGAACGGCGGTTCCGGACAGCACCCTCACGATCGCATCCAGGTCGATGCGGACGTGCTCTTCTCCGGGCGGAAAGCAATCATGCAAACGCATCACCCGATGATTGCCTGGAAAACGGGCATTGCGAATCGTCCAGAGCGAGGTGGTCAGCAGTACGCCCGCCGGTTCTCCGCTACGCTCCTGCAGAGCATCGACCACCTGATCGTACCCACTGGCAAATCCAAGACGGCGGGTAAAAAACAGCGCACAGCGTCGCTTTCCGATCCAGGGATTACCAAGATGCCACAGACGATCCTGAATCAGCAATTTGGGCGAAAGCGGCATGGAGAGGCCGAACTGTTCTCCGATCCAACCCATCAGCCACTCCAGGTCCAGATCCCAGGTGAGCATATCTTCCTTCGGCACGGGAACCCAGCCTCGAGCATCCGAGCTGAAATAACGAAATCCTCTGGAGGCGGTGTCCCATTCCGCCTCCACATAATGTCCTTCATGATTGGATCGGTCCGGCACCATGGTCTGCAGCGGTCCCGGACGCAGCGCTCCGAGACGAATGGCCTCGGCACCTTCCCGGGGGAAATGGTCGCTCATTTTTTCTCCGCCCGTGCGGGGGGTGGCTCCCTCGCATAGTTCGGCGAGCAACTCCATGGTCATTCTGGAAATCTTCTGTCCCATGCTCTGGTCACACCTCCCGCACCAATCCCCAGATGGGGAGGTACTTTTCGCACACGAGACGCTCCTTTTCCGTTTTGCTTTTCAGGTTGCAACCATTGGGCAGGGATAGCCTGACAGGTACGGTCTTGCCGCGACCAAACCCTTCGTCCGGGTGAAACTGGACCGACAGCACCGCCTTCTGGATGCGAAAGCCTGAGGTCAATGGATTGTGTTCCTGGAACCATTCGAAAAGCCGTTCGTATAGGCTTCGACCGGTTTGACGATCCGCCTCAAAGGTCATGAGTTCTGCGCCATCCAGCAAGGGTTTCAGGGTCAGAGAGATCACCTCGACCCCCTTGATGCCATCTTCCGGGTCCGTGGCAAAGGCTCGCAGAGTCATCAGTGGTCGCAAATCGAACTCCCGCAAAGGAATCCGCGTACTGACGATCTCCTGGCGCAACAGGGTGTTTGAAAGGCACGGGCCATCTCTTCCCGGCTGGCCCGGTCCTGGGCAATGACCTCGATGATCCCGGTGTCGGCTTCGTAGGTGAGGGAGAATTCGTGAACAGGACGCAGATGTCGCCGGGCCAGATCGCCGTTCTCGAACTCCAGGATGCTGTCCGGCAACCCTTCCCGATAGACCACCACCTGCACCAACCGGCTTTTGCCTCCCTTGTCTTTATGCCGGATGCGTTCGTAGATCTCCACCTTGACCTGGGAAGAGCGGAACCAGGTCTTGACCCTTTCGCCGAACTCTCGGCGATGCTCCGGGTCGGCACTGACGGTCATTTTTTTCGGGCCTACGAATCCGTCCCAGATCCGTCCCAGGCGATACCGGTCGGCATGGCGGATTTCCATGGCCCTCCGGAAAGAGTCGGGTTCATGGAGATGGAGCCAGATGCCACATGCAATGGCACTCTCTTGTTCAACAAATCCTTTCCGGTCGATCACGACCGCCTGCATGGCTTCCTGCCCCAGATCGTCGGCCATCTCCACGAATCGTTCGGCATCTGTTCCAACCTGCCCCAGAAGGGTGTCATCCAGTTGGCCGATCTCTGCCAGAATTTTCTGTGTTCTGGCCCGCGCCGACCCTCCGGAGGCAGAAACGAGCGTTCCCAATTGCACCCCGAGGCCATCAAAATAGGCCACCAGCATGGAGTCCGAAAGATGACGGACAACCTTGGCGATGGCAGGGGACACGGGCAGAGTACTTCCCGCCGACACTGCCGGAGACAGGTCAGGAACAACAGCGTGCAGATTCATTGCGGCCTCCTCATCAAAAAAGTTCAACTCGATGCTTATCCGCAAAAGAACGTATCATGGAGGCATGATGCGGTCAATCTGCATTTTTACAAAATAAGCGGATAAACATATTCAGCTGGAGGCGAAATCTGCCGATGAGTGGTCGGTTATGGCATTGAGTTTGAGCAGACGGACCCGGGCCGCATCCCCGGAAACTGCGAATTGCTCTTTGATGCGTTGGACCAGAGCCTGGACAGGCTTGGTTTCCAGGTCGATGGGATCGACCAAGTGGTTGGATTGCCAAACATCCTCGACCAAAGGGCGAAGACGGCTGATCGGCATGAGCAGTGCTCCGCTTGCATAACCGGCCTGCCACTCCATCCAGTCGTCGTGCGTGGCCTCCAGAATCGTATCTCGCTTGCAGATCGCCTTGTTCTCCATGTCGTCCCGGTCAAACAGACGATCCACGAAAAATTTCTCGTCCCACAGCTGGCGATGGAAATAGAGGTGGCCGAACTCATGGGCCAGGGTGGTGCGGAGGCGATTTTCCCGCCTGGAGTCGTTGGCCAGTGTTTCAGAGATCAACACCGAGGGCCTGCGATCCGGAAAGAAGGCCGTCATCCCCTCCACGTCGTCACCAAAGTCCGATAGGTCGGCGTAGGAGTCCAGGTCGTCGGCAAACTCTTCGATCAAACTCTGAAGATCCTCGGTGGTGATGGGGAACCGTTCCTCACCATGCCGCCGCCGCAGAAAGGAACGCATAATCCCGTCGCATTCCAACTCCAGCTCTTCCTGGGTATAGAATGGACGTTGCCCGAACCGGCCTGTGTTGTCGTGCACCATCCACACGGCGGCATCCCCGTCAACCGTTGGTCAGGTTGCGACGGAAATTGGCGAAGCTCTCCATGATCTGTTCCCGATTGGTGGCCTGTTCCCGGAGATCGTCCGGGATCTTCCCGGCCAGAACGAACAGATAGCCCTCATCCTCTCCAAGCACCGAGGCAAATTGGCGGATCAGGTGGTCGGAGGTCGGATTGCGCCGATCATGCTCGATATCGTTCAAATACTGTGGAGAAATGGGACCGCCGTCGTCGTCCTTGTGGATCATGGCGGCCAGATCCTTTTGATTGATCTTTTTTGATTTCCTGGCCAGAACGATGGCCCGGCCAAATGTGACTGGTTTCTCAGCCATGAAATTTCCTTTTCGTTGATATACGCATGTTCGCGGATATGTCAAATCTATTATCACACTCCAAAGCCCGAGGAAAGAAAAAAACAGTGACCTCGTCATGAACGACAGAGAGATCGTTGCGATCATCAGACCGATTTACGCTCCATTGCGCACTACCATATTTGTTTTCCTTGTATTGCGACATCTCATTGTTTTTGCTGTGCATTACCGATTTTCCTGTCTATCCTCGGTTTCCGATTGAACAATCGAACCGCTGCCTTCAAGGAGACTGAGGAGAAGATGGTCATCCCCACCGCTCACCCCGATAAAATGACCCCAGAAGCCCGCCTGGACGAGGCTGCTACGCTCCTTGCCACGGCCATCAAGCGCCTGAAAGAAAAACAAAAACAGGAGAAAATTCCACTGGATAAGTCGGCCAACCAATGCCCTTATGGTCAAAAATCAACCAGAGGAGGAAGGGCATGAACAGTATCGAAGTGATCAGACGGGTGGCAGCCCTGCCGGGCATGTCCATCGAAGAGTTGAAAAAGCTGTGGGCGGATCTGCACCAGGACGAGGCGCCACCGTTCAACCGGGTCTTCCTGGTGAAGCGGCTGGCCTACCGGCTCCAGGAATTGGCCATGGGCGGGTTGTCGGAGACGACGGAAAAGCGGATCGAACGCATGGCGGCGGACGAGGAGTTGCCGCCCCAGGAACGGAAACGTCCGCCAGGGGAAAAACTCCTGCCGGGAACGCAGTTGCTCCGGGAGTGGAAAGGAGCCGAACACCGCTGCACGGTGCTGGATGACGGGTTTGAATATCAGGGACGCCGGTTCGGCAGTCTGTCGGCGGTGGCCACCGCCATCACCGGCACCAAGTGGAATGGCCACGTCTTTTTTGCCCTGAAGAGGGCTGGAGAAAAAGCATGAATATCAAGAAGCCCATCATTTCCAAAGTGCGCTGCGCCGTCTATACACGCAAGTCGACGGACGAGGGCCTGGACATGGAATTCAACAGCCTCGACGCCCAACGGGAGTCCTGCGAGGCCTACATCGCCAGCCAGAAATCCGAGGGGTGGTTCCTGGTACCGGATCGCTACGACGACGGCGGTTTCACCGGCGGCAACATGGAACGGCCCGCGCTCAAACGCCTGATGACCGACATCGAGGCAGGCAAGGTGAACGTGGTGGTGGTCTACAAGATCGACCGCCTGACCCGCTCATTGATGGATTTCGGCAAGCTGGTGGAGGTCTTTGAGCGACATGGCGTCACCTTCGTCAGCGTCACACAGTCCTTCAATACTACCACTTCTATGGGTAGGCTGACACTGAACATCCTTTTGTCGTTTTCGCAATTTGAAAGGGAACTCTCGGCAGAGCGCATCCGGGACAAGTTCGCGGCATCCAAACGCAAAGGCATGTGGATGGGTGGCCATCCGCCCCTGGGCTATGACGTGAAGGAGCGCAAGTTGGTGATCAACCCGGCAGAGGCGGAAACGGTGCGCTGGATCTTCCAACGGTTCGTGGAATGCCGGTCTGCCACCCAGATCGTCAAGGAACTGGCCGCAAAGGGTGTCCTCAGCAAAAACGGCAACCGGATGGACAGACCGTCGGTCTACCGGTTGCTCAAGAACCAGTATTTCATCGGCGAGATCGCGCACAAGGGCGAGGTGTACGCTGGCGAACACGAGGCGATCATCGACCGGGAGTTGTGGGATCAGGTTCACGCCATCATGACGGACAACAACCATTACAACCCGGATCGGGTTCGGGTGCAGACCCCATCTTTGCTGAAAGGGATCATCCGGTGTCACCACTGCGACCGGGCCATGCGCCCCACGTTCACCCGCGAGACGGGGCGGCTCTATCGCTACTACGTCTGCCATGGGGCCGACAAGCACGGACGCGAGACCTGCCCTTTGCGTGCCGTGCCCGCCGGAGAGATCGAGGCCGTGGCCATCGGCCAAGTGCGTACCATGCTGCGCGCTCCGGAGATGGTGGTCAAGACCTGGCAGTCGGAGGAAGGGATCAACGAACGCGACGTGATCGAAGCCCTGCGGCGGTTGGAACCGGTCTGGGAGGAGTTGTTCCCGGTCGAGCAGCAACGGCTGGTGCAACTGCTCATCAGCAAGGTGGACGTGGAAAAGAGTGGTGTCCAGGTACATTTGCGCGCCACCGGGCTGAACACGCTGGCTCGGGAACTGAACGGTCTTGGGAACGGAAAGGAGCAAGTGGCATGAAGGCGGAATTGAGCAGGGACGGTACGATCATCGTCAGCATCCCCATGCAGATGCGCAGGCGCGGCGGGCGCACGTTGATCATCGCTCCGGAGGGGATGGCTCTGGTCCAGCCTCGGGAGGACACTCTGGCCAAACTGGTGGTCCGGGCGCATCATTGGCTGAAACTCCTGGAGGGAAAGCAATTCGCCTCCGTCCGGGAACTGGCGGCGTACAAAAAGACCGACGCCTCCTACATGGCCAAGATCCTGCGCCTGACGCTGCTGGCGCCGGACATCATCGAACTCATCCTGGATGGGCGGCAACCGGACATCATGACCTGGGAGGAGTTGCGCAAATCGTTTCCAATGCTCTGGAGCGAGCAACGCGAGCGGTGGGGCATTCCCCCGATCCCGGAGTCGGCATGACACTGGCGGCGGTGGAATCGGGCGCGTTGGTGATGCCCGATGCCGCCCGCATAATGCTCCCAAGGCACACCTTTTGCTTGAAATCGGCATCGGCGCATTCAGCCGTTCATTTTTGACATTTCCAAACCGATTCAACCAGATCAGGGAGTGACTCATGCCACAAGCACATGCTCAAACCGCCTCCAAGCCGACCACCTATCAGGGCATCGCCGGTGACGTTCTGATCCAATATTTCGAGCGGATTGAACGCCTGGAAGAGGAGAAGGCCGGGATCGCCGAGGATGTCAAGGCGGTGTTCCTGGATGCCAAGAGCAACGGCTTTGATGTCAAGATCATGAGGGAGATCCTCAAGATGCGCAAGATGGAGCGGGAGGCGTTGGAGGAGCAGGAAAATATGGTGGACCTGTACCGCCAAGCCATCGGTATGCACTGATCGCCCTCCATGGATGAAGGCCGGACGCCATCGTGGCGTCCGGTCCCGCGTAAAGGATATTGCCCCATGGAGCAGCGTCTTTCACTTGTCACCCTCGGCGTGCGGGATCTGCCGAAATCGCGTGCCTTTTACGAACGGTTGGGCTGGCGGGCCTCTGCGGCCAGTTGCGAGCAGGTCTGTTTTTTCCAGACCGGCTCCATGGCCATCGCCTTGTATCTCACCGAGGAGTTGCTGAAAGATTCCGGGAAATCAGACGCCATGCCGGTTGCAGGCGGCATCACCCTGGGCATCAACGTGCCTCTGCGCGATGACGTAGACCGAGAATTGGCCACCGTGTTGGCCCAGGGAGCCACCCTGTTGCAACCGGCCACCGACACCCCATGGGGTGGGCGCACCGCCTATTTCGCCGACCCTGACGGCCACCCGTGGGAGATCACATGTGCCCCCATGTTTCCGTTGGGACCGGCGGGCGAGTTGAGCCTGCCGTAGTTATCAAAGCGTCCGGTCTCGCACAAAATTTCTTTTCAAACTTTCCATCCATCCCTGGGCGCATTATCATTCCAGACCAGCTCGGCCACGTTGACAGTCGGCCGCGTCCATGATCACCCTTGAGCCCTGACGGAATCGATGTCTACCACGACCAAAGCCGATCTTGTTGCCGCAGTTCATGAGCAGAGCGGGTTGAGCCTGCCGCGTTCGGCCATGCTCGTCGAACAGGTCTTTGAAACCATCGTGCGGGAATTGGAGAGAGGGGAGACCGTGAAGCTGTCGGGCTTTGGGGTGTTTGCCGCGCGCAGCAAGCGTTCCCGGCCAGGGCGGAATCCAAAAACCGGAGAACCCATCGAGATCACGGCCCGTAAAGTAGTGACGTTCCGGGCCAGCCCGTTGGTTCTACAGGAAGAACAAACCAAAAGCACCGGCCTGACGTCGCCCTGAGGATTCGCGTTGATGCCCTGCCAGAAGCCGGTCAAGAAAATCCGTTCCCAGGCCAGGGCCGCCGCAAAAAGAAACGCGAGAAGCAGTCGCTCCCATCAGCCAAGAGTCAACCAGCCTTCCGATCACTCCGATGCAATCGCCCGAATGGACGCTGATCTCGCCTGTCTTGTCGAACAGTCGCCGATCTCCCAGCGTGAGATCACGGATGAGGAGGAGGATGAGTTCCTGCAGCAGGTGTTGGATGTCAATGCCAGAGCAATCGCGCACAACAGTGGCGTGAAGGAACGGGAAGCGCGTGTGGAGCTGGAAGCCTTGGTTCAGGCGGGAGCGATGCAGTTGCGCGATGATCTGAATTTGGTTTCTGTGAAAACTTTGGATTAGTTGGCCGTAGATCAATCGACTGTTTCGTCGAACGGCAGTTCAAGCTGATGCCAGCCCATGAAGTTTTCGGTGATGGCATTGCCGACGGTCAAACCGAGCAGACGCACATCGCGCGGCGGGATCGGTATGCTTCTTAATATATTATTTGTAGATTACGTTTTATTATTTAATGAATGTCATGATGGAATCCCTAGCAATTAAGGTGATGCCATGTCGGGTGGCGCGTTCGATGGCGGTGGCGGTAAAGCCTTTGGCATTTGTTATGGCGTAAAGCTGCGCCATCGGCATTTGATACTTGTTCCTCGCCCGGATGAGATTGTCAACCGCTTCGCTATCACAGTTACGCGCCGCCAATCTATGCTTCGCCTGGATGATGGCACAGTTGCCGTAAGGATCCTTGAAAATTCCGTCGGCTCCGGCATCGCCCGTTGTTGGCGTCCGGTACGTTATCCAGCCTTTGTCACTCATTTTCCGCAGCAGCCACGATTCGAATTGCGACGGCGTCATGCGATCGATTTCTTTGAGTGAATCAGATTCACCGTTTCCCTGGCGACTGCCATTCACGGTATCCCAAAAAAGCTCCGATTCGTCAATTTGCGAAACCGGAGGAATCAGGACATTCCTGCTCAGTTCGCGCTTTCGATTGAGAAGACTGTGCAACTTCAAATCAAAGCTGTATTCCCGCAGGTCTGGATCGGGATGGATGGCCAATGGAAAGCAGACCGTCACATCGCGCCCCTGCCCGATGCGGTATGCACGATCGGTGCATTGATCTTCGACTGCCGGGTTCCACCATCGCGACAAGTGAATTACATGAGTTGCTGCCGTCAACGTCAATCCCACTCCGCCAGCCTTGGGAGAGAGAATCATCACATCGAATTCGTTGCGGTTCTGTTTTTGGAAGGCGTCAACGTACTCCTGTCTTTTGTCGCCTGGAATCCCGCCATGGATGAGAAGAGGCTGCTCCTTCATCCTGAATTCCTTCTTGAGCATCTGAGCCAGAAGATCCTGCATCTCAAGGCTTTCAAGGAAGATGAGGACTTTCTCTCCCTTGCGCTGGATTTCCCTCAACCTTTCAAACGTCACGGCAAGCCGGGCGGACCACTCCACATATTCGTTGTGGCCGCAGTTCTTCGCCTGCTGGGGATCAATCGGGTGCAACGAGATCCCGCGCAGGGAATGCAGGGTTCTGAGCATTTCGCCTTGAGACGAAGAACCGTTTCGGGCGGCTGTGACAGCGTCCCTGTAGGCGTCGGCCTGCTTCGGGGGCATGTTGCGCTCGACGGGCATTTCGATTTTCTTGGGCAGCCCCTTGAGCTGGTCCGCCTTCAACCTGCGCAGCATGACGGCGGGATTGCCCTCCTGGCGGTCCAGCATCTTCGCGCGCAACTCACCCAGCACCGTCACATCATCGGTCGTGTAGGTCTTCGAGAAGCTCTTCCCTTCGGGGAGATATCCGGGGTAAGCGACGTCGAAAATCGCCCAGAGATCTTCACATCGGTTCTCGATGGGGGTTCCCGTCATGGCCAGGGTAAAGTCCGTGTTCATCGCCTTTGCGGCCCGCGCCCACTGGGAGGCGGGGTTTTTCAGCTTCTGCGCTTCGTCGTAGACGATTGCAGCGAAATGGACCTTGGCAAACGAGAGATGATAATCTCTGAGCGCGTCGTAACTGGTCAGCACCCAGTCCGCCTTGGCGATGGTGTCGAAACACAGGGTTGCGCAGCCCTGGTCGATGTCGGACCCTTTCGTCGCTCCCGTCTTCAGTTTGGATGTATCGGTGCCGTAGGCTTTCAGGCAGACGCCCAGACCGTCACCGCGAAGATGGCGGTTGTGTTCTGCCGACCAGTTCTTCAGCAGACCAACGGGTGCAACGATGAGAATGGGGCGCCGTTCGAGACGCTTGGCGCGTTGAGACTTCCGGAGCCATGCCAGAAAGGACAAGGCGGTGATCGTCTTGCCCAGTCCCATGTCGTCTGCCAGCAGGACGCCAGGATAACCGGCGCACCAGCACTCTTCAAGCCACGCCAGTCCATCTTCCTGGTGTTCGAGCAGGGTGGAGGCAAGGAGGTTGGGGAGACGGTATTCAAATTTCGCCCGGGCTTTCGGCCTCTTTGCGAACGTAACCGTCTCGAAATTCTCATCGACGACCAGAAACTGCTTTCCTTCTTTGGATGGGTCGGCTGGGGTCTTGTTCCCCGGTAGCGGGCGCACGAGACCGATCAGTTTTTCCAATGCCGCCTGCGTCGCCGCCGTTGCGGGAACTGTGCGCCCACCGATTTCGACGGTCTCCTTCCCCTGTGCGATGGCAGCGTCCACCTTGCTGCGGGCATCTTCGATCTCTTCGGGCGGCAACTCAATGCGGACATCCCCGACCATCAGCCCGAAGTTTTCCGGCAGCCATGAGTTCGGCGCCCGCTTGATCCAAGGCAGCACCGTGGGCTCCCAGATCGCCAGATCGACGATGCGCGCGGAATACTCCTCGGTGGGGATGAACAGGCGCTCGATGGCGTTTTCGTCGAATTCGCCGGCAAGCATTTCCTTCAAATGGCGTTGCGGGTTGCGTGCGAACTCCCTTCTGCTTTTTTCATCCGCGCCCTGGACCTTGCGGACGACATGGAGCGCCTTGCGCAGCGACGGATCGATATAAAGATAGTACTTGAGATCCAGGGAGTATCTGTCCCGGCATTCCGGCCACTCCTGAAAGCGTTTGACGAATTTTTTCTGATAGTTCTCCGGCAGCAGGGATTCGGACTCGATGATGCGTGCTGCTCCTTCGCTCTCGCACCATGCTTCGGTCAGTTTGCGTCCGAACAGCACCGGATCCAACTGGAAGCCTTTCCTGTCGGCATGAAGGCTCAGGGAAAAGGAAGACGCGACGACGATGATCGTGTTCCGAATGTAGGCATCGACCTGGACATCCGGGCGGTTTGCCGCGCGTTCCGAGATGATCTCCTGCAGCGCCGACAGGTGCCGGAAGCGCACCTCGTCGTTGGCGATATCAGCCGAGTTGTAACCATCGATGGCTTCGATCAAACTGTACAACGGCTGCGGAATGCGTGCCGGGATTCGTCTGTGGGTCAGAATGCTTCCCGCCACGGAGACGCCGAACGCCGTTGCCGATGAGGACTCCATCCATCGGTAGGTGACCTCGAACGTCGGCTGAGCGATGTCGCCCTTGTTCTGCACATTCAGCAACAGAGAGGTTGACGGGGGCAGCCCCAGCCCGATTGCCTGATGTTCCACCAGGTTGGCGACGAAACGGTGGGAGAGCGACACTCCGAGCCCGTCTTCGATGATTGTCAGTGGAGGATCCTCCTCGCCGGAATGCTCCCTGAGGATGCGGGAGACCATGCCCATCGCGGAAGTCGAGGAAGGTGGCGCCTTGTCACTCCATTCGCGGAATGGAATGGTTTGCCGACGATTGAGGAATCCTTTGGCAATCAGCCTGACGATCACGCTGTCGGTTTGGAATGTGGCCGCGAATTGGACGGTCATCACAGGTACCTTGTCGGTCGGGCGTTTGTCTCGGCGCGGATGTAGTTGGCGATCTCACGTTGCCAATTTCCCTGGTGGGTCTGTCGGAAGTCGGATCCGCTTCTGAGCGCATCTCTTCCGTAAGTCGGGTCATAAAGTTTGGGTGCCATGGGCCTGCTTTCGTGCCAGATATGGCAGGCGCCGTTGTGGGACCAGTCGGCAACCACCAGGGAGCCGATTCGCATGATGAGGACGCATTGCGTCGGGTCTGAGCCGGAACCCGATCCAGATTGAAACGTGCTGAATCCGATGGAGTGTCCGCGATTGGCTGTTTTTGCCGCGAACCAAGCTCCTTTGTTGCCGAAAACGACCCATGCTTCCTGCATGAAATGCTGGTCGTGGTACGCGCGCCAGAATCGACGCCGGGCCTCCCACATGGCCTTGTGTTTCGGATCAACAATGATATCCACGAACCCAAGGAACTGCTCCAACGACGCCTTGGTAAGCCAACGAAAGAAAACTCTCTTCGCCTCGGGTTGGACGCTGACCCATGTGGATGGCCTCATGCGGGGGTCTTTGAACAGTGACAGTAGCTTCGACGAGATGAATTCCTGCAAATCATCCGGCGGAGCCCGGTTCACCCATGGCAGGAGCAGAGCATCAGCGAATGCCGCCTGTGCCAGCCGGTGTCCGGCGCAGGAAAACGTCTTGCCGTCATTCGTCGCCCAGTTCCAGATGGGTTCTATCATGTTCTGAATGGAGAGGGCATCCATGCCGGAGTCCGTGTTTTCGATCTGCCGTTGCAAGGTTCGGCAACTCAGAAGAAATGCTTCAGCCGTCAATCCAGATCCGGCAAGGTTGCCTGAGAATCCGATGCTTTCGAGGAACCTGCGTGGGTTGTCACTCTGAGCCTGCACTGCGGACGACAGGGACTCGGGCGCCCTCTCGGGCATGAATAACTGGTACTGAGCATGTCTTGCTGCCCATATGCCGCAATCTCCAAGATTTTCCCTGAGATAAGATGCAATCCTGTTGATACCCGGAACCTTGCGATCAAAGTGAACCAGATAGAATCGCGCCAGACGCCTGATTGCGCCACCCGACGTAAAGGAGCGCATTGCCGCCAGGTAGGCACTTACGAAGCTGTCGTCATGCAATAGAGGTGGCTGTCCCATGACCAGGCATTCCGAGGCGTACCGCCATTCGACGGGCTCAATGGTGCTCCAACTGCCGTTGGAATTCGCCTCGACGAGCTTTCTGTGAACGGCTTTCAGGTCAACGGGTGGTTTCGGGGGGAGCATCGGCTTGGTTTCGATATTTGCGAGCAGTCGCTCGGTCAAGCTGATTTCCGGCAAAGAAAACGGCAGCCGGTGCCACTGGCTCTTAAGCTTGTTGAGCTCTTCAAGCAGGGTCATTTCGAGATGCCTCCCGAAACGCTCTCGTCTCGTATTTCGTGGGACTTCGGCGTCGACATGATGAACCGGATGTCGATCCGGCGGTTCCTGCTCTTCTCTTCCTCTGAGGCATTGCCGTTCAGCGGTCGCTGCTTTCCATAACCGGACAGACTCATCAGCACTTGTCCATCCTTGTTCTTCAACGCGGCCAGTTGCGGATTGCTTCTCTGAAGATACTGATAGGTCGAGAGTGATCGCTGAAACGAGAGGTTCCAGTTCAGCAGGTCGTCGCCGTCGATATCCGTGTGTCCCTCGATGAAGACCGATTCCACCTGATGTCGTATCTTCCCGCATTTCTCCGCATCAGCCGAGACCGTGTAGCATGGCAACACATGAATCAGAGCATTGGAGAGGGCGATGACGGCATTCTGTCCACGCTGCGACAAGATCGACTTTCCGCGCTCGAACAGGATTTCTTCCGGCAGTCTGAGGATTCCGTAGTCCGGGTCGATGACGACCGTAACGCCATGTTCCGCCATCGCCTTTCGGATTTCCTCGAGTATCCTGCCTCGTGCTTCTTCGGCATTGACGACGTTTTCGACAACCTCATTCTTCTTGATCGTCGCTTCGTTGAACTTCATCGCGAAGAACATCAGCATGATGATGAACAGGAACAACATGCCAACCAGCATGTCCGTCATGCTTACGAAAAAGGAATCCCCATCGTGATTCTTTTGAGCTGAATTGCGCGGGAGCAGCGCCATCTGTTAACGACCCCGGATGTTTTTCGTGATGGTCACCAACTCGTCGACGGTTTCTTTCAATTCGCTGATATTATTGCCCAGTGTATTGACGATGCTCTCTACATGTTTGTCGATGCCGCCTACATACTTCATAAGGTGCTGGGCATGTTCTTCGGTGTTGGTGATGATGCGCTCGAATATGGTTTTGACCGCAAGGTCAACCCCGTCGAATCTTGACGCATGAGTGCTCCAGACCCTCTGAAGATCGCTCACGGTTTGTTTGAGGTTCATTGCCAGTTCCTTCGTCTCGCGTTGGCTTTCTCCAAGCGCGCGGACGGCGGTACCTATGTCCGTTGAGACCGCCCGCATCGATTGGGCGAGATTTTCGGTCGTGCGTGCGAACGGCTGAGTGGCGCTGGTCAACGTTGCTGCTGTGCCAGACATGGCGGATTCGGTTTCCCGTGCGGCTCTGGAAGTACCTTCCAGGGCGGATGCATGAACCCCGATACGCGCAGTAACGGTGTTCAGAGTCGCGCTCAATTCGTCCACCCGCTGCCACAGCTTGTCGACTGTAACCTGGAACTGGTTCAGCACACTCGAAGAGCCGTCCACAATCTGTGCTGCGGCTTTACGACCCTGCTCGGACATTGTTTTGCCGACCTCGGTCGCCGCATTGCCCACCCCCTGTTCGGCTGCCTTCGACGCAGAGACGATGGCCTCTACCGCCTTGCCGACTTGCTCGGAATTGCGGTTCACAGCCTCCTGCATCGCCGTGGCGGCGGACAGGAATCGTTCGGTCACGTCCGCAGCACTTTCCTGAGCGCCCCGCGACATGATGCCCGACACATCGGCAACCGAGCGAGCCATCTGCTCAACGGTCTCTCGGAGCGCTTGCATCACCTTGCCAGACTCTCCAGACATGTCAGAAGTCATGGAGCGGGTTGCGTTTGTCAGCTTTGTGACCGCCTCTTCCAAGACAACCGCATTGGTTGCAGTGGATTGCTCAATGCGACGCACTGCCTCGGCAATTTCGTTACTGAACGCGCTACCCGCCTGTTCGCTTGAGGAGCGCATGTTCTGTCCGACCTGCTCCATGCTTTCCCGGATGGCATGAGCGGCGTCAGAAAGCCCCTGTACGGCGGCTTCGAGTTGGGCATCGAGTTTGCGGCGGGTATCGTCGACGTTTTTCTCGGCGGTGTCGGTGATGCGGCTCATGCCATCTGTTAGAGCCTGTGCGGCATTGCGCATTTCTGCCGCCGCATCGGCAATCTGCGCTGGCATAGTGGCAAGGGTATCAGCGACTGCCTTGATTTCCGTCCCGGCTGATTGAGAAACCACGGTACTGAAGTCGCCCGTCATCTTTCGAATGGCATCCTCGTTCATGGTCGTCAGGCGGTCCGCCATGCCTTCCAGAGTGTTGATGACCGGTTCCATGGCATCGTTCATCACCTTGGGCATCCGGTCCCCCAGCGCTTCACTGACCGAGTCTGTCATCACGGGTGGCATCGAGCGGGTCAAAGCTTCGGCCAGCGCTTCCGTGACGTTGAACCGGAACTGCGTCGTAAACTGCTGCATATGCTCGGATTGCTTCTGGAGTTCGCCGATCATCCGGTTCGAGAGGGACTCAGGCGTGACCGTCTGAGTAACGCGCTCGATTTGACGGTTCAGTTCGTCGAACCTGCTGTTTACCGTTCGCGCGCCATGCCGTTCGACCAAGCCAAGGGTGATCCCGCTTAACAGTCCCGCGATGCTCGTCCAGAATTTTGCAGAGGCGGTATTAAGCAGCAACGCAAGGGATCGCTGTATCTGGGCAGAGCCAACCTCCCCTGTGGCGGTGCCGCCGCTTGCCTGTGCGACCACTTGGCTGATGGTTGCAGACGCCTCGGACAGCGCGGCAACCAGACCAAAGAATGTAAAAAGCAGCCCGATCGAGACAAAGACGCTGCTCCAATGATCCAATAGTCCAAGTTTTAGACCATCATGTTCAGCATCGGCAGTGGAAAGGAACACCGAAGGTCTGACAGAAATTTCCACGACCGGCTCTTTGTTTAGAATGGTCTCGGTAAATTCCATCCAACCATGCCTGAGAAATCCCTTTTTGGTGATGATGGTTTCAAATTCGTCGTATCGTTGCGCAAATTCAGTACGCGCTGCCTGCTCGTTTTGCCCTCCCAATGCCTTGAGGAACCTGATCGGTTTTTCCAGAGCAGTGCGGGCTGGGCGAACGATTGCAAAATAGAAGTATGTCTCAAGCAGAACTGCTGATCCCAACATGATGAATGCGATCGTTGGTGCAACGTTTTCAGTTCGGAACACTTTGAGAAATGGGCCAAGAAAGTCGAGAAATATTGGTCCAAGAATCTTCGCAAGCGCCATGAAATTTATGGAATGTAAAATATCTTCCATATGTTGTCCCGGGTTGGCAGAAATTGAATATCACCTGTAATCGCCATTTTAGCACCATCTCCCGAATAGTCCAGGTTTCGATTGCATATCACTGATAATATCACGCGGCGGAAACGCCTCAAAAACCCTCAACGGTCTGAGTTGCCGGGATGTGCTCAATGATATGCAGCCAGATAGGCGAAAGACACGACTCCGTTGGCCTGGGTCGTTTCGATCGGATTGTAAATGTTAGTGGATGTTCTCGTCCAGCAAACAATGTTCAATAATAGCCAGCTTTTGCGGCTCACCTTGAGGGACGGATAGCGTTCCGGGCACTATTGTACGCCTTGTTCATGGCCATGGCGGATCGGATGCCGAATTGCCGCGCTTCGTAGCTGGCGGCTGCCACCACGCCACGGGAACGATTGCCGCCGACCACCAGGGGCTGCCCTTGATATTCTGGATGGTCCCGTTGTTCCACGGAGGCATAGAAAGCATCCATGTCGATGTGGATGATTTTTCTGGAGGCGTCCATCAGCCCAACACACCGCGCTCCCAGGCTTGCACGCCGCCCAGCACGATGTGAAAGAGGGGATGCGCCTCCGAGATGGTGACCGCCTGCCACATGGCCAGAGTCTCGGGGGAGCGCACCGCCAGTTTGTTCTGGAGGTGCTGCCACTCGTGCAACAACTGCCCCTGGGTCTCCTCGATTCGCCCGGTCGCCGTCAGCCTGCCAATGCGGGTGGGATCGAAGCGGTAGCCACGCTCCTCGGCCTCCAAACGAACCCCGTGCAGATAGACGGCGATGATTGCCAACGGATCCGGTTGGGCCCGGAAGCGTAACAGTTGAGGATGGTGGCGGTAGCCCCGAGTCTCTCCACGCAGGACCGCCTGCGCCAGCAACGCCTCGCGCCAGACGGCAACCAGTCCTTTGGCGTCCAGGTACTGGGGATGCAGGGTCCAGAGTCTCACTGGCAGCGCACCTCATGGGGTGATGGGAGTCGTCGGCACAACCGAAAAGGAGGCGCAGACTGTTCTTCGCGTGTTCCGGTTTTCTGGCCAAGGCCACCAATGATACCACCAGAACCCACCGGCGCAAACGTGACGCGACTGGTGGCCAAGGGTGCCGTTCTGGCAAGGCGCGCGTGGTGCATTCAGGAAGAAAATATGTTTCGGCATGCTGAATCGGACCCAAGTTCGATCCTGTTTGCCATTTTTTGGAAGCAAATACCCAATCGAACTGGTCCTGAAGCTGTGGACCAGCCATGTTTATTGATATTGAAAGAAAAATGTCTGGTCCACAGGGCTGTGGACCAGAAGGCGTCTGGTCCACAGGTTTTGGAGAATTCGGGCCGAGAGAGAATGAGGAACGCGGTTTTCGGTGTGCGTGGGTCCGGGTTAAGATCAAAGGGTATTTCGAACCGGTCACGCTAACCATTGAAAGTATTGGACTTTTTAGACGCAAAAAAGCCGCCCCGGAGGGCGGCTTTAATTTTGAGACTTTCTTAATAACTTTAATTGGTGGAGCAAGTGATGCGCCGTCAAACTCATTCTCCGTAACGTATTGTAACCGCCAAATTCCGGCTTGGAGAATCTGTTCGAGGTTGCCCTTGCCTATCAGGCGATACAAGGCAGGAGCAACCAGATTGATATTCAACACCTTTTCCGCATCAACTCAAATTTTCTCCAGCTCGGAACGAGACACCTGTGGACCCACCTTTTCGACTCACGCTTGGGTGGCAATGGGCGTCTCGTCAAACTTTTCGAACGTAAACGGAGAATCAGAGAATCCAGACCGGAAAATGCCAAGGTGTCGTCCGGTCCGATCCAGCAATCCACTCACGACGTGAAGACCTCGTCCACCGAGTTGGCGAACACGAAGTTGTCGCTCCATGTCTCGAGCACTTCCAGTTCCGCTGACCTGATCTTCTCGACCACACAGTCTGGTGTCTGGCCAAATTTGCGTCGCATCTGTTTCAGCAGCATGGATGCGGCTTCTTCCTGGCGGATATCCTGGCGCACCATGGCCGCCACCCATTCAGGCCTATCCTTGGACAAAATATTTTGGGCAAATTGGGACATCATGGCAGATTCCTCCTCGGGTTTAATGCGGCGAACCACCTGCCGCACCTGCTCTTCATCCAAATTGTTAAAGGTCGTCAACAGATAGAGCAGCACCGGCAGCAGAAGTTCCGGGGCTATCAGGGCATCCACGATCTGGTCCAACGCCGCCATTTGGGCCTCGGGATCGCGAGTGCCGTATTTCAGTGCCATCAGACCGGCACGCAGTTGCGCATGCCTGGAGAGTTCCCGATTTGGGATTGGGCCCAGATCGACTACAGGGAAACGAAAATTGAGCAACCAGGGATGCAAAGCCTCATCCGTATCGACCAGGGCCAGGAACTCATTGGGAATGCGCCATTCCTGCGCACCATTGTAAACTAGCAGGGCCAGAACAGCCGGGAGTTGCTGCCATTTTTCGTTTTCCCGTACCTTTTGCTCCAGAAACGCTGAAATGCCCCGGAAAATCTGCCAGCCGACCTTTCCGTCCTCGAAGCTCTTGTGCTCGATCAGGACGTAGAAGCTCACCGGCTTGCCGCTGATCGTCTTGGCCTCGAACAGGCGATCCGAATAGTAGGGGCGCAGGTTCTCTTCGACAAAGCTGTGGACTCTCCCAGGCAGCGACCACCATTCTGGACGGACTGGGATGCGTGACTTCCGATCCGGGCAAGACACCCGCCAGGACGGAGGGCGCCATACCGGCTCCAGGTGCCCGGTTGATCCGGGAATGGCAGGGGGTCACGGTCACGGTTCTCGATGACGGGTTTGAATACCAGGGCCGCCGGTTCAAAAGCCTGTCGTCGGTGGCCAAAGCCATCACCGGCACCCACTGGTCGGGTCCGTTGTTCTTCGGACTGCGTAAGGGAGGCAAGGCATGAACCGCAAAAAGCCAACCACCATCGTGACTCCCAAGGTGCGCTGCGCGGTCTACACCCGCAAATCCACCGACGAAGGTCTCGATCAGGAGTTCAACTCCCTGGATTCGCAACGGGAAGCCTGTCTCGCCTACATCACCAGCCAAAAGGCGGAAGGGTGGATGCCGGTCGCAGACCGTTACGACGATCCCGCCTATTCCGGCGGCACCCTCAATCGCCCCGCGTTGCAACGATTGATGGGTGACATCGACGCCGGGAAGGTGGACTGCGTGGTGACCTACAAACTGGATCGCCTTTCTCGCTCCCTGGCAGACTTCACCCGGTTGATGGAGGTTTTCGAGAAGCGCAGCGTCACCTTTGTCAGTGTCACCCAGTCGTTCAACACCTGGAACAAGCCGCACCTGGATCGGGAATTCTGAGAAATTACCTGTTGATTTTACATCGTTTCTACGGGTCCATCTCATCAAAAAGAAACCATGGCATCTTCATTGAAAATTCCAGCAGAGATCAGCTTCTTACGAGCAGCGCCGACGTCCTTGGAAAACAGAACGACGGCCAGATCCTTCCGAGCCCTTGAACAGCATACATAAAAGAGTCGTCTCGTCCGGTCGATACTGTTTTCTTTGCCTTCCTTTGTGTTCTTTAAATCAGTCGAGGAAGGGTCTGCAATGCCGAGGAAACGGTCGAAGGAATAGAGGAAGTGCTTTCCCTCTTCATCATCAAGAACCACCAAAACACGATTGAACTCTGCCCCCTTGACTCCATGCTGGGTTGAAAACGGAGATTCCCCTTCCAAATATCTGCGGTAGCGCCACATCTGGGATGCAGGACAATTCAAGAAGGCCTCAAGCGCTTGAACCTTCTTGTCACCTACTCCTTCTTCGTCTTCTCCATCACCACCCAACGTGTCGGCTGTCATGTTGCCGCTGATAAGGTTTGCAATTCGATCATCCAGCGGCAGCAAATCGGCACTGGAGACTTGTTCCAGGCACTCCTTCACGGTGGCTCCAGGGCTCCCAGCCTGGGACATCACGCTGCTCAGACTGATAACAGCATTGTTGATTGATGAAAGGTGCTGCGCGGGGTTGGACTCATGAATCAGCCTGTCTTGGGTTAGCAAAGGAGATTTGGCCTCCCTCAACAGGCCTATCACCCGATGTTTATTGCCTTGAGAAACCGCTTCTACCAAAGGGATCAAGGTCTGTAAAAATGGTCTGACAGCCCAAAGGGTGCCCTCTTTAAAGCCAGTTTTGAAACTTTCCGGTCCAGTATCGTGTAGAGCCCGGAAGAGATCTGGGAAGCCAAGTCGATCAGCCGCTATTCTATGGAGGATGACGAGCACCTTGACATCTGCGTCGGGAGAGTCATCAACCCAGAGCGGATCTTTTTCTTGTGAGGCCAGCCAACGCCTGACCCGGATAAGACTCTCCCCACGATCTTGATCCATGGGGATGATGAACAGCCGCGCAGAGCCTGGAACAGCCCCCTCACCGGTTGATGGAGCAGCAAGACCGTCCGTCTGCTCAAGACCATCTCCATCCTTTCTAATCCGATTGATCAAATCGAGCACTGCCCTGGAGCAGCGGAAATTCTCATCTTTGGTGATTGTTCCCCAGCCAGCTTCCACAGCAATTGATCCTATACCCGTTGCGTAGATCTGTTGCATCTGGTCACCGAAAAATCCTATGCAAAAATGAGCTTCCTCCTCTTGGTCAATCAATTTCAGCGAATCAACAAAAGCCTTATCGGTATCCTGGCTTTCATCCACAAAAACAAATGGATACCTTCTGGCTACAATTTTTCGCAGCAGTGGACGCTCATCCAGTAATTTAGGCACCATCTTGATGATGTCAGAATGGCCAAGAATCCCCTCTGCAAAATTGCGATCAGTCTCATACCGAAATGACCGAATCCTTCCCAAGCGTGAGTGAGCCTCACGATACTGGTGAATGACTTTCAGGTTTTTGATCTTTGTTGCTGCATGAGTCCTCGGATTTGCATTCTTCTCCTCAAGTTCGGCGATCTTGACCTGAATTTGTTGTTCTACCCACACCTTAATTTCTCGCTGAAATGGCTTTGCAATTTCCCACAGAAAGCTGTGAATGGTTGAGACATGGAAAAGTACATCCTTGCCCACATCCGCCCAGATTTCATCGACGGCCACATTGGTGTAGGTGATACAGGCAATCCGTTGGCCATTCCTCATGAGCCTGACCCCATGTCGCTCACCAAGGTATACCAGTGCCTTGATCAAAGAAGTCGTTTTCCCGGATCCTGCGCCAGCTATCATCAGAAAGCTTTGTTGGCGTTCCAAACACTTCCGGACGGCGATGTCAGCCCGTGTGTCAGGTCTGGATGCCCGGCCACTCATGGCTCGACCCCGGCTGGCAATTCGGTAACCACCCCTTCAATCTCTGGAGTGGCCATCTGCCCTTCAAGCCATTGTAGCCCCTCTGCAATGTAGTGAGGCACCGCCCATCTGTCCCGGTCTTCCATTATCAGGCTCAATGCAAACTCAGTTTTCTTGAAGCTGTCGGAATTGACGCGCTCGAATATCGCATTGGCAATATCCGCCAATGTAGATTGGTCAGCTTCAATCCTGATCCTGAGTTTCAAAGCGTCCCGTGATTCATCTTGGCACCAGATCAAATTCTCCAGGGCAAACATTTCCTCCAATGTTCTTCCGACGAGTTCATCATTTTCCTGGTTCCATGTGACAGGTCTCTTGATCTGATAGGCAACACGAACCTCTGCTTGACCCGCTTTTTGGGTTTTTTCGCCATCGTTGGCGCTCAACAGGTCACTGATTGATTCCTTGGCAGGAAGCCATTCCTTCAGGGTCTGATTCGAGGTTGTTGCACTTGGTTCTGTGGCCAGACAGGCTGAATGGGATGTCCTTTGTACTCCGTTCTTATCAGGCTTCGTTTTGCTGCATACACTATCCAGATCCGTGATGATCAGCGTGGTGATGCCGAGGAAGTTGATCAAATCGCGGAATCGGTATGCAAATGCGCCCCCCACCTCAAGGACGCTCAAGTAGATTGTCCTCAAGCCAGGAGCTACCTTTTCGATCATTATTGGAAGCAGCAACCTTTCTACGTTCCCCTCTACAAGGATTGCGGCGTCTGCAAAAAACAGGTCACAGTGCGTAAGCCGCATATATCGCATCAGAAACCGGTTGTCTTCACTTTCCTCCCCCTCGACCTCTGAAAATTTGCTTAAGTTCAAAACGCTCGTCACAGGCTCGCCGGAGTCAGCCCCCTCTCGACGGAAGTACCGAATGGGAGAAAACCCCTTTTCGTAGATCACGTGAGGAGAGTGGGTCGTCACGATCAGTTGGCTGGCGAAGCCTCCTTCATCGGGCAGCCCTTTTTTCAGCAGACTGGAGACTTGTCGGATAAAGACCTGTTGAAGCTGCACATGCAGATGCGCCTCGGGCTCCTCAATAATAATCAGATGGAGAAGCGGTGGTGCTTCATCGCTCAACCACTGCTCATGGTAGTCCATCAGTTCAACGATCATATAAATCAGGTTCTTGAATCCAAGGCCGTTATACCGATCTGGAAGCGTCATGCTATCCGTGCCAGCCTGATCACCCCCATGGCCGTTCAGGGCATAGTGTACGTCAGCATTTTCCCGCAGCAGCCGTTCAGGGTTGATTGAAGAGCGAATTTGGAGGTGCGGGTTTGCAAAACCTGGGTAGCCCATTTGCTGCAAGGCATTTAATGTTGGGCTGAAAACCTCCCCGAACAGATCGTTCATTCTCTGCTCGGAGTCGTTCAATGCCTGCATGGCTTGATAATCATTTTCGTGCTTCTGACTGCGACTTTGATAGAATCGGCTGAACCGTTTGGATAGGCTTTCTGAACGGGAAGATGGGCCGGAGTCACGATCTGTTAGGTGCCTTTGAGCGCTCATGGCATCAACTCGAATCAGACCATTGATGATGTCACGGCACTTCTTCCCTGTTCCCTCGCCCAGCGTTTCTGGGCTGTACCCAGATTCCGGTTGCCAGTCTGCATCAAACCTGGATCGGTCTAACACGTAGTAGTGAATGGCATAAGATTCAGGGAGTTTCTTCCTTAAATAATCGCAAAAATCCTTTGGCCAAGGATGAAAGCTCGGCTTTGATGAAGCGGTGCCGTCACTGCCATGATTTTCCTGAGGACGAGGGATTTGGCTCTTTGCTGCATTGTGTGCTTCAGCGAAGCGGTTGAGAAGATCATCAGGATCTCTCGGCTCCAATTGCAATCGTACACCAATGACGGCTCCCTCCCAATCAAGACTCGGCAAGAGGTCAATCACCCTGTGGATCTGTGCATCTTCTACCGAAAACCACAGGTCCATGGTGATATAGGGGAGAACGTCATGGTTAACCTGTTGGCCATTCAGTTTTTGCTGTCCAATCTTATTGAATTCAAGCCAGCTTGGGGCGTGAAAGTCGTAAATGGTAAATGGCTCACGATTTGATGAGTACTCTAAGAATTGTACAATCAAATTGCCTGCAGAGGTTTTACCGCTATTGTTCGCGCCAACGAATATGGAGGCGGTTTCATCCAAATCAATATGGACATTCTTGAGCCGACGATAATTCTGAATATGAATTGATTTTAGATGCATTTCGTCAGCCTTCATCAAAGGAAAGTTTGATCTCGTGTTTCTTAGAACAGCTCTTTCACGCCTTCTTTCATCGTGTCACGAAAGCCCTGTGCCCAAAACCACCCAAGCCTAAACGGAGCACTTCGCACCTCTTTGGAATATATCGCAAACCCCATGCCACAGATTAATGGTTGCAGATTATTACGTAAAAACCGATGGTTGCGCCACATGACCGCCGCAGACAGTTGACTTCAGCGGCCAGAACCCACAAAATAGTTTCTGGTTCCAGTCACTTTTTTATGGCGCAAGGCATGACAAAGACCCTGATCAGTTGGCTGGGCAGGACTGACCTGCAGGCACGAACCCAATCGGAGCGCGTGGGGCTGGGACCCATTGCCCAGGCGGTTGGGGCGCGTGGCTTTGCCCGGTTGGAGTTGCTTTGCGATTATCCCCGGGAAGAGGCCGAGCCCTATATGGAATGGCTCAAGGAGCAATACCCCGTTGAAATCGCCCCCCACTTCGTCACTCTTACCAGTCCGGTCCATTTTGGCGACATTTATGAGAATGCCACCCGTGTGGTCTCCGACGCCATCAAAAACAACCGTGGCCATGCTGACCTGGCTTTTCATCTGAGCCCCGGCACTCCAGCCATGGCAGCGGTGTGGATCATCCTGGCCAAAACCCGTTTCCCGGCGGAGTTGATCGAATCTTCCCGTGAGCATGGAGTACGCACCGCCTCGGTGCCGTTCGATATCTCCGCTGATTTCATCCCCGACCTGCTGCGCAAGCCCGATGAGGAACTGGAACGCCTCACAGCCGGCCTGCCTCCCGAAGCACCGGAGTTTTCCAGTATAATCCATCGCAGCCCCGACATGAAGAGGGTGATCGCCCGTGCGCGCCGCGTGGCTCCGCGTTCCATTCCCGTATTGATCGAGGGGGAGTCCGGCACCGGCAAGGAATTGCTGGCCCGCGCCATTCACCGGGCCAGTCCCCGGCGGGACAAGCCATTCGTAGCCGTCAACTGCGGTGCCATCTCTCCCGAGTTGGTGGAAGCCGAGCTTTTTGGCCACGAGAAAGGCGCGTTCACGGGAGCAACCGCCGCCCGGACTGGTTATTTTGAGGCGGCCCATGGCGGCACCCTATTCCTTGATGAGGTGGGCGAACTGCCAGCGCCCGCCCAGGTCAAATTTCTGCGCGCCATTCAGGAAGGCGAGATCGTCAGGGTGGGATCCACCACACCCACCCCGATGGATGTGCGCATCGTCGCCGCCACCAACCGGACCCTCACCGAGGAGGTTTCCCAGGGACGGTTCCGGGAGGATCTGTTTTACCGACTGGCGGTGATCGTCTTGCTTCTTCCTCCTCTGAGAGAACGTCCCGGCGACCTTGGTCCTCTGGTGGATCACCTACTGGAGCAGATCAATCGGGAAAGCGAGACGGAACCAGGGTTTGAGCATAAAAAACTTTCTGTAAACGCAAGAAACGTTCTTCTTAAACATGACTGGCCGGGCAACGTGCGGGAGTTGCAGAATACCCTGCGTCGGGCCGTGGTCTGGTCCACAGGACCTACAATCCGCCTGGAGGATGTGCGGGACTCCCTGTTCCCTGCGCCCAAGGGCGGCCAAAGCGAGGAAAACCTCCTCGCTCTCGATATTTTACAAGGCATTGACCTGCCAGGGATTATTGATCGCATTTCAAGGCACTATCTGGAACAGGCACTGGAGAAGACTGCTGGCAACAAGACCCGGGCCGCCGAACTCCTGGGGCTGGCTAGCTACCAGACCCTGACCAATTGGATGAAAAAATATGGGGTGAAGGCATGATGGCACAGCCATTGCTGTTACCCACTCAGACGCACCAGATTTTATGGTAAAGGGAAAAGGGAACATGGTTCGCAACGAAAAAATCACCTGCCGAGAGCTGATCGAGCCTGCCTTGAAAGCGGCGGGCTGGAGCTGGGATGCGCAGGTCACCATCGGTCCCGGGCGCGTCAACATCACCGGCGAGAACATGTATGACGAAACGCAGGCGATCATCGCTGATTACGTTCTGCGATTTAGGGGAATTCCTCTGGCGATACTGGAGGCCAAGGCCGAAGGGGAAAGCGCCGCCGACGGCATGCAGCAGTCATCCCGTTATGCCAACCGTCTGCTGATCCGTTTTTCCATTGCTTCCAATGGCAAGGATTGGATCCTTACGGACAACGATAACGGCGATTTCGAAAGCCTTTCCGCTGTCCCAACTCCAGAAGAGATCGTCAATCGCCACGGTGTAAGCATCGACTGGGATCGTTGGGGGGGAAGTTTCGCCGCCAACTATCATGTAGACCAGATCAGCCGGAAGAAGGTCCGCCCCTATCAGGAGATGGCTATCACGAAAACCCTGTGGCACTTTGCCCAGGGCATTGACCGGGTGCTGTTGCTCATGGCCACCGGAACGGGGAAGACCTTCACCGTCTTTCAGCTCGTTTGGAAAATGCTTTATGGCGACGCCCTCACCCGGCAGCACGTCCTTTTCCTGACTGATCGCAACAGCCTCAAGGATCAGGCCTACCGGGCCTTTGCCGCATTCCCCGCCGATGAGCGGGTCACCATTGACAAAGAGACCGTTGCCGGTGGACGCCATCTGGTTGGACGACTCTTTTTTGCCAACTACCAGACCCTTGATGAAGAGTTTGGCGGCAAGAAGGTTTTCGAGCACTACGACCCGGATTTCTTCGATCTGGTGGTGGTGGACGAATGTCACCGTTCCGGCTTCGGGGACTGGTTCGGCGTGCTGGAGCACTTCGGCTCTGCCCTGCAACTGGGCCTCACCGCTACGCCCAGGGAATTGGAGGAAGGCAACCGCCCCTTGAGCGATGCCGAACAGAGGCGGGATACCTATCACTATTTTGGTGAACCGGTCTACACCTACAGCCTCAAGCAGGCCATCGAGGATGGTTACCTGGTTCCTTACTTGTTGGAAGAGCGGATTTCCAACGTGGATGAGGACGGCTTCGACGGACCGGATGGCCGCCACTACACCACCGCGAATTTCGAGCGGGACATCCGCATGCCGGACCGCACCCGGGCCATTGCCGAGGATCTCTGGAAGATTCTGGGCAAGTATGGCTTGCGGGATGAGAAAAGTATCATTTTCTGCGTGGACGACACTCACGCCGCTTTCATGGCCCAGGAGTTTCGGCGGCTTTCCGGAGACAATGACTATGCCGCCCGCATCACCCGGGCCGAGCGCAACAGCCACCAATTGGAACGCAACTTCGCCATCGTGGGACCCAGCAAGCCCCGGGTGGCCGTGACCGTGGACCTGTTGACCACCGGATTCGACGCGCCGGACGTGAAAAACGTGGTCTTCGTCCGCCCCCTCAAGAGCGCCATTCTCTACAAGCAGATGAAAGGGCGCGGCACTCGACTGTGCGAAGACATCAACAAGCGCTATTTCACCATTTTCGATTACTCCGGCGCGAGCCTGCTGGAGGATACCGAGTTTGACGGACATCCCGCCAACCGGCAGAAAGGCGCGCAACCCAAGTCCAAACCGAAAAAGCCCGAGACGGAGTCCAAAGAAAAGCCGATTGGCGATGGCGTGTCGGTACTCATCACCGCCACCAACCGGTTTGTCTGCTTGGCCGATGGTCGCAAGATCCCGTTCGAGGAGTATGCGGAACAGTCTCGGAAATTCATCCTCACGGACGTTTCCAAAGACTTCAAGGATCTGCTGGGCATCTGGATCGACAAGAAGAGTCGCCAGGAGCTGCGAGAGGCTCTGCGAGATCACGACATCTACCCGTCCGCCTTCCGCCATTACCTGGAACTGCACCACACCGATGATGTGGACATCCTGGCCAAGGTGGGGTTCGAGCTGATCCGTGTTCCCACCCGGAAAGATCGCGCCAATCGCCTGTGGGATGAGGATCAGGCATGGCTGTTGTCGCAGATGGACGAGGCCGCCATGGCCGAAGAGGAGCGGTTCAAATCCCGATTCTGGTCCACGGCGTTGGATCACTACCGCCTGTTCGGCATCGACGACCTGGAACAGGCCCGCACCTACGGGGCGCCCCAGTTCGTGGAGCAGTTTGGCAGTTTTCAGAGTTTGACCCGCCGTTATGGCGGTGCACAGCGGCTCAAGGGAGATCTTGAGTTGGTCAAACAGCACCTTTATGTGCCAATGGCGGCATAGTCGGAACAATGTTTAACAGCCAAGGGGCAAGATCATGAGTGAGAAGAAGGTCAGTTACAACAAAGGCGGCATCTCCCAACTCCCGGATGACAAACCAGTCATGTACCGAATTGAGACAGAGGGCGGACGACAGAATTATATCGGCATTGCCAAGCGTGGCCGGGTTCAGGAACGTATCGCCGAGCATCTTGGAGAGATCCCCGGCGCGACGGTTCGTGTCGAGCAATTTGATTCGATTGATGATGCTCGGCAAAAGGAATCGCGTGTTATCAAGCGCAACCAGCCGAAATACAACGAACAAGGAAAATAGCTCCATGGATCTTCGTCCATGGCAATCAGCATAGTTCGGAAAGAGGCCGTCCAAAAATGAACAACAAGATCGACCATCGCCGCCAGGAGGTTCAGCAGATCGTCAAGAACGCCTGCGATCAGCTCAACCAGGAAGGCGTGGACGCCCGCAACTATGTGGAGCAGTTGGCCTGGCTCTTTTTCCTCAAGGCTTTTGACGAGGCGGAATCCCGCCGGGAAGAGGAAGCCACTTTCGACGACACGCCCTATGAACGCCGCCTGTCTGGTGACTACGCCTGGTCAAGTTGGGCCAGAAAGACCGACAAGGCGGATGAGATGCTGGAGTTCGTCAGCGGCAAGCTGTGGACCCGCTTGACCAGTCCAGAACCCGAGAAGGGGTTGGGGGATGATCCCCTGGCCCAACGTTTCCGGCGCATCTTCGAGAACGTCCGCAACTACTGTCGGCGGGGCATTTCTTTCGCCAAGGTGGTGGGGCAAGTGGACAAGCTCCACTTTGCCAGTGATACCGATGTCATCGTGCTTTCGGAGATCTACGAGGATCTGCTGAAGCGGGTGGCCGCCGACTCCGCCGGTTACGCCGGGGAGTTCTACACCCAACGTCACATCATCCGGGCCATGGTGGAGGTGGTGCAGCCCAAAGCGGGAGAGCGGGTCTATGACCCTTGCTTCGGCACGGCGGGCTTTCTTGGGGAGGCGGCGGACTATATCCGTGATCCCAAACGGAGCGGAACCCTCAGCACTCGGCAGTTGGATCACCTCCAGGGCAGCACCTTCTATGGCATGGAGATCAAGCCGCTCACCTACCTGTTGGGCACCATGAACATGATTCTGCATGGAATCGAGGGGGCCAATCTGGAGTTGGGCAATACCCTGGAGGTCCACAGCGAGAATGTGGGTGAGAAGGATAAATACGCAGTCATCCTCTCCAATCCCCCCTATGGCGGCAAGATGGCCCAGGACAACCAGACCAACTTCCGGGTGCGTTCCGGGGCCACGGAATGCCTATTCGTGCAGCACATCATGCGCAACCTGGCCAAGGGTGGCCGGGCGGCGATTGTCATCCCCGAAGGGGTGCTGTTCCGGGGCGGTCCAGACCGCAAGGTGCGCAAGGAACTGTTGGAACAGTTCAACGTCCACACCATCCTGTCACTGCCCGCCGGATGCTTCCTGCCCTACACCGGGGTCAAGACTAACGTGCTCTTTTTCGACCGGCTCAAGAATGGCAAGGCCACGGAAAGCGTCTGGTTCTACGAGTTGACCAACGACGGCTTTGAACTGAAGCAGACCCGCAAGCCCATTCCAGGCAACCAACTCCCTGACTTCCTGGCCAAATGGCGAGATCGAGTTGAAGGCAACAATTCCTGGATCGTACCCATCCAGGAGATCATCAAACGGGATTACGACCTCTCAGCCAAGAATCCAAATAGGCAGGACGACTACGAGCACCGCCCGGCACTGGAGTTGGTCCAGTCCATCAAGGCCAAGGAAGAGCGGATCATGGATTTGCTGGGTGAGCTTGAGGCGATTTTGGAAGGATGAAACTAATGTTCCCAAACACATGGAAGAGTTACCGGTTGGACGAAATCGCCCTTATCCAAGGAGGTGGCACCCCAACAAGAGCGGAACCAGCATTTTTTAATGGTGAAATCCCCTGGGTGACCCCAACTGACCTGGGTCCCATTGGTCAAATCTCTGAATTAGGATCTGTTAAAGAGTCAATAACTGAGCTTGGCCTTCAGAAAAGCAGCGCAAAGCTTATTGAACCTAGTTCTGTATTGTTTTCAAGCCGCGCAAGTATTGGGAAGATCGCAGTTTCGGATAAATATTTTACGACAAACCAAGGTTTTGCGAATTTCACCCCTTTTAAAGACAAGGTTGATCTTTGGTTTCTTGCATTTATTCTTCGTCGTTACACTAAAGAAATTACAGCTCTTGCCAGCAAGACGACATTTCTTGAGGTGCCAAGGGGGAAATTGAAGGCCTTTGAAATCAAGATTCCCCCCCTCGCCGAACAACGCCGCATCGTCGCCCGCATCAAGGAATGCATGGAGCGGGTGGAGGAGATTGAGGCTTTGCGAGCTGACATAAGAGTTGAAAGTAGCGCTATTTCTGCTGGCGCGAGATTTGATGCATTTCAAATCAGCGCATCAACCGTTAAATTTGATAATATTATTGATCGTGGACCGACAAATGGCATCTATAAACATGCTAATTATTATGGTTCAGGCACACCAATTCTGCGAATTGATAATTTCAACGGTGGAGACATCCTTGATTCCCGTAAAGAACTAAAACGGCTTCAACTTGAAGACAGTGAGCTAGAAAGGTTTCAACTGCGCGCTAATGATATTGTTATCAACCGCGTCAACGGAAGCCTGGACGTGGTTGGAAAGGCGTGTTTGATTCCGATGCTCAAGGAACCAACTGTTTTTGAATCAAACATGATGTGCCTCAGCATTGACAAGGCTCGCGCAATCCCACGGTATGTACTCCATTTTCTTGCATCTCCACAATGCCGTGACCAGATAAAATCCAAAGCGCGGGTAATTCAGCAGGCAAGTATCAATCAGAAGGATGTCGGTTCGTTTGAGTTGCCTTTGCCATCATTAGAAGTACAAGCAGAGATCGTCAGCAATTTGGACGCTGTCTGCTCGCTTGCAAGTCAACTGTCATTAGAACAAAAAGAAGGCGATTTGCCTGCTTCAAATCTTGGAGAATCCATCCTCCGCAAAGCCTTTGCCGGCGAACTGTAATTATCATGCCCCCTGAATCCTCACAGACCAGCCTTTGGCACTTGCTGGACCATATTCGCCGGACACCTCTGAATCCATCCGAGGTACCCGTGGCTTTGGCCAGCCTGATTTTTCTGCGCTGGGTGGATTTCCAGGAAGCGGAACAGGAGGCCATCGCCTCCTTCGATGACCTGGAGTACGAAACAATCTTGCCGCCGGAACTGCATTGGCGTGCTTGGCACCAGCTTGAGCCAGAGGAACTCCTTCCCTTTTTCCGGGAACGGCTGATGCCCGCCCTGCACGAGCTGGGCAACGCCCGCCATGCCGCATTGGCCACCCAACTGCATCATGTAATTCAGCCTATGGAGGGGTTGGCCCGAATCCACCCCATGGTGCTGGTTACTATGATCCGCTGGCTGGCGGATCAACCCTTTGAGACTCCCCATGACCGATACAACCTCCTGGCCGCTTTCGACAGCCTGTGGGGAGAAGGAAAAACAGCTCTTCCCTCTGGTGATGGTTACGGCGATGGTTGGGGGGATGCCGCAGGTTCCGGCGCGGGGGACGGCTTTGGCGGCGGCTACGGCGATGGGGCTGGCGATGGTAGTGGTGCAGGTTTTGGCGGCGGCTATGGTGATGGTGCGGGGGATGGCTCCGGTTCCGGTTATGGGGGTGGTTCCGGCGCTGGCGCGGGAGATGGCTCCGGTTTCGGTTATGGGGGTGGTTCTGGCGCGGGAGATGGTTTCGGGGGCGGCGTTGGCTTTGGATCATTTTCCATTCGAGAGGAATTCAATCGAACGCCGTCTGGCATTACCCGTTTAGTCGCCGCGCTGGCTAACCTGAACCCGAATGCACGCATTTATGATCCCTGCTTCGGTAGTGCCGGACTGCTCACCGCCATCCAAGAGCGCAGCCTGTTCAACAGGGACAAGGGATTTTCCCGGCCTAACGCCACGGGGCTGGTCGTTTTCGGCGTCGAAGTCAACTCGGACAGTTACATCATTGGCCTGACCCGCCTGATCCTGGCCGGGGTCGAAGATCCCCAGTTGGAACTGGGCAACGCCCTGGAACGCACGCCTTCCACCTCTCCGCAAAACGATGGCTTCGATCTGGTGGTATCCAATCCCCCTTGGGGGGGGCGCATCGGCAATGGCGCGGTAATCGGTCAGTTTCCTGTGCAGACCAACGATTCCTCGGGCCTGTTCGTGCAACACGCCCTTTCCCAACTGCGTGTCGGGGGTCAGGCCATCCTGATTCTGCCTCAGGGTATTCTATTCCGTGGTGGTCAGGAACGCCGGTTGCGCCAAATGCTGGTGGAGAGCCACACCGTGGAAGCAGTCATTTCCTTGCCCACCGGCTCTTTTCTCCCTCAAACCGGCATCCAGGCCAGCATCCTGATGGTACGCCGAGGCGGCGCGACCAAAAAAATCCGTATGGTGGATGCGAGCGGCTTCATCCGTAATAAAAGCTCAGGTAAACAGACATCCACGTTTGATGTCGAACGCATCCCGGAGTTGGTAAAAGCAGTTCAGACCCCGCAACCCTCCAGGGATGGTTGGGACATGACCCTTCAGGAACTGGAGGCGGTGGAATGGGATTTCACCCCCCGCCGCCGGGATCAAAGCGCGTTGGCCAGCATCTTCGAATCCCTCGGAGATGAAGTGCGGATTTTTCCTCTCGAAGATTGCTGCGCGGTGCTCTCCGGTCGGCAGATCCGTTCCGCCGACCTGGTGGATGAGCTACCAGCCAAACAACCTATTCCCTACATCCGTATCAAGGATCTTCAGCGGGGTCAGGTTTCCCGGGCATCGTCCTGGCTGTCGCCCAAGGCCACGGCGCAAGTGGATCCAGGCTGGAAGTTGCGCGCTGGTGATGTGCTGCTCTCCAAGTCGGGCACCATCGGCAAGGCGGGTATTGTCCGCAACGGAGCCGTAGGCGCGATTCCCGCAGGCGGGCTTTTCGTTCTGCGTCCCAACTCCGACCAGCTCGATCCCCATTTCCTGCTGGCCTACCTGAACAGCAATGAATGCCGGGCCTGGATGAAGGACCGGGCCTCCAGTGGCGTGACCATTCAGCACCTATCAAAATACATCTTGGCTGAGCTTCCGGTCCCCCTGCCGCCATTGCAAATCCAGCACCGCACCGCCACCCAGCACCGGGAACATGGCGTGGACGCCATGGCCTATCTGGCCCAGCTGCTAACCTCAGGAGAGAGCGACCCCATTGCGGAATGGGTGGATGATGCGCTGCGCCATCTTGAAAAGGGTCCGCGCAGTGATGAACAATCGGCAGGCCTGCATTGGCTGTTGCATGGCTCCTGCCTGGGAGGCTCCTTTACCGGCGTATGGCACGACGTGCGGGAGGGCTTGACGGAAGGCAACGCCCTGAATGAATGGGTATCCAGCCTGGACAAGGCAGCCGATATTCTGAAAGGTGTTGTTGATGTCCCGCAAGGTTCAGCGCTCTACAGCCTGCTCCAGCAATCGCTCATCAAATTTCAGAAAGCCGCTGGCAAGATTTCTGGCCATCTCCCCAATGAAGAGAAAGCGCGTGATCTCAACAAAAAATTTACTGGGCGCATCGAGTCCATCATGGAAGCCATGGTGGGAGCGGTTTCGGTCATCATCGCCAGCGTGACGACTTCGCTCAGGGCGGGCTCTCAGGCTGAAATCGAGGTTTCCATCCAAAACAAAGGTCCGTTGCCCTTGCGGGACTTCCAGGTTTCCACGCATCCGGAATGGGGTGAGGAAACCATCCCCTTCTTGCCGGAAATGGGCTCCGGCATTTTCCACATCTCGGGCACCGTTCCACGCAGTATCGGCCAATTCTCCCTGTGGGTGAGGTGGTCAGCCCTGGCCATGAATGGCGTGAGAATGGAGGGCCAGCGTGAACTGGCGTTCGATGTCGCCGATGATAACGATGAGCGCCAGGAAATGGCTGAACTGGGTGGAAGCCCCTACGTATGTGGTGATCCGGTTGTCCCTGCCCGTGATGATGTCTTCTTCGGTCGTGAGGATCTGCTGGAACGCATCCGGCGGCAGGTGATGGAAAGCGGCAATGTCGTGCTGCTGGAAGGAAACCGCCGAGCCGGCAAATCCTCCATTCTTCGCCACCTGGAAGGCACGGAGCGCATCCCCGGCTGGATGGGCATCTATTGCAGCCTGCAAGGGGCGGAAGGGAGCCGGGACGGCATCGGCGTCCCGACGGTGGAAGTGTTCCGAACCATGGCAGTGAGTATCGCCAAAGGGCTTGCTTCTCTGGGCCAGGAAACGCCTCTCCCAAATGGTAACACCCTTGCCGCCGGGAAAAAACTTGGCATCGCCCGTGCCTGCAAACAGGGGATTGGCGAAGACGCTCCTTTTGCAGATTTTCAGGAGTACCTGGAAACCGCTCTGGATCTGCTCCAGCGACACCATCTTGGGCTGCTGCTCATGACCGATGAGTTTGACAAGCTTCAGGAAGGGATCGACCACGGCGTCACCTCTCCCCAAGTGCCGGAGAACATCCGCTTCCTGGTTCACGAGTATCCCCGCTTTTCTGCCATTCTAACCGGTTCCCGCAGGCTGAAACGCCTTCGGGAGGAGTATTGGTCCGCCCTGTTTGGCCTGGGTACTCGCTTTGGCGTCTCCGTACTCTCCGAGGGAGCTGCTCGTTGTTTAGTGGTAGAGCCGGTAAAAGGGAAGCTCTCTTACTCCCGGGAAGCGGTGAGCCAAGTTTGCTACTTGACGGCTCGTCAGCCCTATTTGTTGCAGTGCCTGTGCAACCGCATCTTCGATCTGGCCGCCCAACTGAAAATCCGGTCCATCACCTTGGATCTCGTCAACCAGGCTGCAGATGCTATGGCTGAGGACAATGAGCACTTTGCCAGCCTGTGGGGCTATGCTCGTACTGACCGTCGGCGTTTTCTCATGGCTCTATGCGAGAAAGCCAGCTCCACCGTAGACAAACTTCAGTTAGGTGTCTTACTGGAACAACTCGCTGGGTATGGAATCGAGATCACTGATGATGATAAACTGATCGAGGATCTGGAGTTTCTTCGTGAGTTGGAGCTGATCGAACTGATCGGTGAAGCCAATGCAGGGCATTACCAGTTGGCCATTCCGCTGATGGGAACTTGGATCCACCGTCAACAGGATTTTGCCGCGCTCCAAACCAGAGCCCGGAGTGAAACGGAGGACCAGCGTGACTGACCCCATCTTCCCCATTCTTGGCCCCCGGATCCCACCCATGATTGGCCGTACCGCCATCATGCAGAGGTTGTGGAGTGAGCTGACAAAGCCGAGTCCCAGCCACCTATCGGTGGTCGGCCCCAGGTATTCTGGGAAAAGCGTTCTACTCCAGGCCCTGGCAGGTCGGATGCAATCGGAAGAGTCCCCCTATGGGACGGTCATTCTCTGGGATCTTGGTCATCAGACGCCGGATTCGGATGAGGCGTTTGTCCTGGCCATGTGCAAGCGGCTGGGACAGGGGCTCAAGGAGGTCAATGAAGAGTGCGCGGAACTGCTTCTCTCTACCGGGAGCACTCCCTTTGGAGATCTACAAGAAGTCCTGAGCATGCTCCTGGAAGAGGAAATCAAGATCCTCATGCTCTGGGATGGCTTTGACAAGCCCCTTGGCGCAGGTCGACTGACCCGTAACCTATGGGATCAACTCCGTGAGCTGGCTCAATCTCCCAGCCTTCGTCTTGTGACGGCCACCCGCCGCCCACTTCAGGAACTGATCCGCAGCGAAGAATCCGTTACCAGCGACTTCTGGAACATCTTCGACGTGAACTCCGTCAAGATCGGTCCGTTCGACGATGCGGACAGGTCAGCAGTCCTTGCTGCAGTTTCGACCTGCCCGTTCAATGGCGGCGCCAAAACGGAACTGGCCAACTGGACCGGGGGATATCCTCCGCTTTTCCTGTCGTTGATCAATCAGGTGGTGGCACATCCATCTCAGCAGGTGGACAATGCGGCAGTCAATGAAGCTGCTGAAGGCGATTTTGGGAATGGGGTCAGCGGGATCCTGGCCGATTTGTGGGGAGACTGCCCCGAACCGTCTAAAGACCTGTTCCGCCACTTGGTGGAACGTGGGCAACTGAACATTTCCGAAGTTGGCAAGGACGAACGTGACCGATTGATAGAAAAAGGGTTTGCCAAGGTCACCGGAAACAAAATCACCCCTGCCTGCCGACTGCTGGAACGGCATATCAGCAGTCAGGGAGACGACGCCGGAAGTATGGTGCGCCTGTTCGGCGAATGGGCCGATTACCGATCCAACATCCGGGGTGTTCTCCAACGGCGGTTAAGCCAGATCCAAAATATCGATGATCGGTTGAAACGGTTGATCGAGCGGAGCATTGAGGACATACCTGATTACCCGGGTGAGTGCCTGGCAAATATTCGTGGCATAGCCGATAGGGCGCTTGATCTGATATGGGAAGCCGAGTTTCCGGAGAAACGCGAGATTCCATCGAAATGGATTTCTGACTGGCAATACGAGGGACAGAAGGGAATAGAAGGATGGCCAGACTCATTTCCTACTACTGATCGTCCACAGCAAATCCGACTTCTTCAGCTTATTACCGGAGCATATAGAACCCAATCACCCCAAAAAGCAAAATCTGTCAATAAGAGTGCCTATTACCTTCTAAACAGTATTTTCAGTTTTGGAAATTTTGGTCAGCACCTTGATGGTGAGCAGGTCCCTGATGGAACGGCTGTGGCCGTGGTGATAAGCTGTATCGAGTTGGCAGATTGTCTCAACCAACCTGCTCTAACCCAACAGAAAACATGAAGATTGCACCATCATGGCCCAGAACCGCTAGCCGTGTCCCCCGTCAAAACCTCGTCCACACTGAAAATGCCAACATTTTCTGTCGGCGCATGATAGCCTTTCTCCCATGATGAACACAGAAAACTCATGATTCCTACACAAAAAACACCGGCACATCCACTGCATCCTGCACCCGCACCGCACGCCCATCCCGCACGCTGACCCGGTCTCCGACGTGGCCGCCTCCGTCCAGCACCACCTCGACCACCCCCTGGGCCGTGGCCACCCGCGCCGAACCATTGGCCACAGAGACCACCCGGCCAG
>JADFWP010000026.1 GCA_015234115.1 Magnetococcales bacterium
TAAACAAAAAACATTTAAAATATTTTTGTTTAAAGTCAAAACCCTGGGGAAAGAATTCCCCAAACCCCTTCTTTTCTTTCAATAAGATCACCATGGCTTGTCCAGCGCCTCTCCCCCCGCATCGCGTTGCCACGATGAAGGGGGCGGAAGGCATTGTCCACGCTTTGCGTCAGCGATTCAAGGTGACACTGCCCGTTCCCAAAGAAATGGAGTTGATCATCCCCGGCAGGTAGTAATCGAACCGCTGGCTGGTGGGTATGGTCTTGCTGTCACCACCCGGCACATAGGTGTCGGTGACCCCATTGCCCGCAGCCGTGGTCTGAAGGCTCTTTTGCAACGCACCGGCCTGACTGTGGGTCAAACCAAGCGTCGAGGTCAGAACATGGATCGACGGACCGGATCCGCCCCCGCCGGTGAAGAAGGTCAGACCACCACTGCTCTTCAGATCGCCCAACGCCGCATTGTAGGTGGCCAACAGCGAAGAGACGCTCATGCTGACATTGGGAACCATCTGGAGATTCAGCACCTCCACGGTCGAGTTGGCAGCATCGATCCCAAGTTGTGCCCCGGCCAGCACCGGCACCAAACGAATCCGCACATCGGTGGTGTAGTCCGTGGCATAGGGGGCAAAGCTGTTGAACAGACTGTCGAACGTGGCCCTGGCCGTCGTGGGCAGACGGTTGTACATGGCGTTGATCACCCCGACCCGGGCCAGGATGCGGATCACCGTGGGATCATCGACCGGCTTCACCTCCACGGTCAGACGTTTGACCACATCGTTGATATTGTAGGTGAAGGAGCCTCCGGAGCTGAACTGCTGATTCAGTTTGCCAAGAATCAGGGCACGCAGATCGGCATTGGAGAGCACCTTGGTGGACGATGGCGCGCTCAACGTGAGCAGAATGTTCTTGAACAGGGTTTCAGCCGTGCTCTTGACCAGAGCCGGAGTATCCACGTCTGCCGCCGAATTCAGGTCAAAGGGGGTGGCCAACACCGTGATGGTGAAGTTCTTGGTAAAGGTCCGCGCCTGACTGTCCGCCACCTGAATGGTGATCGAATAGCTGCCCTGGGTGGGCGTTGCCGGATCGTTCACCACCAGATAGGCGTTGGTGCCCTGGGTGCGGATGGCAAACAGGTTGCCAACGGAATTGGCGGTGATGGTATAGGTGAAGGTATCCCCGACTTCGGGATCCACGGCGCCGAGCAGTCCGACATGAGAGCCGGGATCGGCGTACTCGTACACGGAGAGATTGCTGAGGGTGATATCCGTGGGCGCACCGGAGACGATGGTGAGATTCACCGTGGCGGGAATCGCGCTCTGCGCCCCGCCGGAGCCGGTATTCCCCTGATCGGAGATGCCCAGCGAGAGCGTATCGGTCCCGGCATAGGCCGGCGTGCTCGTGAAGGTCAGCGTGGCAATGGCCGCGTTCAGGTCGGTCAGGTTGCCGGTAAAGACCATGCTGGCCGTATTGTTGCCACCGGAAGTAAAGGTCAGTCCGGTGACCGAAGCCAGGCTCACGGTGCCATGCCCCACCGAAATCGTGGCCTGAAGCGCACCGCTCCCCGCATCCACGTCTGCCACGGAGAAGCCGGTGATGGTGCCAGGCGTGCCATCGACAACGGTCGCGGGAACAGGGGCACCCGAGATCACCGGGGCATCGTTGACCGGGGTGATCGTCACCGTGATCGTGGCCGTGTTGGAATCCACCGTGCCGTCGTTGACCTTGAAGGTGAACGTGTCGCTGCCATTGGCATCGGCATTGGGCACATAATTGAACGCACCGGTCGCGGCATTGGTGATGGTCACCGTCCCCTTGGCGCCCTGGGTCACCACACTGTAAGTCAGGGTATCGCCATCCACGTCGCTGGCACTCAGCGTTCCGGTGGCCGTCACATCCTCGGTCACGGTCAGGGGGGCGTCCACCGCCACCGGCGTATCGTTGACCGGGGTGATGGTCACCGTGATCGTGGCCGGCGTCGAATCCACGGTGCCGTCGTTGGCCTTGAAGGTGAACGTATCGCTGCCATTGGCATTGGCGTTGGGCACATAATTGAACGCACCGGTCGCGGCGTTGGTGATGGTCACCGTCCCCTTGGCGCCCTGGGTCACCACACTGTAAGTCAGGGAGTCGCCATCCACGTCGCTCGCACTCAGCGTTCCCGTGGCAGAGACATCCTCGGTGACGGTCAGCGTGCCCGCCGCAGCCACCGGAGTATCGTTGACCGGGGTGATGGTCACCGTGATCGTGGCGGTATTGGAAAACACCGTGCCGTCCTGAACCCGGAAGGTGAAGGTATCGCTGCCATTGGCATCGGCATTGGGCACATAACGATAGGCGCCGCTGCGGGTATCGGTGATGGTCACCGTTCCCTTGGTCGCCTGGGTCACCAGCGTATAATCCAGGAAATCCCCGTCCACATCGCTGGCGATCAGGGTACCGGTCGTGGTCACGTCCTCGGTCACGGTCAGGGTGCCGTCCGAGGCCACCGGATCGTCATTGACCGAAATCACGGTGAAATTCACGCTGGTCGTGGCGCTCTTGGCACCACCGGAACCGGTGAAGCCCTGATCCGAAACCGTCAGAGTCAGGGTCTCGGGACCGTGATAATCCGTATTGCCCCGATAGGTCAGCGCACTCAGGGCGCTGTTCAACTGGACCAGGGTGCCGGTGAAGACCAGCCGCGCCGAACCGTTGGTGCCCGAGGTCAGGGTCACGCCCGAATTCGCAGCCAGGGTGATCTTGCCATGCAGCAGCTCCAGCGTGGCCTCCAGGGCATGGGTGCCTGCATCCACATCGTTCACGGCAAAGCCACGAATCGTCGCATCCACATCCTCGGTGGCCGTGATGGCCGCCGGTGCGGTGAGGGTGGGCGCATCGTTGACTGCCGCCACCTCGAAGGTCACGGTGGAGGTGGCGCTCCTGGCCCCGCCGCTCCCGCTGTGGCCCTGGTCATCCACCACCAGGGTGAGAATCTCCTGACCCGCGTAATCCGCCCCCCCCTGATAGCTCAGATTCGACAAGGCCGTATTGATCTGGGCCAAAGTGCCGGTGAAGGTCAGACCCGCCGTACCCGAACTGCCGGCAGTCACCGTCACGCCGGAGCCTGGATTCAGGGTCAGGGTGCCATTGGCCGCAGCCAAAGTGGCCTGCATCCCCTGGTCGGCCGCATCGGGATCGGCCACCGTGAAGGCGAGCGACACCGGCGTATCCTCGCTGGCTGCAACCGCAGCAGGCGCGGTGATCGTGGGCGGTTCGTTGACATTGGTGATGGCAACCGCCAGATTCCGGCTGCCGGAGAGCGGAGTCGCGCTCGCGTCCGTGGCGATCACGGTCACTTCGTAAACATTGTCTCCGTTGGCATCCGCAGGATTTTCGAAGTCCGGAGCCACCAGGAAGCGCAGCGCGCCGCTGGCCGGATCGATGGCGAAACGGTCGGCATCGGCACCGGACAAAGACCAGGTGATCGTCTCGCCCTCGGAATCGATGGCCGTGGCGGTGTAGAAGCTGTCCGTGGCGTTCTCGGCCACGGAGACGCTGCCGCCCGAGGTGACGGTCGGAGCATCGTTGGCGCCCTGAATGGTGATGGTCAACACCCCCATATCGCTGGACGAACCATCGGTGACCGTGTAGTTGAACCGTTCGGTCAGGCTCGCGCCCGCTTTCAGGGCCTCGACCGCCGGGGTGCTGTCGTTCACTTCGTAGCGGAACGCGCCATTGGTCTGCACGGTCAGGGTGCCATACAAACCGGTCAGGGGCTGACCCAATGCGCCCGCGCTGCCGCTCCCTTCGATCCCGCCCAGACGGATCGAGGCGACAAGCAGCGTGCTGGCCGCCGCATCGGCATCGGTATCGTTGGCGAGCAGATCGCCGGTGGCCGCACTGCCTGCGGTGCCATTGGCGACACCACCCGCTTCCATGGCCGTGGCCGCATCATCCACCGCCACGGGCGGTTCGTTGGATCCCTGAATGGTGAGGGTCAACAGCGCCTGATCGGTCAAGGAACCATCGGAAACCGTATAATTGAAGCTGTCGGTCAGGGTCTGATCGTTGGCGAGCGCCCGCACCGCCGGGGACGATTCGTTGACGGTATAGACATAACTGCCATCGCCGTTCAGGTTCAACGTGCCGTAAACCCCGGCCAGCGCAGCACCCAGGCTCCCCTCCGTACCGCTGCCGAGCGAGGCGCCGCCGCGAATCCCGGTCACCGCAAGCGCATTCCCTTCCGGATCGGTATCGTTGCTCAACACATTGCCCGAGGTGTGACCCGGCGCGACCTGACTTGCGGATCGGGTGGCCCGACCGGTATCGACCACCGCCACCGGCGCGTCATTGACCCCCTGAATGGTAATGGTCAACAGACCGGTATCGCTCAACGCGCCATCGGTCACGGTATAGTTGAAAAGATCCTCCAGACTCTCGCCCGGCTTCAAGGCATCCACCGCCGGGTTGCTCTCGTTGACCACATAGCTGAAGGCCCCGTTGGCACCCGCGATGAGTTGGCCGTAAAGTCCGCTCAAAGCCGTGCCCAGGGTGCCCGCCGTACCGCTTCCTTCGACGCCGCCCGCGCGGATCGCCGCCACGGTCAGGCCAGAGGCGGGAGTATCGGCGTCCAGATCGTTGGCAAGCAGATTGCCCTGCGCTCCGCTGCCCGGCGTCCCGTTGCGCACCCCTCCGGCCTCGAAAGCCGTACCGGTATCGTTCACCGCCACCGGTGCCCCGGCAGCGCCCCCTTTCTGAATGGCGATGGTCACCACGGCCAGATCCGTGAGCGTACCATCGGATACCGTATAATTGAACGCATCGGTCAGGGTCTGGCCATCGCCCAACGCCTGAACCGCAGGCGCGGATTCGTTGACCGTGTAGAGGAATCCGCCATTGGTCGCCAGGGTCAACGTGCCATAGGCTCCGGCCAACGGCGTGCCGAGGGTGCCGGCGGTGCCGCTGCCTTCCGTGCTGCCGGTGCGAATGGCGGTCACGGTCAGGGTGTCGCCTTCGAGATCGCTGTCGTTGGTCAGCACATTGCCCGAGGTGGTGGCCGCAGCCACACCGCTGCCGGTTCCGGCCTTGGCCACGATGCGCGAGTCATCGGTGGCCACCGGGGCATCGTCCGCCCCCTGAACGGTGACGGTCAACACCGCCTGAGCGCTCAACTCCCCGTCGGTCACGGTATAGTTGAAGCGATCGGTCAGGCTCTGACCGGGTTTCAACGCCTCGACCGCAGCCAGGGTATCGTTCACGACATAATGGAAGGTGCCATCCGCATTCGCGGTCAGCGTACCGTACTGACCCGCCAGCGCCGCACCCACGGTTCCCGCGTTGCCACTCCCCGCGACGCCGCCCAGCCGGATGGCCGCAACCGTCAGATTCGGTGAGGCATCGGTATCGTTGGCGAGCAGATTGCCCGTGGCCGCGCTCCCCGGCTGATCGTTGGCCGTGCCACCGGCCTCGACGGCAATGGCCGCATCGTTGACTGCCACCGGCGGCGCATTGGCCCCCTGAATGGTGACGGTCAACACCGCCTGATCGGTCAACCGCCCGTCGGAAACCGTATAATTGAAGCGATCGGTCAGGGTCTGGCCTGCCCCGAGCGCCCGAACCGCTGCCGCAGACTCGTTGAGGGTATAGACATAGCCGCCATTCGCCTCCACGGTCAAAGAGCCGTAGCTGCCAGCCAGGGAATCGCCCAACAGACCCGCCGTGCCGCTCCCAGCCGTGCCCCCGGTACGGATGGCGGTCACGGTCAGGGTATCCTGCTCGGCGTCGGTATCGTTGTCGAGCAGATTGCCCGCGCCATGACCCGGCGCGACCCCTGCCGCTTCACCGGCCCGGGTGACCAGCGCCGCATCGTTCACCGCCACCGGGGCATCGTCCGCCCCTTCGATGGTGATCGTCAGCACGCCGGTATCGCTCAACACCCCGTCGGTGACGGTATAATTGAATACATCGGTATGGGTTTCACCGGGTTTCAGCGCCTCGATCATGGCAGAGGCATCGTTCACCACATAGGTAAAGGTTCCGTTGGCATGCACGGTCAGGGTGCCGAACAGACCACTCAAAGGCGAACCGATCGTGCCTGCGACCCCGCTCCCCTCGACCTCGCCCTGCCGGATGGCCGCAATCGTCAAGGTGGGAGAATCGGCATCCAGATCATTCGCAAGCAGGTTGCCGCTGGCCCCGCTGCCAGGCGTGCCGTTGTGGCTGCCGCCCGCCTCGGTGGCGGTGGCCTGATCGTTCACCGCCACCGGCGCGCCAGCCGCTCCACCGGGCTGAATGGCAATGGTCAACACCGCCAGATCGGTGAGTGCGCCATCCGACACCGTATAATTGAAGGTTTCGGTCAGGGTCTGGCCGGTCACAAGCGCCCGAACCTCCGGCGCCGCCTCGTTGACCGTGTAGACATAGGCGCCGTTGGCCGCGAGATTCAGCGTGCCATAGGCACCGGTCAACGGGGTGCCGACGGTTCCAGCCGTGCCGCTGCCCTCGACCGGGCCGGTACGCAGCGCGGTCACCGTCAGGGTGTCGCCTTCGGGATCGAGATCGTTGGTCAGGAGATTGCCCGCCGTGGTCGCCGGGGTGACGCCGCTGCCGGTGCCGGCGCTGGCCACGATGCGGGTATCGTCCGTGGCCACCGGGGCATCGTTGGCCCCCTGAATGGTGACGGTCAACACCCCCTGATCGCTCAGCGCGCCATCGGTGACCGTATAGTTGAACGCCTCGGTCAGGCTTTGACCGGGTTTGAGGGCATTGACTGCCGTGACTCTTTCGTTCGCCGCATAGCTGAACGCGCCATCGGCGCTCACGGTCAGGATGCCGTATTGACCGATCAGAGCCGACCCCACGCTGCCCACCGCACCCCTGCCCTCCTCGGCCCCCTGCCGGATGGCCGAGACCGTCAGGAGGGACGAGGGAACATCGGTATCGTTGGCAAGCAGATTGCCCGTGGCCGTGGTGCCCGGCAGGCTGTTGTCCGTGCCACCCGCTTCGGTGGCCGTGGCTGTGTCATCCACCGCCACCGGAGGCCGGTTGCCGCCCTGAATGGTGATGGTCACCACCGCCTGACCGGTCAGCAGGCCATCGGAAACCGTATAACGGAAGGAATCGGTCAGGGTTTGATCGCTCCGCAGCGCCTGCACGGTCGCATCGGATTCGTTGATCACATAGAGATAACCGCCATTGCCGGTCATGGTAAGGGAACCATAAGCCCCGGCCAGCGGCGTTCCCAGGGTGCCTTCCGCACCGCTGCCGTCGCTGCCGACCCGGATGGCCGACACGCTCAGGGCATCGCCCTCGACATCGCTGTCGTTGTCGAGCACATTGCCCGAAGCCCGACCCGCAGTCGCCGCACCGCTCCCGGCCTTGGTGGCCAGTCCGGCGTCGTTCACCGCCACCGGGGCATCGTCGGCCCCCTGAATGGTGATGGTCAAGACGCCGATATCGTTCAATGCGCCGTCGCTGACCGTATAGTTGAAGCTTTCGGTCAAGGTCTGGCCCGGTTTCAAGGCCTCGACCCCGGCAGCGGCGTTGTTCACCACATAGCGGAACGTGCCATCCCCATTCATGGTCAGGGTGCCATACACACCCGCCAGGGGCGCACCCACCGCACCCGCATCTCCGCTCCCCTCGACCGCGCCCAGACGGATCGCGGCCACGGTCAAAGCGGGAGAATCCGCATCCAGATCATTGGCCAGCACCGCACCCGTGGCATCGCTGCCCGCCGTGCCGTTGGCCGTGCCGCCCGCCTCGACCGCCGTGGCGCTGTCGTTCACCGCCACGGGCGCACCGGTGCTGCCCCCTTCCTGGATCGCCACGGTCAGCAACGCGGTATCGGTCAACAGACCATCGGAAACCGTATAATTGAAGACATCGAGCAGGGTCTGACCGGTCCGAAGCGCCTGCACCGCCGCCGCGCTTTCGTTGACCGTGTAGACATAATCGCCGTTCGCGCCCAAAGTCAAAGAACCATAGGCACCCGCCAGGGCAACCCCAGGAGTGCCCGCCGTACCGCTCCCTTCGATGGCGCCGGTGCGAATCGCGGTCACGCTCAAAGGATCGCTTTCGACATCGGCATCGTTGGTCAGCACATTGCCCGAACCGCTGCCCGGTGCCACCGCGTTGCCGCTTTTGGCCACGATGCGGGAATCGTCCGCCGCCACCGGAGCGTCGTTGACCGCCGCGACGGTGAAGGTGCGGGTGACCGTCGCACTCCTGGCGCCACCCGAGCCGGTATTCCCCTGATCGGATACAGTGAGCGTGAGACTTTCCGAACCGGCGTAATTCAACGTGCCCTGATAGGTCACGGTCGCCAGGGCGGCATTGAGCTGGGTCAATGTGCCGGTAAAAACCACGCGCGCCGCATGATCCGCACCCGCCGTCACCGTCACCCCCGAATTCGCCGCCAGAGAGACGGTGCCATGCAGCGCCTCCAGGGTAACCTCCAGAGGATTGGTGCCTGCGTCCACATCGTTGACCGCAAAACCGCTGATTGCAGCCGCCTGATCCTCGCTGGCGACAATCGTTGCCGGCGCCGCAACCGTCGGGGCATCGTTGACCGCAGCCACCTCGAACATCACCATGGCCGTGGCGTTCCTGGCCCCTCCGGCACCGGTATTCCCCTGATCATCCACGGTCAGGGTAAGAATCTCCTGGCCCGCGTACTCCAGACTCCCCTGATAGGTGAGCCGGGACAAGGCGGCATTGAGCTGGATCAGGGTGCCGGTCAGGGTCATTCCGGCGGTACCGGAACCCCCTGCCGTGATCGTCACCCCGGAGTCGGGATTCAGGGCGAGGGTGCCATTGGTCACCGCCAGGGTGGCCTGCATGATGCCCGTCCCGGCATCGGGATCGGCCACGGTGAACGAAAGAACGAGCGGCGTGTCTTCGCTCGCCGACACGGAAGATGGCGCCGCGATGGTGGGCGGATCGTTGACATTGGTGAGGGTGACCGCCACCGCGCGACTGCCGGAGAGCGGCGTGGCGCCGTTGTCCGTGGCGATCACGGTGACTTCGTACACGTTGTCCCCATTGGCATCCGCCGGGGTTTCAAAGTCCGGAGCCACCAGGAAACGCAACGCACCGGTCGCCGGATCGATGGCAAAACGCTCGGCGTCCACGCCAGAGAGCGACCAGGCGATGGTCCCGCTCTCCGGATCCGTGGCGGTCGCGGTATAAAAGCTTTCGGTGCTGTTTTCAGCCACGGAGACGCTGCCAGCCGAGGTGACGGTCGGGGCATCGTTGGCCCCCTGAATCACGATGGTCAAAACCGCCATATCGGTGACCGAGCCATCGGTCATGGTATAATTGAACAGATCGGTCAGGGTATCGCCGGATTTCAATGCCTCGATCGTTGCCGCGCTCTGGTTGACCACATAGCGGAACTGGCCATCGAAACCCACGGTGAGCGCGCCATATTGACCGGTCAAGGCCGCGCCCAGGGTGCCCGCGCTGCCCGATCCCTCGACTCCGCCCAACCGGATGGCAGAAACCGTCAGCGACGAACTGCTGACCCCGGTATCGTTGGCCAGCAGATTGCCTACCGCATCGCTGCCCGGCGTGCCGTTGGCCACCCCACCCGCCTCGTTGGCCGTGGCCGTGTCATCCACCGCCACCGGCGCGCCATAGCCACTCTGAATGGTGATGCTCACTCCGGCCCGGGCGCTGAGAGCGCCATCGGAAACCGTATAGGTGAACGAGTCGGTCAGACTTTGACCAGGGGTCAGTGCCTTCACCACCGCCAGCGACTCGTTGATGGTGTAATCATACCCGCCGTTCGCGGTCACGGTCAGCACGCCGTAAGCCCCGGTCAGGGCCGTGCCGACCACCCCCTCGGTGCCGCTCCCCTCCACAGCGCCGGTGCGCAATGCGGTCACGGTCAGGGTATCCCCTTCGGGATCGGTATCGTTTTGCAGCAGATTGCCGGAGACCTTGCCAGGCACCGCCTCGCTGCCACGGGTGGCCAGCCCCGCATCCGCCGTCGCCACCGGGGCATCGCCCGCCCCCTCGATGGTGAGCGTCAGCACCCCGATATCGGTCAACGCCCCGTCGGTGACGGTATAGTTGAACGATTCGGTCAGGCTTTCTCCGGGCTTCAGCGCCTCGACCGCCGCCAGGGCGTTGTTCACCACATACCGGAAAGAGCCGTTCGCCTGCACGGTGAGCGCGCCATACTGACCGGCCAGCGCCGTACCCACGCCCCCTTCGACCCCGCTCCCTTCCACGTCGCCCGTGCGAATGGCCGAAAGGGTCAAGGTTCTGGAGTTGAGATCCAGATCATTGGTCAGCAGATTGCCGGTCGCATCGCTGCCGACCGTGCCATTGCGCGTGCCTCCGGCCTCGACCGCCGTGGCGGTATCGTTCAAAGCCACCGGCGCCCCGGCACTGCCCCCGGACTGGATGGCAATGGTCACCGTGGCCTGAGCCGTGAGTTCCCCATCCGAAACCGTATAGACAAAACGATCCAACAGGGTCTGCCCGCTCCTGAGATTGCGCACCGCAGTCGCGTCTTCGTTCACCGTGTAACGATAATTTCCACTGGCCGTCATGGTCAACGCGCCATAGGTGCCGGTCACCGAGGTGCCCACCGTGATCGGCGTTCCGTTCCCGGTGGTCTCGCTGGCGCGCAGGAAGGTCGCCCGCAGGGTGTCGCCCTCCACATCACGATCGTTGATCAGCGCATTGCCCGCCACCGTGGCCGCCTGAACATTGCGTCCGTTGCCGGCCTTGGCCAGAATCTCGGCGTCATCGGTGGCCACCGGCGCATCGTTGGTGCCCTGAATGGTGATGGTCAAAACCGCGCTGTCGCTCGATGTGCCGTCCGTGACCGTATAATTGAAACGCTCGACGAGGGTCTGATCCCTCTTCAACGCCTCGACCGCAGGCAGCGTCTCATTCACCGCATAGGTGAACGCGCCATCCGCACCCACGGTGAGTTGGCCATATTGACCCGCCAAAGGCATCCCCAACGTCCCCGCGCTCCCGCTCCCCTTCTCCCCGCCCAGACGGATCGCCGCCAGGGTCAAGGTGGGGGTGTCGGCGTCCAGATCGTTGGCCAGCAGATTGCCGCTGGCCGGAGTGCCCACGGTGCCGTTCTCCGTGCCGCCCGCCTCGCTGGCGGTCACGTCGTCGTTCACGGCCACCGGAGGCGCGGCACTGCTTTGGGGCTGGATCACGATGGAGAGCACCGCCTGATCGGTGAACATCCCATCCGAAACCGTATAATTGAAGCGATCGGTCAGGGTCTGACCCGTGGTGAGCGCCTGAACCGCAGGCGAGGTCGTGTTGACCACATAGGAATAGCCGCCATCGGTCTGCATGGTCAAAGCACCATACGCGCCAGCCAGCGCCACTCCGAAGGTGCCTGACTGACCACTCCCTTCCACCTCCCCGGTGCGGATCGCCGTGACGCTCAAGCCATCCCCTTCGCGATCGGTATCGTTGGTCAGCACATTGCCATCCACGCCGGCCAGACCGGTATCGTCCACCACCACCGGGGCATCGTCCGCCCCCTGGATGGTGACGGTCAGCACGCCGGTATCGGTATAGGTGCCGTCGGTCACGGTATAGTTGAACGATTCGCTCAGGCTTTGTCCGGATTTCAGGGTTTCGACCGCTGCCAGATCGTTGTTGACCACATACTGGAAAGAACCGTTCGCACGCACCGTGAGCGCGCCATATTGACCGGTCAGGCTTCTGCCCACCACCCCGGCATCTCCGCTCCCTTTCTCCGCGCCCAGCCGGATCGCGGTCAGGTTCAGGGTGGTGGAGGCCAGATCCAGATCGTTGGCAAGCAGATTGCCGGTTGCATCGCTGCCCGGCGTGCCATTGTTCGTCCCTCCGGCCTCGACCGCCGTGGCACTGTCATTCATGGCCACGGGCGCGCCGTTGGTGCCGCCGGGCTGAATGACGATGCTGATCGTGGCCTGACTGGTCAGAGCGCCGTCCGAAACCGTATAGATGAATTGATCGGTCAGACTCCTGCCGGTCTGGAGGGTGCGCACGGCGGAAGAACGCTCGTTGACCGTGTAGCTGTAATCCCCATTACCGCGCATGGTCATGGTGCCATAAAGACCCGGCAGATTGACCCCCAGGCCGGTGCCATCCGGCGCCGAATCGACCGGACGCATGGCCGTGACGGTCAGGGTATCGTTTTCCGGATCGGTATCGTTGGTCAGGGCATTGGCCAGCACCGAAGCCGCGGCGCCCGTGGTTCCGGCCCGCACCACGATTTTGGCGTCATCCACCGCCACCGGCGCATCGTTGCCCCCCTGAACGAGAATGGTCAGCGTGGCCGTGCCGGTCAGCGCACCATCCGAAAGGGTATAAATGAAGGGGTCCGAGAGGGTCTGGCCGGGTTTCAGGGCCTGAACCGCCGCCAGGGTCTCGTCAACCACATAGACATAATCGCCATTGGCCGAGACGGTCAGCACACCATACGCACCCGCAACCGGCGCGCCGACCGCTCCCGTGGCGCCACTACCCTGGACCGCCGTGACCATCAGGGTCGTCGTGGTCGCATCCGGATCGGAATCGTTTGCGAGTACATTGCCGGTGGCATTGCTGCCGGCGGTCGCGTTGCCCGTGCCTCCAGCCTCGACGGCGGTGCCGGTATCGTTCACGCCCACGGGCGGATCGTTGATATTGTTCAGCTGAATTTCGATGGTGGCCGTGGCCGCGGCCAGGCTGCGATCCCGAACCGTGACATCCAGGGTCAAAACCGGCGTGGTTTCGTAGTCCAGTTTTGTCCCGTTCGCCACACTGAGCATGCCACTGTTCTCGTCCACCGCGATGACCGAAGTATCGCTCAACGAAAAGGTCAAACGCCCCTGATCCACCCGATCCACATCCGCAGCCACCAGTTGACCGATCACCGTACCCACCGGGGCATTTTCGTCCACGGTGAAGGTCTGCGGCTGAATGGTCGGCAGATTGTTGGAGGCTGAAGAAGGCGTGACAGTCGTGGTTGTGGTGGAGGGAGTCGCGCTCCCGGAACCGGCAGGCAGTCCGGTCGCCGGATCGGTGGTGGTGGAGGGGGCCTGGGGAATGGTGGTGGTGGCAGCCGTCGCACTCTTGCTGGTCGGTCGGGTCGCGGTTTCGGTATCGGGTTTGGCGGTCGCGGTCTCGCTGGCGGGTTTGCCATCGGTTTTGATCTCGCCGCCGCTGGGAGTGGTGGCGGCGCTGCCGTCGCGACCGGTCTGGGTCTCGGCTGGAGCCGTGGTCGCGGGCGTCGGCGTGGCGGCGGTCTGACGCGACTCCTGTTCCTGCTTCTGGGCAGTGGCCAGATCGACCCCATGGCTTTGCGCCTCCTGACGCAACGCCTCTCTGGCCTGCTCGGCGCGGTTCTGAAGCGACTGCTCCAGGGTGGAGCCATTCTTGATCTCGGTGGCGACCTGGGTGGCGAAGGCGCTCACCTGGTCGGCGCTGCTCTGGATGATCTGCTCTTGCAGTTGTCCGGAGGTCCGGCTCAGGGACTGCGGATCGAGGCTCGTGGCAATCGCTTCCTGGAGTTGACTCCGCTCGCTTTGCAGACGGTTGAAAACCGCCTGTTGCGCGGCCGGAACCGCACCATTGACCTGACGGGCGAAATCGCTGGCCGCGTTGGAAACCTGGGTCGCCGTCTCTGCCGCAATCGCCGTGACCTGTTGCGCCCGCTCCGAGCCGAGCGTCTGCTGCAACTGCTCTGTGGTCCGTTTATCGAGCGCTGCGAGTTGCTTATCCAGATTGGCCTTGATCTCGGCCTGTTTTTTCGCGTCATCCCCGGCCTGGGCAAGCGCCGTGGCTGCATCGGCGGCCAAGGCCGCACGCTCCGCATCCCTGGAGGATTCGATCTCCTGGACCGCCTCGACCAGCTTGTCATCTCCCAGTGTTGCCTTGAGTTTTTCCTCTTTCTGCTCTTGCAACTCCTGGACTTTGGCGGCCTTCTGCTCTTCGGCGGCCTTGACTTTGGCGTAGCCCTCCTCGCCCAGCTCTTTCTTGAGGCTGGCCTCCAGTTTGTCGAGTTTCTCCTGCTGATCGAGACGCTTGTCGAGTTCTTTTTCCAGCTCTTTTTCCAGCTTCTTTTCGGCCTGATCCACCAGTTCTTTCACGGCTTCGGGATTTTTGGCCAACATCGCCTCGGCAGCGGCGAGACTGGAGGCCGCCCCCTTTTCCACCAGCGCCTTGGCCGCCTGGGCCGTCAGGGCCTTCACCGCAGTCGGCGAAAGCTTGCGCACCGCAGTGGCGGCATGGGCTTCTTTCAACTCCTCGCGCGTGGCCTTGCGGACCTCCGGCGCCTTGTTGGCGCTTCCGGCCAGTTTTTCGTTTTCTTTGACGCTGTGCGGAGCCTTCGAGGTATCGGCGGCATGGGCCTCGGCCACCAGCGACCAGGCCCAGGAGAAATGCAGATTGCCCAAAGCGGCCTTGGGTGCGGGCGCAGGACGTGCTGCCTCCTCCATCCAGACCAGAATCTCTTTTTGCAAGGTGATGACCTCGATCTCCCGATCCTTGCCCAGGCCATCGCCCAATCGGACAAATCCCTCGGTGCCACGCACCCCCAACGTTGCCACAGGGGTGACCACCTTGAACGGCTGATCCTTCAATTTGGCCAGCTTGCCCGACGAAAAACGCACCGTGCCCCGGTTCATGTCAACCACACCGTTGCCGGTCTGCTCTTTGGGTGCGAACTGATACTCCTGGATCACGAATTCGCTGTCCGGACCCAGGGCGATCACGGCATCGTCCTGCATTTTCAGGATCAGGCGGGCCTCCTTGCCGGTGACGATCTGATCCCCCGGAAACAACGGCGCGCCGTCGGACAAGGTTCGCTTCACCTTGTCGAGGGTGGCAAAGGCCAGCCCCTTGAACTGGGTCACGGTCCCGACCGGTTCCCGTTTGGGCGCGCTTTCGGCCGAAGCGGCGGCCCCTTTGGCGCCATTTCCCGGTCCGGATTCCTGCCGGTCGGGTTGCGCCACCTTGGGACGTTCCACGACAATCGGCTTTTTCTTCTCCGTGCCATCCGGCACCAACAGGAGATACCCGCCCGCAACCGCCAGAACGACGAGGAGCAGGATCGCCACCAACCATTTATTTCGGAGAAGATTGCCCATGGATCGCGAGAATCCCTTGTCTGAAAATGGACGTGAACGCCACCCTCCGCAAAGAGGACACCGTTTTCACAGTATACCTGATTTTCGAAAAAATCCCATTGATATCGGGTAAAAAATCGTAACCATCTCCGGCGTGGACGGGCCAGGATCCGGCCAGAATCCGTTTAATGAATCTATCTTCTTATTTTCGTTAAAAAACCAAAAAAAATGCCGTCCCCTTGAGGACGGCTTTGCAACCTGTTGTCACGTCATGCGGCAAACCGGTCGGGCAGGATCGTTACAATTTCCGCTCCAATGCGCTCCCCAAAACGGCCTCGCGTCCCGGCAGAGCCGCCGGATCCGACGGTTGGCGTCCCGGTGCGGCCGGAACTGCGGGCCGTGGGCCATCGGTACTCTCCACATTGCCCGGAAAGGCGGGAGCCGCCGGAGGCATGGATGGAAAGAACGAACCGGTACTGGCACTCCCCCCCTGTCCGCCGGAAGGCGCGGTGAAATCCAGATACGAACCGACCGACAACGCATTGACCGCACTGCTTTTGGGTGGCGCCGATGCCACGGGCTGTGCCGGCGGAGCAAGCGCAGCAGGAGGAACGGCAGGGGCCGCAGGTGCAACGGGGGCCGCAGGTGCAACGGGGACCGCAGGCGGCGCGGCAGGGGCCGCAGGTGCAACGGGGGCCGCAGGCACGGCAAGCGCAGCCTCCCTGGCCGGTTCCGGCGGCGTGGCCACCGGCGGTGTGGTGCGGGTGTCAAGAGCCTTGAGTTCGCCAGACGAACCGGTGATTTTCTTGTTGATGGTCTGCTGGCCCCCGGCATCCGCCGAATCCCTGGCAACCGGAGCCGCTGGCTGTGCCTTGACCGGCTCGGAGGAGTCGGCCTTGACCGGTGCCGATGCCGCCTGAACCGGAGCAGGAGCCTGACGTTGCGCCTGGGCAGGAGCCTGAGCCTGGGCAGGAGCCTGAGCCTGGGCAGGAGCCTGCGGCACCGGCGTCACCTCACGCTGGGCAATGGTTTCACGCGGTTTGCCGTGGGTCATCACCACCGGACGCAGGAAGATGACCAGTTCGCTCTTGTTCACCCCCTCTTCCCGATGGCCAAACAGCGTGCCCAACCCGCCGGTCAGTCGGGAAAGCACCGGAATGCCTTCGCTGCCGCCATTGACCGAATCCTGCATCAGGCCACCCATCACCGCCACCTGACCGCTGTGGACCCGCATCATGGTCTCCATCTCCTTGACCTCGATCTCGGGGATCGGATTGGCGATGTCGTTCTTCAGATCGGTTTGCAGGTTGCCGGCAACCAGGGCCGGGTTGGGATCCCGCTTCCAACTGCTGATGCGGGAAATGGTGGGCCGGACATTGAGACTGACAATTCCCTCCTTGGAGATTTGCGGGGTCACGGTCATCACCAGACCCACGGGAACCGTATGAATCTCGGTATCGAACACCGGCTGCGTGGCCACACTGCCCGTCGTGCCATTGGCATTGGTGGTATTGTTGCTGCCGGTACTGGATTTCAGGGTGAAGAAGACATTGTTCTTCACCACCTTGAGCACGGCGGGCTGATTGTTGAGCGCCATGATCTTGGGACTGGAGAGAATCTTGGTGTTGCCAAAGGTCTCCAGCAGCTTGATCGTGGCATTCACCGGACCCTTGTCGGTTGCCGGATCCCCGTTGGGTCCACCGGTATGGCCCAGGGTGAAATAGTTCAGCGCACCGCTGGCCGCACCCGTGACGCTCCTCATCACCTCTTCGCTCTTGGAAAAGGCGCTCTTCAGCACCACGCCCGAGGAGCGGTTGAAGATCATGTTCCAGTCCACCCCCTCCTGGAAGCCATCCGAAAGTTCCACTTCCACGACCGTGGATTCGATCAGCACCTGGCGATGGACGTTCTCCAGCACGCTGTCCAGATATTCCTGAATGCGTTCATGTTGTTGCGCCGTGGCGATGATGCTCATGACGCCCGCTTCGGTATTGACCGAAACCAGACTGGCCCGCATGCCCTGGGGCTTGCTGTTGGCATCGTTGCCCCGGCCCGGCCCGCCTCCCCCCGCTCCCACGCCCGGCAGCGGCGGATTCACCCCGCCCATGCCGCCACCCGGAGGCAGACCGGCCATGCCGCCAGCCGCCGCCGCACCCACGCCCCCTGCACCCGTCACCGGAGAGGACAGGGTCGATTCCGGCGAAGAAGAGGCTTCCTGTCCGGTCTCCGCACCGAGAATCGCCTGGATGTTCTGAGTCACGGTTTTCCAGAACTTGCTCGACGAAGCCGTGGTCAACGTGCTGTTGGACTGGTTGTTGTCCGAACCCGTCAAAGGATTGGAGAGCGGATTGCCCTTGGTGGTGGAGAGATGGGTGGAAATCTTGTTGGTGCTGACCAGTTCCCGCTCCACCCCCAGATAATCGACCTGATAGACCTTCAGAAAAGGCAGATCCGGGGTGACGACGATGGTCTTGTCCTGAATCTCATAGCGGATGGCCACCTGCCGGGCCACGCGATCCAGGATCTTGCTCAATGGCTGATCGATGGCGCTCAAGGTGACGCGCCCCTGAATGCCGGGATAAACGTCAATATTTTTGTTGGCGTCGCGGGCCAGGGCAAACAACAGATCCCGCACCGGCATTTCCGTGACGGTGATGGTATAGACCTCTTCGGGTGTGGTCGGATCGGAGAGAGCCGCCAGCGGAGAGGCCTCTTTCTTGATCACCGGACCCGAAGAGATTTCCACTTCGGGATTGGTGGGTTGCAGAAAATGCTCCCTGGACTGCTTGATCCGGGTCTGATGTTCACAAGCTGCCAACAGAAGACAGCCGAGCACGATCAATCCCGCCCGTATGGCCCGCCGCGCGGTGAGCTGACGCTGCGCAGCCGTTGAGTCCGTGGAGTGCATGGGTTCGAGACGGTCCATGGTGTGCCTTGATCCTTTGTGAGGAGGACGAAACATTGACCCCCTGAGTGCAGGCAGGGGGATTCGTACCTCACTCAAGCAAATTGCACGCCAATTGATAGTTGGTCTGATCTGCGTCCAACCGCTCCGGATCACGGCTCACGAATGCTCTCGCCAAAACCGCGCAGCACAGGAAAGATAAAGTAGGAAATGACACTGCGCATGCCGACCTTGATTTCGGCATTGAGGGTCATGCCGGGAATCAGGATGGTTCCGGCAGCAAAATCTTGCAGGTCGGCGCGGGTGATATCGACATGCGCGCGGTGAACCGCCACCTGTCCCAGGCCGATGCGTTGTTGCAAGGGGGAGGCGCCACCGCCCTCCATCTGACTGGAGGCGGCGCGATTGGCGGTCGATTCCTGGATCACATCGCGCAACGTCCCTTCCAGCCAGCCATGACGCTGATAGGGAAAGGCATCCACCTTGAGCCGGACCGGATCCCCGTGACGCACATACCCCACATCGGCGGAAGCGATTTCGATTTCGGCGATCAGTGTATCGTCCGAGCGGACCAGCACGATCAGCGGTTCGGCCTCGCGCACCACCGAACCTTGTGAACGGTTGGCCACCTCCAGCACCACCCCATCCACCGGTGCGATCAGCTCCACCAGATCCTGCATGCGGGTCGCCTTGTTCAGATTCTCCTCGATCCGGGACAGCTCCTGGCGGGATTTGACCAGATTTTCCAGGATCTGGCCGCGCCATTCATCGACGAACGACTGGCGCGCCGCCCGTTTGGAGGTCAGGGCGTGTCTCTTTTCATCCGCCGTGCTGACCACCCCCTGCAACTCCCGCTCCACGCGAATCAGGGAGTATTCGGATTCCAGCAGGTTCAGTCTGGAACCGGCGTTGGTCTCCAGCAGGGATTCGCGCATCTTCTTGATCTGGCGCATGATCTCCAGGTGACGCAGCAGATTTTTGCGGTCCTGTTCCAAAGAATCCAGGGTGATGAGAACCGTATTGATCTCCTCGTCGAACTCCTGGATCTTGGCGTTGTATTGGGAACGTCTCTGGGTGAACAGGGTGGATTGCAACTGTTGATCCCGATTCGCCGGATCCGTGGGCAGGTACTCTCCGGCATTCAATTCCGCGTCCAGTCGGGCCACCTGGGCCAGCAGGGCGCGCTGCTGCACCAGCAGTTGCGCCAGATCGGCCTGGGTGAAGGTGGGATCGAGTTGCGCCAGCACCTGCCCCTTGGTCACCTTGTCGCCAGGCTTGACAAGAACCTGACGAATCACGGAGCGTTCCAGGGGTTGCAGCACGATCGAAGGGGAACTGGTGGTCAGGCGACCACTCCCCACCACCACGATCTCGATTTCGAACCAGATGGCAATCCCCAGCATCACCGCGAAAAAGGTCAGCATCAGCGTCAGCACCCGCAGCATGCGCTTTGGGGGTTCTTCGGCGATGATCTCTTCCAGGGCGGGTTGGAATTCGATCGCTTCCGGGGTGATGGATCCCGAGACACGTTTGGCCAAGGCTAACCCTCCCCAAGAAAAAAACTATTGAAAAAAAAGCGGGGGTTTGGGGGATTCCTCCCCCAGGGTTTTGACTTTAAATCCTTTAAAATAAAAAAATTTATAAAAATTTTATTTTTAAAGGATTTAAAGTCAAAACCCTGGGGGAGGAATCCCCCAGACCCCCGCTTTTTTTTCAATGGTTTGATATTAACGGACATAGCGCGTCTGTTGCTGCCAGAGATGACGGTAAATGTCGCAACGCTCCAACAGAATTTTGTGAGGCGCGAAATCCACCACCTTGCCCGCATCCAACACCATGATCGCATCCGCATCCACCAACGAAGACAACCGATGAGAGACGATGATCATGGTGCGACCACGCGCAATGACCGACAAATTCTGCTGAATGATCGATTCGGTCTCCGGATCCAGGGCACTGGTCGCCTCGTCGAAAATCAGAATCGATGGCCGGATCAGCAAGGCACGAGCAATCGCCAACCGCTGCCGCTGCCCACCGGAAAAATTGCTGCCATTCTCCTCGATCATTGTATTATAAGAGTTCGGCAACCGCTCGATGAACTCATCCGCCCCGGCCTGCCGGGCCGCCCCGATCACCTCAGCCGGCGAGGCATCCGGACGAGAGGCGGCAATATTCTCGGCAATCGTGCCGCGAAACAGGAAATTCTCCTGCAATACCACCCCGATGTTGCGCCGCAAATGGGTGAGATCGAACTGCCGTACATCGATCCCATCCAACCGGATCACCCCATCGTTGGGATTGTGAATCCCCTGAATCAGACGGGTCACGGTCGTCTTGCCCGACCCGGAACGCCCCACCACGCCGATCATCTGACCCGGCTCGATCTTGAAGGTCATCCGATCCAACGTGGGCATGCTCGCCCCCGGATAACGAAACGACACCCCCTCGAACTCCAACCGCCCCTTGATCATGGGACGAATCCCCCGCGCCGTGGCCGGACGCTCCGGGGGATGGTTCATCACCTGACCCAGCATGGTGATGGACAAGGCCGCCTCCTGGTATTCGTTGATCAATCCCACGATCTGCACCAGTGGTCCCGTCACCCGCCCGGAAAGCATGTTGAACGCCACCAACGCACCAATGCTCAAGGAGCCATCGAACACATCTGCGGCCCCCAGGCTGATGATGGCAATTTGCATCATTTTTTCAATGGCCTGGGTGATCACGTTGGCCGCTGCCGCCATGCGCGAGACCCGACCATGCATGCGCACGGTCAAAGCCACCTTGTCATCCCAGACATTGCGTTGGGTATTTTCCAACGTCAACGACTTGATGGTGCGCATGCCGTGGACCGTCTCCACCAGATGGGCCTGCCGCGCCCCTTCGGCCTGATAGAGTTGATTGAGCCGCTCCCGGAAAATCGGCACCAACAGCCCGATGATCAATGCGATCAGCAACGAAAATCCCAACACGACACTCATCAGTTTGACACTGTAAAGCATCAAAACCACGATCAGAATCGGCAAGGCCGCCGCATCCAGCAGGGTCTGAAAAAGCCGCCCGGTCAAGAACTGACGCACCTTTTCGGTCTGCTGCATGTGTTTGGCCAACACACCCGCCGTGCGCTCCTCGAAAAACTGCATCGGCAACGAAAGCAAATGCGCATAGGTCCGCGAAACCAGCCGGGCATCGATCTTGTTGGTGCTGAAAATCAATAAATTCTGCCGGACAAAATTGAAACCGGCATCAAACAGAATCGCCAGGACAAAAACCAAAGTGACGACATAGAGCGTCTGAACACTGTGATGAGGCACCACCTTGTCGATGATGATCTGAAACATCAAAGGCGTGCCAAAGGCGATCATGTGCATCATCACCGCCGCAAGCGCCACCTCGACGAAACGACGTTTCTGACGCAAAATCTCCGGCAAGAACCACCGCAAACCAAAGGGCTGGTTCTCGTCGTCCAAACGGTAGATCCGTTTGAGCAGCAGCAAAGAACCGCTCCAGTTCGCCAGAAATTGCGCCTCGCTGTGGACGACCGGTTCCGCCTGATCGAGCAGCGGATCCAGCACCACCACGCCAAAACTCTCAGGTCCGGTTCTGGCCACCTGCACCAGGATCACCGACTCGCCATTTTTCATGCGTGCCAGCAGCGGAAAGGCACGCCCCATCCCTTGCAGATCTTTCCAGCTTTTCTTTTCCAGGACTTTGCTTTTGAGGCCCATGGCACGGGCGAGAACGGCAAGGTGCGCCAGACTTGGTTCTGTGGTGAGATCCGCAGGGGTGCGATCTGCCGGCAATTCCACATTGTGGTGTCGTCCCAGTCGGGCCAGACAGCGATAGGCCGAATGGGGGGCAGAGGCAGAAGGGGGAGCGGTCATGAATCCAACGCGAGCAAAAGGTTTGACTATTTAAAAAAAAGAGGGGGTCTGGGGGATTCCTCCCCCAGGGTTTTGACTTTAAAATAAAAAATTTTTGAAATTTTTTTGTTTTTAAAGTCAAAACCCTGGGGGAGGAATCCCCCAGACCCCCTCTTTTTTTTCAATGATTGACAAACAAACGGCTGCTCCAGGAGATTCGAATCCTGGAGCAGCCGGTCATTCTTACAGCAGGTAGAAGTCGCGATAGGTCAACGACAGGCCACGTCCCACCGTGGCAATCGGCACCTGGGCACGAGAGCCGTTGCCATCGGCATCGTAGTAGAGGTAGCCACTGGTCGAATTGTACACCAACCGCTGGGAAGTGTTCGTGGCGCCACCGGAAGCGACCTTGACAAACTCGGCAGACCCGACATCCGTACCCACGGCCGGCACGATGCTCATGGAGAGTCCGATCTGGTCGTCGGCCACATTGTAATCGACGATCGTATCCAGATTGACCGCACCGGTATTCTCGAAGACAAAGCTGTCCGCACCCGCACCGCCGGAGAGGGAATCGTTGCCGATGCCGCCCATCAGGGTATCGACACCGACGCCACCCGCCAGGGTGTCATCGCCACGTCCGCCGTCCACGGAGTCATTGCCCGCGCCGCCATCGATGGGATTGTCACCCGCGTTGCCGGTCAGGCCGTTGTTGGCCGCGTTGCCGGTCAAGGCAGTGTTGCTGAAGCCGGCGTTCATGCGAACGTTTTCGATTCCGGAATAATCCGCATCCGGCGGGGGAGAGGCCAAGCTGAAGGTATCGACCTGGAACGGAATGTAGATCGTGTCCGTACCGGAATCCGTCGAGGCTTCGACCACGGTATCCTCGATGTTGCCATCGTCGTCCAGGGTGAGGTAATAGATATCGTTGCCAGCCCCACCCACCAGCACATCGGCACCAATACCGCCATCGATCCGGTCGTTGCCATCCGCGCCATTGATGTAGTCGTCATCCTGCTCGCCATAGAGCTGGTCGTTGCCTGCGCCACCATACAGCTCGTCATCTTCGTAACCGCCATAAAGACGGTCGTTGCCGATGCCGCCGCTCAGGGTATCGACCATGTAGCCGCCATAGAGACGATCCGCCGCATCCAGACCGATCAGATTGTCACGAGTCGGACGCCCGTCGTCACCCACCACATACATGGGCACGTCGCGATCCATCAACTCGCCGTTTCTCATCTCGAAGTCCGGGGTATTGACCAGATTCTCGTACTTGTAACCCGTGGCGCTGCCGCCATTGAAGGAACGGATCGCCTCGGTCCAGGAACCGGCGGTGCTCTGAGCCGGCGTAGCCGTGGATCCCTGGGCCGCCCGCAACTGGATCTGATAGGCCACCGTCTGATCGTTGGTATAGTCCTGAATCCCCTGGACCACCACGGTGGCGGTGGGATTGGCGGCGCTCAGGGTGTAGGAACGGCTGTCACCGGTAGAGGTGCCATCGGCCTGGACAATGGCGCCTTCGGTGTTGTCCCGCGTGGTCACGGTCACCACGATGGAACCTGCGGACAGGGTATTGTTGAGGGCCAATTGATAAGAGACCGTGCTGCCCGCTTCGGAGGTCTCTTTGGCGCCACCGACCGAGGTCAACGAGATTTCGTTCTGGGAGGCGCTGGTCACGGCAAAGCTGTTCGAGGCCGACACCGCATGACCCGTGGTGCCGTCGGTCACGCTGTAGTTGACGGTCACGGTTCCGGCCGTCAGACCGGTCACGTTCCAGCCACCCGTGGTTGCTGCGATGGTCCCGGCCGAAACGGTCGGCGTACCGCTGATCGACAGAGTGTCGGAGTCCGGATCGGTAAAGCCCTGCAACAGATTGGCCTGGGAGATGAAGAAGGTCCGACCCACGGAGGCCATGCCCAGGCTGGCCAGGGATCCGGACTGGATCGGCGCCGAGTTGCCCGCCCCTTCCACCGACAGGAGATAGCCGCCGGAATAGTATCCACCATAGGAACCGGCTTCGATGTAATAGGTGCCGGAGACGGCAACCTGGAAATCCTTGAGATAGGAATTGTATCCGCTGCCGGTGAAGTCGTCGTCGTTGAAGGCGATCTGGTCACCGAAGGTGTTGTAGACGCTCAGGACCGTATCCGAAACACCTCCCAGACCATTGCCAGCGTCCTCGTCGCCTTTGATGCCGATGGAATAGGTCACCCCGGCGTTCAGAGTCACCCGGAACAGATCGCGTTCCGAAGTGGTATCCAGGGCGCCGGTTGCCGGAGAATTGATGGAAAGCGCAGTTGCAGTACTGGAATCAACACCGTTAATTAACATATTTGTCTCCCGAAAAGAAAAGTTACTGACCGTTTAGTAAGTATGTCAGCAGAACGCTGCTGGCTCCGGGTGTTTGCCCTGGCCAGCTCTTCCGACGCTTCCAAGGCATATTAACACAAGAATGAATAACATCCATACTACCCCATTGTCAAGTCGGCTTTACAGAGAAATTTGGAAACAAATCGTAACGCCAGGAGCCTGGTGCATTGGGCTGACGCTGGGCGTGACGCAGGCGCGCAAGAAAGTGCTCCCGCGAGATTTCGCGTGCGCCAAAGCGCAACAGATGGTCCGAGGCGACCTGACAATCGATCAGTTCGCAGCCCAGGGTCACCAGTTTATCCACCAGGGTGACAAAAGCGACCTTGGAGGCATCGGGTTGGGTGGCAAACATCGACTCTCCGAAAAAGATCGCGCCCAGAGAGAGGCCATAGACCCCGCCGACGAGTTGCGGGGTTTGGCCATCGGCGTCGAGCATCCAGCTTTCCGCCGAATGGGCCAGTCCCATGCGGTGAAGACGAATGAAGGCCCGTTCCATGTCATGGGTGATCCAGGTCCCAGACGATGCATCGCGGGCCTGGGCACAGGCGCGAATGACATGGGGAAACGCACAATCGAAAGTGACGGCATAGGTGCCACGCCGCAACCTCTTGCGCAGACTGTGGGAGATGTGGAGTTGCGCCGGTTCCAGGACCAGCCGGGGATCCGGACTCCACCACAGAATCGGCTCTCCCTTGGAATACCAGGGAAAAATCCCTTCCGAATAGGCAGCCAGCAGACGTTCCGGCGACAAATCCCCTCCGACCGCCAACAGCCCTTCAGGCTCGGCCAGGACAGGATCGGGAAAAACGGGTTCGTGAGGAAGGCGGAAGATGGGCATGGGAGCAGACGCAGGATCAACTCAACCGATCAGGAGCCATGTGCATCACCCATACAAAACAATCGATAGGCTGCAGCCAATGGCTCCATTTTATCAATTTCATCAAGTGATTGAGCAAGCCGACCAGAAGAATGTGAAAAATCGGGATGTTTGGCAACAAACTGAATTTCACCAGATCGCATAAAGTAAACAAAGAAATAATTTTCTTTTGATTTTTCCCATCCTATGCCAAGCCCTCCATTCACACCGGCAGTCAATCGGGGTGGTTCCGTCAACCAATCCGCTTTTTTCATAAAACGTAAAAACAACTTCAAAGCCTCCGGCGAGAACGGATCACCATCATCCATGGGATCCGGTTCCATCAAGTAGTTCAAATCCTCGATCAATGCATCCCGGAATGGCAACAAAGGATCGCAGGCAGCCGCAGCGATGATCGCCTCCAGACCATCCAGAGGGGCCACCGACGCACCGGCCAGACAAGACCGTTCCGCCTCCCCCAGAAACAGACCTGGCTCCAGGGCCAATGGCACTGGGGCAGGCTGTGGAGAGGGCCAAGTGAGAGGCATGGTCATGGGAGAGTCTCCAAGGTCGTACCGGTCCGATGTGGTTCATCCTAGATCAGAAAAACGCGAAGAGCAAGTCGCAACCATTAAAAGAAAAGAGGGGGTCTGGGGGATTCATCCCCCAGGGTTTTGACTTTAAAATAAAAATATTTATAAAATTTTTTATTCTAAAGTCAAAACCCTGGGGGATGAATCCCCCAGACCCCCTCTTTTCTTTTAATAATTGACCAATCTCCACGCGGTGCCGATCAATGGGCCTCGGCCCAATTCCGACCAACCCCCATATCGACCCGCAACGGCACGGCCAGCGTCATGGCCTGCTCCATGGCCTCACGGGTGATGCGTTTGACCGGCTCCAACTCGGATTCCTCCACCTCCAGCACCAGTTCGTCATGCACCTGCAAAATCAACCGGCTGGCAAGCTTTTCCGCGCGCAAGGCATGATGCAACCGGATCATGGCCAGCTTGATCAGATCCGCCGCCGACCCCTGCAACGGGGCGTTGATCGCCGTGCGCTCGGCCAGCTCGCGCAAATTGCGGTTGGTGTGATCAATACCCTCCACCAGACAACGCCGCCCGCCCAGAGTCTCCACATATCCATGCTCCCGGGCAAAGAGAATGGTCTGATCCATGTGCGCCTTCACCCCGTCGTAACGCCGGAAATAAAGATCCATATAGTTGAAGGCCTCACCCACCGAAATCTTCAACCGCTTGGCCAAACCATACGGACTCATGCCGTAGATCAAACCGAAATTGATCGTCTTGGCCAGACGCCGGGCCTCGGGATCGACCGTGGCCGGATCGCCGCCAAACAGCTCCGCCGCCGTGGCGGCATGAATGTCCAAGCCCTGCGCGAAGGCGGCGAGCAAACGGGGAATCTTCCCCATGTGGGCCAGCAGCCGCAGTTCGATCTGACTGTAATCGGCGGACAACAACACCCGACCGGGTGGCGCGACAAAGGCCGCCCGGATCGCCTTGCCCTCGGGACGACGTACCGGAATGTTCTGCAAATTGGGATCCGACGACGACAACCGCCCGGTCAAGGTCGCGGACTGGTTGAACCGGGTATGGATCCGACCCGTGGCCGGATCGATCTGCTCGGCCAGTGCATCGGTATAGGTCGATTGCAGCTTGGTGAGCGAACGGTATTCCAACACCAGATTCGGGAGTTCATGCCCCTCCTCGGCCAGACGGGTCAACACCTCCACATCCGTGGAAAAGCCGGTCTTGGTCCGTTTCCCTCCCTTGATCCCCATGCGGCCAAAAAGAATCTCCCCCAACTGCTGGGTGGAGTTGATGTTGAACACCTCGCCGGCCAGGGTGTGGATCTGATCGGTCAGAATCGCCCGCCGCGCCGAAAAATCATCGGTCAAGGTTTGCAAGGCTGCCCGATCCACCAAAGCACCCGCCAACTCCATCTCCCCGAGTACCGGAATCAATGGCAGTTCGCTCTGACGATAGAGCCGCTCCACCGACGGGAGTGCCGCCAGTTGCGGGGCCATCTTTTCGGCCAGCAGCCAGGCGATCTCCGCATCCTCGCAGGCATAAGGGACGGCCTGAGAGAGCGGCACCTGATCGAATGTCACCTGTTTTTTCCCGATTCCGGCCACCTCCTTGAAGGTGATCGTCTGGCGTCCCAACTCGGCCAGAGCCAGGGCGTCGAGATTGTGCCGCCGGGTCGTGCCATGCAGCAAACCGGAAATCAACATCGTGTCCCGGTCGATCCCTTGCAGGGTGATGCCGTAACGACGCAACAAAACATATTCGAATTGAATGTTCTGCCCGCTTTTTTTCACCTCCGGATCTTCCAGGATCGGCTTGAGATCCTGCAACACCCGCGCCCGCGCCAGTTGTTGCCCCTCGGGCAACGCCTCCGGAACATGCGCGACCGGAACATAGACCCCCACCCCACCCTGCCAGGAGAAAGAGAAACCCACCAGCTCGGAACGGACCAGATCCAACCCCGTGGTCTCGGTATCCAATGCAAAAGAACGGCGCGTGCGCAGCTCGGCCAGAAAGCGCAGCCACTCCTCCTCCAGGGTGATGGCGCGATAATCGGGCGCTCCCGCCGTCGGCGCGGCCACCACGGGTTCGGACGGGGCCGCATTCTCTGCCACCGGGAGTGAATCGAGCAGGCGCAACTCGGTATTGAATTCCATTTCGGTCAGCAGGGCGCGCAAGGCCGCCCGATCCGGCGCGCGGCGCCGCAAAACGTCGGGATCAAAGGGAATCGCCACCTGATCATCGACCGTCACCAACTGCAACGACAGCCGCGCCAGCCGCACCATCTCCGGGTCGGAGAGCTTCTTGCGCAAGGCGGGCTGGGGAATCTCGGCCACGCGGGCAAGCAGGCTCTCCAGATCGCCGAACTGCTGGATCAGTTTGGCCGCAGTCTTGATCCCCACCCCGGCCACCCCCGGAATGTTGTCCGAAGCATCGCCGATCAGCGCCATGGTCTGGGTGAGTTGCGCCACCCCCACGCCCCATTGCTCGGCCACCTCGTCGGCTCCGATCCACCGCTCCTTGCCCGGATCGAAAATCCGGATCCGCTCCGAAACCAGTTGCGACAGATCCTTGTCGCCGGTCACGATCACCACCTCCCACCCGGCCCGCTCTCCGGCGCGGGCCAAAGTGGCGAGCACATCATCGGCCTCGAACCCTTTCTGCTCGAAAACCGGCATGTTCCATGCCTCCACCAGCCGCCGGATCACCGGCACCTGGATCCGCAACTCATCGGGCATGGCGGTGCGGTTGGCCTTGTAGTCGGCATAGAGGTCATGACGAAACACCGGCCCCCCGGCATCGAACACCATGGCCAGATAATCCGGTGCATGGTCATGCACGACCTTGCGAATCATCTTCAAGAAGCCGAAAATGGCATGGGTCGGGAAGCCGTCCCTTCTGGCCAGAGGCCGGACCCCATAAAACGCCCGGTACAGAAATCCGGAGCCATCCATCAAAAACAGCCGGGGAGTCGTCATGAAGTCCCAATCACCCTCTCTCGTTGTCCATCTGCTGCTGGCGCTGCTGCTGTGGACTGCCCAAAGCGCATCCGCCGCCAATCCGCTTCCAACCGCCGAACCGCTCCCGGCCAAAGGACCGCTGGTCTCGGAACTGCGCGAAAATCTCGATCCCGATCACCCGGAACACGAAACCGTCATCCGCAAATACGAAGACGCCCAGGGCAACCAGGTGCGTGAATTCATCACCAATGGCGCGCTCTACCAGATCCAGGTGATCCCGGTCAACGGTCCGACCTATTACCTCATCGACACCGACGGCGACGGCCTGTTCGAGTCGCGCTCCAATGGCCACGAACCGCAAGTCGTGGTCCCGCAATGGGTGCTGTTCCGCTATTGACCATCCCGCCACGCTGGCCGATCGCCGGGTTCTACGCCTGCTACTTTGCCGTGGTGGGGGTATGGATTCCCTATTGGCCGTTGCATCTGACCCAACTGGGACTCGGCGCCACCACCATCGGCCTGCTGATGGCCATGACCCAATGGATCCGCATCCCCGCCCCGCCACTGTGGGGGGCGCTCGCGGACCGGAAATCGCGCCGTGGGGTGGTGCTGTTCACCTGTCTGGGTGCGCTGGTCTCGTTCTGCCTGTTCTTTCTGGATGACCGGCTCGGCTGGATTCTGGCGGTCACCGTCCTCTACAGCATCTTTCATACCGGTCCGCTCTCCCTGGCCGATGCCACGGCCATGGAGCTGGCCATGACCCATCAGTGGGATTATGGCCGCCTGCGGCTCTGGGGATCGTGGGGTTTCGTGCTCTGTTCGTTCGGGGTCGGTCCGTTGAGCGATCTGTGGGGACTGGAGATCGTACCCGTGATCATCGCGCTGCTCCTGGCCGCCACCCTGCTGTGCGCCTTCTGGATGCCCGGCGTTCCGGTGCCGCGCGGCGCGCCGGTCACCATGCGCACCCTCTTCGCCCAGGCCGATGTCCGCTGGTTCTATTTCAGCGCCATGATGATGCAGTTTTCCCACGGCGGCTATTATGGGTTCATGTCGCTCCATCTGCAACACCATGGGTTCACCCGCACCGCCATCGGCCTGCTGTGGTCGGTCGGAGTGGTGGCCGAGGTGCTCCTGATGAGCCGCTCCCGCACTCTGCTCGCCCGCTTTGGCGTCTCCTGGCTGCTCACCTTTTCGCTGGCCATGGCCGCCCTGCGCTGGAGCCTCTATGCCTGGACCACGGCATGGCTCCCGCTCCTCTTTGCCCAACTCTTGCATGCCTTCACCTTCGGGGCGTTTCATGTGGCTTCGGTGCGCCGGGTCCATGACCTGGCCCCGGTTCAGGCGCGCGGCACGGCCCAGGGATGGCTGGCCGCCCTCTCCTACGGGGTGGGCGGCGGCATCAGCATGGCCCTCTCCGGCACCCTCCTGGATCGCTTCGGCCATGAGGCGATGTTCGCCTTGCTGGCGTGTGCCGCCGCCATCGGCGCCCTGGCCTCCTGGCGCGCCCATTTTCTGCTCTCTTGCCCAAGGGGCTGACCGATGACCCACCCGATCTCCACCACCGATCACGCCACGGTGACCATCCGCCACGAAACGGTGCGCACCATGCTGCGCCTGGCCCGCGCCCTGCGCCGCCTCGCCCTGCGCCTCGCCCGCCCCTGGCCCGACACCCCGGAAACCGCCGAATTCGATCCCGGCCACGAGGCGGTGATGATGGGCTATGATTTTCATCTCACCCCGCAAGGTCCGCGCCTGATCGAGGTCAATACCAATGCCGGCGGCTCCCTCATGGCCCATTGCGCCCAGAATCCGGGTTTTCCGGTCGGCCCGGATTTTCCTCCCGCCAGCTTCGACCCGGAAGAGTCCCACCAGAAGCGGCTGCTCGACACCTTCTGGAACGAAATGGCCCTGTTCACCGGCGATCCCCTGACCCGGCCACGCCGCATGGCGATTCTCGACGACAGGCCTGGCGAACAGTTCCTCTATCCGGAGATGGTCGCCTGCGCCACCCTGCTGACCCAGGCCGGAACGCCTTGCGTGATCGTGGATCCCTCCGAGCTGGAAATGAACGAATCCGGTGTCTTTCATCAGGGCGAACGGGTGGAGATGATCTACAATCGCCATTGCGATTTTTACCTCGAAACCCCGCCCCTGGCCGGACTGAAAGCGGCCTGGCTCAACCGTCAGATCTGCCTCACCCCCAATCCCCGCGCCTATGGCCTGCTGGCCGACAAGCGCCATCTGGTCACCTGGTCGGATCCGGTCGCCTTGCGCAATCTCGGTTGTCCACCCGATGAAGCCGACTTCATCGCCTCTTTGGTGCCGGAAACCCGTTTTCTCCACCAGGTGGACGGCGAAACGATCTGGAAAGAACGCAACCGCTGGGTCTTCAAACCCTGCCAGGGATTCGGCGGACGCGGCGTGCTGATCGGCGACAAGATCAGCCGCAGCCGCTTCGACTCCCTCGACAAGAGCGCCACCCTGATCCAACGTCACATCCCGCCCGCCATGATCCCGATGGATGACCAGGGCACCACGCTGAAAAGCGATATCCGGCTCTTTGTCTATCGCGACCAGCTGCTCGGCGTCGCGGCCAGAGGCTATCGGGGGCAGGTGACCAACTTTCGTGAGCCGGGCAATGGATTTCTGCCGGTCAGGATCCTCTATCCAAAGATACCGGGTTTACCCGACGCATTAAAATGAATATGATGCATCCAGATTTTTGCATTCTGCCTGCTGAAGACCCCCGGCCCGTGACGAGGTAAACCGATGCCCGACCATGACTCCTCCCCGAACGACGCACGGTTTTGCGTCCCGGATCCGCTGCTCACCCTCGAAGCGTTCTGCCGCAAGAAGCTGGAACAACCCGGCCAGAACCGGGCCGCCTCCCAGCTCAAGGAGGCCACGGAACTGCTCCTCGCCCATCGGAACACCCGCCGTTCGCACGGGGAGAAGCTCGCATGATCATTCTGCGCCTGAAATCAGAAAACATCCTTTGCTTCCATCAATTGGATCTGACCGATCTGCCCGCCCAGGGACGAATCCTCATCACCGGTCCCAACGAATCCGGCAAATCGGCGCTGCTCGAAATCCTGGCCTTCGCCCTCTTCGGACGCACCGCCAATCTGGCCCGGAACGACCTGGCCAAGGTGATCCGCTGGGGCGCCGACCAGGGATCGGCCACCCTGAAGCTGCGCGCGCCCGACCAGAAACGCTATACCCTCACCCGCGCCATCGACCGGGAAGGCAACCATCAGGCCACACTCGGCGCAACGGACGACCAGACGACGCTGGCCCTGGGAACCGAAGCCGTGGATCAAAAGATCCAGGAGTGGATCGGCTGTGATTTTCAACCCTTTCTCGATACCCTCTATCTGGCCCAGGCGCGCCACACCCGACCCGGCGAGACGATCCGGGCGCTCGATGGCGAAACCACGCTGAACGCGATCCAGGCCGAATTGCAGGCCGAAGACCAGGCGCTGCGCCAGCAGGAATCGGCCCAGCTCGCCCAACAGGCCGCGCTGCGCGACGAGATCATCGCCCTGAAAATCCAGGAGGATCGTCTTGCCTTGCAAGAAACCGCTCTGGAGCAGGCGGCGAACCGGGTGGCCGCAGCCCAGGCCACGGTGGAACGCTGGCTCGGGGTCGAGGCGGGCATCATCCAGGCCACCCAACGCATTGCCACCGCCTGCGACCATCTGGCGCAAATCCCCTTTGCCAGCCCCCTGGCCGAATGGCGTCAACGGGGACAAAACCTCGACGCCGCCCTCCGGGAACTCGAATCCATCGACCGGGCCGGTCATCTGGCAGGAATCGCCACACCGAAAAACGGCGTGCGCCAATGGTTCCAACGCTGGCAGGAGCCGTTGAACACCCTGGAAAAAAACATCGCCGGACTGTGGGAGGAGCGCGCAGCCCTGCTGCGCTGGCTGGGAGAACTGCCGCCCGCGCCGAACGACTCCCCCACCCTGACCACGGAACGGGAAAAAATCAACCACGCTCACCACAAAGCCCTCAAACGGCGCGCCCGGAAGGGACGGCGCATGGGCATCCTGCTGCTGTTGATCCCGATCACCTGGTTTGCCGCCGGTCTCTCCTGGAATCTGTGGTTGCAGCCCCGCTTTGGCGCCCAGGTCGCCGAACTGCTGGGTCGTCATCTTCCCGGCGTGCCGCTCACCACCAATCTGGTGATGATGGCGGTCACGGCTCTGCCTGCGCTGCTGCTCCTGTGCGGTCTGCTCGGTCGCGGACTGGCCGGGAAAAAGGTCCGGGCCGCGCTGGCCGCCAAACAGGCGCTGGATCTTCAGGTCATCAAGGCCTGGAACGTGATCGACACCATTCCCAAAACCGCCGAACACCCGCTGCAAGAGCAGGTCACGCTGCTTATCCAACTGGATCGCGCCCCCTGGTCCGCCGACCTGAACCGCTGGACCGGCACAGAGTTCAACGGATTCTGGGACGAAACCGCCTGGAACCACGCACAAAATCAGCTTCAGGAGCAACTCCAGAATCTGCAAGCGCAGCTTGCTCCGGTGCTGACCACCCTCCGCGCCAAAGGCGAGCAGGCCAGACAGGAGCCGCTCCGCCTGCTTGACCAGGTGGCGCAGTTGCAAAAAGAAGTGGAGGACGAACGGCACCGGCGCCACGAAAGAACCCGAATTCTGGCCGCCATTGCCGGAATCGACGGGGAAAAAGGACAGATCCACCACGCCATCGAGATCCGCCAGGTGGCCGAAGGGCTGTTGCAGGGCGCCAGCCAGGAGTTGCGGCTTCAGTTCCAGCAGGAGTTGAACCGCGTCCTGGGACGCCTGGTGCCGATCTTCACCCGTGGCCGTTTCCACACCCTGCGTCTGGACGAACAGTGGAACATCACCGTCCTCCCCGAAGGACACCGCGAACCGGTGGAAATGGTCGCCCTCTCCACCGGCGTCAAACGCCAACTGGCGTTGGTGCTGCGCGTCGCCTTGTCCCAGGCGTTGCTGGCCCGCACGCCGGACAGCGCGTTTCTGGCACTGGACGAACCGTTTGCCCACTTTGACCGCCAACGCAGTCAGGAATTTTTGGAGAGTCTGGCCACCATCGACCCCCGCATCGCCCAGATCTGGATCACGGCCCAGGAGTTCGCGGACGAGGCGCTGACCGCTTCCCGGCACATCGATTGTGGTGCGCTGCGCACATCCTCTTGAGAGAATCGTCAACGGGGTCCAGGGGCCAATGGCCCCTGGTCGGGTCCAGGGGCGAAGCCCTTGGGACTTTGACTCTAAACAAAAAATTCTAACCCTTCTTGGCCCAAAGGCATCGCCTGCGGCGACCGGGGGGCGCGCCTGCGGCAAAGCGCGCCAAAGACCAAAGTCCCAAGGGCTTCGCCCCTGGACCCCACCAAGGGCTTCGCCCCTGGACCCCACCAGGGACCCATGGCCCCTGGACCCCATTAGACAACCGCGTTTCAAACAATCCGTCGGCAGGGGTGAGAAAGTATGAGAATCACAAACTTGCAAAGACTTGTCGGGACGATGCTACTCCTGGGCACCTTCCTGATTTCCGGCTGGGCATGGGCCACAGACACCCCCACAAAAACGATTCACATCAAAGGATCAGACACCCTGTTCAAGGCGCTCAAAGAGTGGACCAAGGTCTACCAGGAGCGTGAACCCGGCGTGCGCATCGAGGTGACCGGCGGCGGCTCGGGCAACGGCATTGCCGCATTGCTCAACGGCCATATCGAGATCGCCTCCTCCAGTCGCCCGTTGCGCAAACGGGAAATGCAGATCTTCGCCAAAAAACATGGCGGCAACGAACTGGTCACCCATGTGGTGGCCCGAGACGCGGTGTCGGTGGTGGTCCACCCCAGCAATCCGATCCATGGCCTGTCGCTGCAACAACTGACCGAAATCTACAGCAAACAGAATCATGCCCCCACCTGGGAAGAGTTGGGCGTCACGGTTCCAGGCTGCCCGGATCAAAAGATTCTCCCGATCAGCCGCAAGAACAACTCCGGCACCTACCTCTTTTTCCGGCAGGCGATCCTGGATCAAAACGAACACTTCGATGCCAACACCATCAGCATGGATGCCTCGGACGCCATTGTCACCATGGTGGCGCAAATGCCCTGCGCCATCGGTTATTCGGGCATGGCCTTCGTGACCAATGCGGTCAAGACCCTCTGCATTTCCAAAATCCACCAATCCAACGCCCCGTGCGTCCCCCCCACCACCGCCTCCACCGTGGATCAGGCCTATCCTCTGGCCCGCTCCCTCTATCTGTACACGCTGGGGGAACCCGGAGGAGAGATCAAAAAATTCCTGGACTGGATCCTGAGTCCCGAGGGCCGGGAGATTCTGACCCGTACCGGCTACATCCCGCCGCCCTGATGCCACTTTCCCAGGAGCAGACCATGGCAACATTATTGAAAAAAAAGCGGGGGCCTGGGGGATTCTTCCCCCAGGGTTTTGACTTTACACCGCGACCATTCCGGGATAATGAGTTTTTGGCCCAACGGCGTCGCCTGCGGCAAAGCGCGCAAAGGCCAAAGTCCCAAGGGCTTCGCCCCTGGACCCCACCAGGGACCATTGGCCCCTGGACCCCACTGACAAACGACATCTCCCAAGATGGATGCGGTTTGAAGTCAAAACCCTGGGGGAAGAATCCCCCAGACCCCCGCTTTTCTTTCAACCGTGTCCCTCTTGAAATAATCGCAGCTTGAATCCATTGCACCACAATACAAGGAATGATCCGGCATGTTGGAAACATTTGAAGGCTTCTTGCGGGAGTATGGTTATATTGTGCTGTTTGTCGGCACCTTCCTGGAAGGGGAGACCATGGTGCTGGTGGCCGGTTATCTGGCCAAGACAGGCGTACTGGATCTCAACCTGGTGATCCTCGCATCGTTTTCCGGCACCTATTTCGGCGACCAGCTCTATTTTTTCATCGGACGGCGTTGGGGACATCTGCTGGTCAAACGGGCCAGCAGCGAGGTCTGGCAACGCCGCACCGCGCGCGTGATGGAGCTGTTGCAAAAATATAATACCTGGTTCATTCTGGGGTTCCGGTTTGTCTATGGCGTGCGCAACGTCACCCCGTTCGCTTTGGGCGCCACGCCGCTGCCCGCGATCCGTTTCATGCTGCTCAACGCCATTGCCGCCATCGTCTGGGCCACCAGCTTTGCCTATGGCGGTTATGTCTTCGGCCATGCCATGGAAGGCTTCATGGAGCAGTTCAAACACTATTTCTTTGCAGCGATCGGTTTGTTGCTGATCGGGCTGTGGGTGCGACGGAGATTCTTTCAGAAAGCGACTGTCGAAGCGGGCTGATCCAAATCCATCCATTGAAAGAAAAGAAGGGGTCTGGGGGATTCCTCCCCCAGGGTTTTGACTTTA
>JADFWP010000027.1:0-4427 GCA_015234115.1 Magnetococcales bacterium
AAAGTCAAAACCCTGGGGGATGAATCCCCCAGACCCCCTCTTTTCTTTCAAAAGTTTACATCCTGACAATGGCGGATCGGATTTTTGGATTGAAGAAGGAATTGAGTGATCCATGTTGAGTCGTTCGTTGCGTCAAACCCTGCTGGAAAAAAATGTCGATGCCATGCTGGTGGTGGATCGGGTGGGCAAGGTCCGCTATGCCAATCAGGCGGCGGAGCGTCTTTTTTCCAGGGATCGGGATGAACTGGTCGGTGGCGAGTTGGGTTTTCCGGTGACCATCGGCGGGAGCAGCGAGGTGGATCTGGTGTGTCGCAACGGCGAGGTGCGGGTCGCCGAAATGCGGGCGGTGGAGATTCCCTGGCCCAAGAAAACGACGGTTTTTCTGGTCTCGCTGCGGGACATCACCGGGCGCAAGCGGCTGGAAGAGGAACTGCGTCAGGCCAAGATCGCCGCCGAGACGGCCAACGAGGTGAAGAACCGTTTTCTGGCCAACATGAGTCACGAACTGCGCACGCCGCTCAATGCGGTGATCGGTTTTTCCGGGTTGTTGCTGGAACGGGAGATGGGTGCCCTGACCGATACGCAAGAGGAGTTCTTGCGCGGGGTGCTCAAGAGCGGCCAGGAGCTTTTGGGACTGGTGAACAATCTGCTGGACCTGGCGGATGCGGTCTCCGGGCAGACGGCGTTGCGGATCCGGTTGTTTGATTTGCGGGTGTTTCTGGCAACGCATCTGTCTCATGCGCGGGAGTTGGCGGCGGCGCGAGGGCAGCGGATTCACGCCGACTGGATGGATGCTCCGGAGTTGTTGCGCACCGATCCGACCCTGCTGGGTCGGGTATTGGATGTGTTGCTGGACAATGCGATGAAATTTTCTCCCACCGGCGGGCGGATCGAGCTGGTGGCGCGCAAGGTGTCCGACGGGGTTGACCAGAGCGGTCTGGAGTTGTTGATCCGCGATGAGGGGATCGGCATTGCCTCCGAGGATCTGGAGCGGATTTTCTTGCCCTTCGAGCAGGCGGATCTGACCCAGAGTCGGATTTTTTCCGGAGCCGGCGTGGGGTTGACCCTGGCGCGCCAGTGGGTGGCGCGGATGGGAGGCAGCGTGCAGGCCGAGAGTTGGGGCACGGATCGGGGAAGCTGTTTCCGGGTCTGGTTGCCGTTGAAGCCGAATGGGTGAGAGTTGCGACTGTTATCGAAGAAGAGAGTGTTTGTGTGGTGTGAAGTGGGATTGACAGACGAAATGATGTCGAATAAACTATGATTCTGTGTTTCGTGAGAGTAAGTTGTGGCCTATAGCATCCGATAGTCGGCTTCGATATAAACGCGATAATTGTCATGGGATTGAATGGACGAGTATGAGCGATTTCAGGACGTATATTCGTGACAGTGTTGGTGCGCAACCGTTGCCCCCGATCTTGCCGTTGACCCATGCAACCCTTGGTGGGCAGTTTGATGAGATTCTGACGCAAGGGCAATTGGATCCTGTTGCTGATGGCTTGTTCCCTACACCATCAATTTATTTTTTTTATGGTCGTGCGGCTTACCGGCCAGATCCGAGGATTGATACGGAATCGCATCAGCAAGCGGGTTTCATGCCTGCCTGTTTTCTGATGGATCGGACAAAATTGCCTGCCGCAGCGGATCAGTTCCCTTTTGATTCGGGAGCGTTTTTTGGCAAGAGGCTTGCAAATGATTTGCCGGAGACGAAAATCGAAAAATTTGCTTTGTATAACGAAGTGGACTGCTTGCGCCGTTGCGTGATTGCTTTCTATCAAAACAATAATGATTACTTCAACCTTGTTCCGCGTCACACTTTGCCGATCTCCAGTCCCTGTGGGACGGTTTCCAATTATCATGATCTGATCAAAAAAACAGCTTCCAACTCTTTCGATGGGCGAGCCAAGACGTTCGAGGTGCGTTTTGATCAAAAAATTGAACTGACCGCAAATAACGTCGTCGCCATTGTGGTTCCTGAGACGTGGACTTTGCGACAGTATCTTTTTAATAGATTAAAATCGATTGGATTGGCTGATAAAATAAAATTTTACAAAAGCGACCTTGGATCACCACAGGAACATATGGCAAGTCTGAGACAAAAGGTGGCTGATATATTAAAAGATTGCCAACTTCTTCCTGGTGATCAAGAGATCCTGGATAACATATTTTCTTGATGAATGCAAAGACAAACATGAACATGAAACTGGACAGCTTCATTGCCCCTGTTCCTGCTGGAGCCACCTTTCTCGCGCCTTTATGGCGAGACGAGCAAGGTCTTCTCTATTGGCAGAAAGTGGACGAAGAGGGACGGGTCGAAAGTTTCATTTCGTTTGGTGACATCTGGATCGATGACGACCGTCTGAAAGTGAGAAAAAAGTCAGGTCTCACTAAATCCGTCACCGTGGGAGCCATGGCCCCGTTGGCATTCCGATTTGCGGACGGCAGTGTGGTTTGTGCATTGCCCAAAAAAATGCGGGAAATTTTGCAGCCAAGGATTGGAGAATTTCAGGATAATCCTCTGCTGCAATTTGAAATTTTGAACCGGTTGCAGATCGTGGATGGCATGGAGGCGATCCGGGAGCGGGGCAGGGTGTTCTTGAAAGATCAGTGCTCTGAACGGGTGGCCGAGGACTGGTGGCAGGAGAGTTTCAAACATCAGCAATGGATTCGGAAACGCCTTGCCTTTGGCAGACCAAGTGGTTATCCGCACATTCTGGTCATGGATGCGCCATATCTGGCTGATTTGCCCGGTGCGGATGAGAGTCTGGCCAGAGATTATTTGCGGGGGGGATTGCCGGATCTGCGTCTGGTGCATGACCATGTGCCGGTGGAACTTTCCTGGGTGTCCCGCGCCATGGAGGTCTTGCGCACGCAGTCTGCGGTGCTTCTGAAAGGTCCGGCCGGTTCTGGCAAGAGTACCGCCTTGTTGCAAATCGGGTGTCGATTGCTTGCGGAAAGGGGGTTTCGCAAGGTGTTCTGGCTGGATCCGCTCTCGGCCAAGCCCCGTGAACTTCTGAGCAACGAATCCGACCCGGTGGTTTTGCTGATCGATCATGCGGATGTGTGCCATGTCTTACCTGATTTATTGTCTGTGTTGGCACAAAGACACCAGACATGCAAGGTGGTGTGTGCTGCCCGTTCCAACGAGTGGCGCGTTGGTGTGCATTATTCGCGCTTGTCCAATCGCATCGAATGCGTGTCATCTGAACCGCTTAACGCGCAAAATATTGCCGCATTGGCCCAGGCTATTGTGACCCGGCAGGTGGCTGATCAGGCTGTGACAGCAGAGGAAATCTTGGCGCGCCTGCATGAAAATCGGGCCAAGGATCTGTTGGCTGTCATGATTCTGGCAACACGGGGTAAACCTCTGGATGATATTTTACGCGATCTGGTGGCCAATCTGCACGAGCAACCCGACGGACGAGGCGTGACAGCCCTGCTGGCTGCGGTGGCTGGCCTGGAGGTGCGATGTGATGTCAAGGGTCGTATCCAACCCGCAACCCGCACCCTGTTAGGCTCGTTTCTCCGTTATTCGCCAGACAATCTCCATTTTGCCTTGCGGCGTCTGGAGGGAGAGTTGACCCTGCGTCAACGGGAGGTCAGAAGAGGCACGAGCAGACAATATCTTTTTCAAGAGATCTGTACTCGCCATCCTGCCATTGCTGCCAGCCTTTGGCGCATCTTGACCCAAGAGCCTGGTGCGCCGATTGATCCGCTCAAACTTGACATCGCTTTGTTCGATGGTGCTGCCAGGGCTTGTCAACAAGGGCGCAAGGATACACCGGAACGAGTTTTTACTTCGTTTTTGCTCAATATCCGACCAGAACGCTCTTTGGAGGATTCCCGGAAACTGTTTGCTCGTATCGAAACACAGAGTCCTGGCAATCCTTATTTATGGCAAACCTGGGGCCGTTTCGAGCAAAGGTGCGGCAATTTTGGTAATGTGGATATTCCGCATTCTGCGCGCTGGTTGTTCAAACAAGGGACGCAGGCCGATGCCAAAAATGCCCCGACCTGGCAGGCGTGGGCCTTGATGGAAAAGGAGCAGGGGAATATTGGCTCTGTTGAGACCGAATACTCTGCGCGTTGGTTGTTCAAACAAGGGACGCAGGCCGATGCCAAAAATGCCCCGACCTGGCAGGCGTGGGCAGTGATGGAAAAGGAGCAGAGGAATATTGGCTCTGTTGAGAGGGAATATTCTGCGCGCTGGTTGTTCAAACAAGGGACGCAGGCCGATGCCAAACATGCCCCGACCTGGCAGGCGTGGGCAGTGATGGAAAAGGAGCAGGGGAATATTGGCTCTGTTGAGAGGGAATATTCTGCGCGCTGGTTGTTCAAACAAGGGACGCAGGCCGATGCCAAAGATGCCCCGACCTGGCAGGCGTGGGCCTTGATGGAAAAGGAGCAGGGGAATATTGGCTCTGTTGAGA
>JADFWP010000027.1:4527-35922 GCA_015234115.1 Magnetococcales bacterium
CCCCGACTTGGCAGGCGTGGGCCTTGATGGAAAAGGAGCAGGGGAATATTGGCTCCCTGGACATCTCTTATTCCGCTTGCTGGCTGAATCAAAAATTGCGTTCTTTGAGGCCTCATCACTGATTCACGCACGACATCCCCAAATGGGCACGACCGAATCGATTCTGTTTGGTCGGAAGGAGGCAACGTCATTTTGGGTGGACTCCACCGCTTCTTCTGTTTCCAGTTTTTTTGCCGCAGCGCTCCTTCCCTCCCCAAAACCCCTCTGATACAATCCAAGTGGCAGTTGCGGCATCCAAACCTCTGCCACAAACAGCCCGTTTTTTGCTCCAGGGGGAGGCATCGATGCGTGATTTTTTAAAACATCTGAACAAGTATTTGTTCTTGTTTTTTCTGCTGCTGGCTGCCACGGCGCAGGCGGAGCCTTTGCGGGTGAGTGGCACGGGCGCTGCGATTTCGACCATCAAACGGATCGGCGAGATTTACCGCCAGAGTCATCCGGAATTGAGTTTTCAGTTTCTTTTGCCGCCCATGGGCAGCAGTGGGGCCATCAAGGCGCTGACCACCGATCAACTCGACCTGGCTTTGACCGGACGCCCGCTGAAAAAAGAGGAACAGGAGGCCGGGTTGATTCAGGAGTGGGTGGGACACTCGCCTTTTGTTTTTGTGGTCCATCAGGACAGCCCAGCCACCCACATCACCCAGGCCCAGTTGGCCGATTTTTATGCCGGTCGCCAGAACAGTTGGCCCGATGGCTCGCGGGTGCGCACCATTCTGCGTCCTTTGGCCGATGCGGATACCACACTGCTCAAGAGCATCTCTCCGGCCATGCGCGAGGCGGTCGAACAGGCGCACGCCCGGCGTCAACCCGGCTCGGCCCTGGCGGAAACCGATCTTGACCTGGCGAACATGGTCGAAAAGGTGCCGGGCGGGTTGGGCGGGGTGGCGTTGACCCTGATCTTGGCCGAGCAACGCCCGCTCAAGGGATTGATTCTCGACGGGGTGGAACCCACCGTCGATGCGTTGGATAAAAAACAATATCCCTACAGCAAACCGCTTTATCTGGTCTTGCGCCAGGAGAGTCCGGCCTCCTTGCGCGGCTTCGTGACTTTCCTGCGCAGCACCGAAGGTCAGGCGCTGTTGCGTCAGAATGCACTCTCCGTAGTTCAACCCTGACGTGTTGCGTTACGCCACGCCTCTGTTGCGACTGATCACGCACACGGCCGCGTGGGTGGCGCTTCTGGCCGTGCTGCTTCCGGTTGGCATCCATGCATACCTGGACTGGGATCACATCAACAAGCGTCTGGATACGGAGTTGCGCATCCATACCCTGTTTCTGAACAAATTCATCAGCAATCAGCCCCTGGTCTGGGGATCGGCCGGGATCCGGATGCAGAGTCTGCTGGAAGACATCCATGCCTCCGGCACCTCGGTCCAGGTCTTTGCCCGCCACAAGGGCCAAGAAATCGAGGCGGGCGCGCTGCCCGAAAGGCTCCCGTGGCCACGTTTGACCCGCCAGTCCCCTTTGTACGACTATGGAGAACCGGTCGGCCGGGTGGAGATCACCCTGTCGATGCGCGCGGAACTGCTGCCGATTCTGTGGACGCTGGGTGGGGCGTTGCTGCTGGGTTGGGTGGTTTTTTTCCCGCTGCGCATCATGACGTTGCGGATTGTACGCCAGGCCATGGACGCCTTGATGCAGGCCAAGGATCTGGCGGAGGAGGCCAAACGCACCCAGGCCGATTTCTTCGCCAACATGAGCCATGAAATCCGGACCCCGATGAATGCGGTGATCGGTCTGACCGGGTTGGCGCTCCAGGGCGAAGGGGCGCCGCGCACCAGGGATTATTTGAAGAAAATCGCCTCCTCGTCCCACGCCCTGCTGCGGATTCTCAACGATCTGCTTGATTTCGCCAAGATCGATGCCGGGCGCCTCGCGCTGGAAACCATGGATTTCAGGCTGGGCGAACTTTTTGTCCATCTGGACGAACTGTTTCGTCTTCAGGCCGAGGAGAAGCGGCTCCGCTGGCGCATCACCCCAGGGGAGAACGCAGCGCTTTTGCTGCATGGGGATCCCATGCGGCTGGAACAGGTTCTGATCAACCTGATTGCCAATGCGCTCAAGTTCACTCCGTCCGGCGGCGTGGTGGAGGTGGGCATCCAGGAGGTCGCGCGGTTGGAGTCTGGCCTGCGGCTGCATTTTTTTGTGCGGGATACCGGCATCGGCATCGCCCCGGAGCAGGCGGCGCGTCTGTTTCAACCGTTTGTCCAGGCCGATCATTCGACCACGCGCAAACATGGCGGCACCGGGCTTGGACTGGCCATCTGCAAGAATCTGGTCGAGTTGATGGGCGGGGAGATCTGGCTGGAGAGCCTGCCGGGGGAGGGGACGACGTTTCATTTCACGACCGTCTTTTCCCGGAGTGGGCCGCAGGATGGGGCGGATTCGGTCATTCTCGTCTCTCCCTGGCAGCGGGTGGATCAGACCCTGGATCTGCAACCGCTCCGGAACCGGCTGGCCGGAGCGCGGGTGCTGCTGGCCGAGGACAATGCCATCAACCGGCAGGTGGCCGAGGAGAATCTGCGCAGTGTCGGAATCGTGGTCGAGGCGGCGGAAAACGGTCTGGAGGCGGTCCGCAAGGTGACGCTGCAAACGTTCGATCTGGTGCTGATGGATGTCCAGATGCCCGAGATGGATGGCTATGCGGCCACGCGACTGATTCGCGCCAATGCGCGCTTTCAGGATCTGCCCGTTCTGGCCATGACCGCTCATGCCATGGAAGCGGACCGGCAGGCCAGTCTGGAAGCGGGCATGAATGGTCATCTGACCAAACCCATTGACCGCAAACTGTTGTTCGACGCCCTGCTTGCCTGGATCCATCCACGGGAAGGTCTTGGCGTTGCGGGGTTGGAAGAGTCGGAGAAGCCGGAGGAGCCGGGCGTGGTTGCCGACGCTCCGGTAGTGCCGGATCATCTGGATGGCGTGGATCTGCCGGCTGCGCTGGAGCGTCTCAATGGCAACTGGCCGTTGTGGCAGCAACTGATCCGGCAGTTCTGCGCCGATTATGCCCAGGCCCCGGAACAGTTGCGTCAGGTGCTGAGCGATCCGTCGCCCGAGGGCTTCCGGCAGATCGAACGGTTGCTGCACACCATCAAGGGGGGAGGGGCCAATCTGGCGGCGGTGGATCTTCAGGCCGCCGCGCGGGCACTGGAACAGGCGGTCAAAAACCGCGACTCCGGGCAATGGTCTCATCTGCTGACCCGCTTCTCCAGGGAGTTGTACCGGTTGAGCGCCTTGGCGGCGCAACTGCCCGCAGACGCGCAGGCGAGTTTTTCATCCTCTGCGTCTTTTGCTCCGACTCATGATCCGGTCCGGCTGGCCGAACTGCTCCGGGAGTTGGCGAGCGCCCTCCAGTGCCGTGACCTGAACGCTGAAACCTGGTTGCAGGAGCTTCGTCCCTTCCTGGCTCACGAAGAGGAGCACCGGATCCATGCCCGGATGACCGAGGCCCTGGACCGGTATGATTTTGATCGGACCGCAACCGAATTGCTCAATCTTGCCAGGGTGTTGGAGTGCTCCGGCCCGGTGCTTCAGGAAATCGAATTTCTTTTGACAAGCCCAAGCGACGCGGATAAAGTGGATTGATTCCGGATCAACTTCGGAATCTTCATTCGTCATTCTTTCAAAAATGCGCGTTGGATCGCACCGATCCTACGAGGGGACGCGCGTGAGCAAGGAGGAACCATGCATGCAAAGCCATGACCTGATCATCGTCGGGGCCGGGCTGGCCGGCATGCGCGCTGCGCTGGAAGGCGTCAAGGCGGGCATCGATGTGGCCATCGTCACCAAAATCCATCCATTGCGCAGTCACTCCTGCGCAGCCCAGGGCGGCATCAACGCTGCCATCAACCCGCAGGATTCCCGCGATTCCCATGCCTTCGATACCGTCAAAGGGGCGGACTACATTGGCGACGAGGATGCCATCGAGCTGATGTGTCACGAGGCCCCGGAGGCGATCCTGGAAATGGATCGCATGGGGACGCCATTCTCCCGCATCGAAGGGGGTCTGATCGCCCAGCGCGCCTTTGGCGGCGCGAGCTTCAACCGCACCTGCTATGCCGCCGACCGCACCGGACAGGTGCTGCTTCACACGCTTTGGGAACAACTGGTCAAGGCCCAAGTCAAGGTCTACGAAGAGTGCAGCGTCATGCGCCTGGTGACGGACCGGGAGCAGGCCATCGCGGGCGTCGTGGCCTATGACATCAAGACCGGAGCGGTCTTTGCCCTGCGGGCCAAGGCGGTGCTCATGGCCACCGGCGGTTATGGCCGGGTGTTTCTTTCCAATACCAACGCCACCACCAATACCGGCGACGGCATGGCCCTGGCTCTGCGCGCCGGCGCGCCATTGGCCGACATGGAGTTCGTCCAGTTCCATCCCACGGGCCTGCGCACGTCGGGCGTTCTGGTCACCGAAGGGGCGCGGGGCGAAGGGGGCTATCTGATCAATGCCCTGGGCGAACGCTTCATGAGCCGCTACGCCCCCAACAAGCTGGAACTGGCCTCGCGCGATGTGGTTTCCCGCGCCGAACAGACCGAAATCATCGAGGGACGCGGCATCAATGGCGCGGTTTTTCTCGATCTGCGCCATCTGGGGGCGGACAAGATCCTGGAACGCCTGCCCCAGATCCGTCAACTCTCTTTGGATCTGGAAGGGGTGGATGCGATCCACGCCCCGATTCCGATCCGGCCCACGGCCCACTACTCCATGGGCGGCATCCGCACCGACAAGTATGGAGCCTCGCCCCTGCACGGCCTGTTCGCCGCCGGAGAGGCGGCCTGCGTGTCGGTGCACGGCGCCAACCGCCTGGGCGGGAATTCGCTGCTCGATACCATCGTCTTCGGCAGGATCACCGGCAGCCACTGCGCCCGGTTCGTCAAGGGGGAGAAACTGCGCGATTTCGCCGCCTCCGAAGTCGCGGCGGTCAAAGGCAACCTGGACACCCTCAAATCCCGCCCCGACCAGGGCGTGCGCCCGATTGCCCTGCATCATCGCATGGCCGCGGCGATGAATCTCCATTGCGGGGTGTTCCGCACCGTGGAAGGGATGCGCGAAGGGGTCTCCGAACTCCCCGGACTGCGGGAGGATTACCAGAAGATTCATCTGGATGACCACGCGGACGATTTCAACATCGACCTGTTGCGCGCCGTGGAGCTGGGTCATCTGATCGATCTGGCCGAATGCATCGTGCGTGGCGCTCTGGCGCGTGAAGAGTCGCGGGGTGCTCACTCGCGCATCGATTTTCCGGAGCGCGACGATGCCGTCTGGCGCAAACATACCCTGAGCCACTGGGACGGGGCCAAGGGGGAGGTGATCCTCTCCCACGAGCCGGTGCGTACCCTGGGCAGGGCCGAGTATGCCCCCAAAGTCCGGACCTATTGAGGCGGGAGACGAAAGATGAGCGCAAAGCACTATACCTTTCGCATCCAGCGCAATCGCAAGGGGCCGGATGGCCGCATCGCGAGCCGCTGGGTGGATTATCCGGTCTCGGCCACCGAGACCACCACGATCCTGACCCTCCTGGAAGAGATCAAGGGGGATCAGGACGGTTCGTTGACCTTCCGCCAGTCCTGCCGTTCGGCGATTTGCGGTTCGTGTGCCATGAAGATCGGCGGACGCACCCGGCTGGCCTGCAAGACCCATGTCGGCTCCGTGGCCAACGCCGATGGCGTGGTGGTGGTGGCACCCCAGGCCAATCAGCCGGTGCTCAAGGATCTGGCCATCGACATCGGCCCTTTTTTCGAGCGCATCCACAAGATCCAGCCCCATCTGGAAGATGGCCCGGATACCGATGCCGTGCTGGAACAGTCGGCCTATGATCAGGTCAATCACGTCACCCAGTGCATCATGTGCGGCAGTTGCTATTCGGATTGCGTCATGGCCGAGGTGACTCCGGAGTTCATTGGTCCGGCGGCTCTGGCCAAGGCGTTCCGTTTTGTTTCGGATCCGCGCGAGGGGCAGAAACGGCGCCGCCTGGAACAGCTCTCCCATCCCCACATGATGTGGAGCTGTGCCCGTTGCGCCATGTGTGTCGAAAGCTGTCCCAAGGATGTGAAACCCATGGAGGCGATCGTCAAACTGCGCACCCGTGGCCTGGCCAAGGGGCTGGATGCCGGACCCGGACCCAAACATGCGTTGGCGTTCCATCAGGATATCCAGCAGACCGGCAATTTGAACGAATTCACCCTGATGATGCGCACTGTGGGCATCCTGGGCACCCTGGAGGAGCTGGGAACCGCCTTTCATCTGATGAAAAAATGGAAGATCCCTTCGCCTCTGCCCCACAAATCGGCGGGATTGGCAGAACTTGCCAAGATTTACGAAATCCTGGAAGAGCACCCCCTGGATGTGGAAACCAAAGCCAAGGAGGTGGTCCCCGAATAGGGGATGAACCCGACCCACAGGAGAATCTTATGAGACTCGATTTTGCCTATTATCCCGGTTGTGCCGCCAAGCAGGTGCAGAAAGAGGCCGATGTCGCGGCCCGCGCCGTGGCTTTGGCCCTGGGCATCAGCCTGTACGACATGCCCCGCGCCACCTGTTGCGGCGCGGTCAGCCTGCGGGAGACCAAACCGGCCTTTTCCCTGGCGGTTGCCGCGCGCATCCTCTCCGAAGCCGAGGAGAAGGGACGCCATCTGGTCACGATCTGCAACACCTGCCTGCAAACCCTGACGCACGCCAACCATCGCTTCAAAAACGAACCCGAACTGCTCGACAAGATCAATCACGTCCTGGCCCAGGCCGGAGTTCGGCCCTACAAGGCCTCCATTCAGGTGTTTCATCTGCTGTGGGTGATCACCGATCAACTCGATCCCGAGGTGGTGCGCGCCAAGGTGGTACATCCCCTCAAGGGGTTGCGGGTGGCGCCGTTTTATGGCTGTCACAATCTGCGTCCCGAAGAGATTTTCGACGCCAAGGCTGGGGAGAAGGCCGATCATCTCGACCGCCTGATCACCCTGCTGGGCGGCCAGCCCGTGGCGTACGATGGTCATGACAAATGTTGCGGTTTTCATGTCATGCTGTCGGACAAAACCGAAATGCGTGCCATGGTGGCCAAAAACTGCCTGAACGCCAAAAATGCCGGGGCCGAGGTGATGATCACCCCCTGCACCCTGTGCGACATGTCCATGGGTTCGTTCCAGGGACCGGCGGAAAAGGTCGTGGGACAATCCATCGATCTGCCGGAGATGAATTTCGCCCAGTTGATCGCCGTGGCCATGGGACTGGATGCGAGCGCGGGCCTGAACCGTCTGCATGTCCCGCCTTATGGGGTACTTTCGGCGCGTGGCGTGCGCTGATCTTCCTGCCGAACCGCAGCGACTCACCCCGGAGCGGTTGCGCGCCGGGGTGAATCTGCTGGTCGATTTTCCGGAGCTGGGGGCGCCGTTCTGTCTGGCGGAACCGGACCGGATCGTGGTGGCGCGCGCTCCGGAGGAGGTGCGCCCGGTGTTGCGTCAGGCCGAGGCGGCGGCTCGCGCCGGCTGCTGGGTCGGAGGATGGCTCGCCTACGAGGCGGCTTGCGTCTTTGATCTGCCGGTCGCCGCTGCTCTGGACGGGCTTCCTTTGGCCTGGTTCGCGTTTTTTTCCGCACCGCCGCGCCGTGCCGTTTATCCGGCCCCGTCACCGGTTTCGGGGTCTGCGGCGGCTTTGGGGATCGATCCGCTCCGTTTCGGGCGGGATCTGGCGGCCATCGCCGCGTGGATTGCCGCCGGAGAGAGTTATCAGGTCAACTACACCCTGCCGGCCACCCTGGATGCGGGGATCGATCCGGCGGCGCTGTTTTTGCGGTTGCAGGCCGCGCACCGCTTTCCCAGAGCGTTGTGGATCCAGGCCGGGGATTGGTCGGTGGCCAGTTTTTCGCCGGAAGGGTTTCTGGAACGTCGGGGCCGGGAACTGGTCACGGCGCCGATCAAAGGCACCCGTCCCCGTTCGCAGGATGCGGAGACGGATCGGGAACTGGCCGAGGCCCTGGAGCGGTCGGTCAAGGATCGGGCCGAACATGTCATGATCGTGGACATGGCGCGCAACGATCTGGGCCGGGTCTGCGCAACCGGCAGCGTGCGGGTGGAATCTTTGGCCCTGTGCCGTTCGTTTTCGACCGTTCATCACCTGGAAACCCGGGTGCATGGCACGGTCCGTCCCGGAGTCGATCTGGATGGGATTCTGGCTGCGCTGTTTCCACCGGCCTCGATCACGGGTGCGCCGAAAAAGGCCGCCATGTCCATGATCCGCACCCTGGAGCAGCGTCCGCGCGGGATCTATACCGGCATGACCGGGGTGATCGCGCCGGGTGGGGATTGCTGGTTCAATGTGGCGATCCGCACCGTGGTCCGGCAGCAAGGCCAGCCGTGCCGGATCGGTCTGGGCGGCGGGGTGGTGGCGGATTCCGATCCGCAGGCCGAATGGGCCGAGGTGGCGGACAAGGCCCGGTTTTTGGCCGCCATTCCGGATGAACTGGAATTGATCGAAAGCTTTCGGGTGGAGCGTTCCGGCGCGGTCGTGCGACTGTCGGCCCATCTGGCCCGGCTGGCGGCCTCGGCGCAGGCATTGGGGTTGGCCCTGGACCGGGAGGCGGTCGAAACGCAGGTGCGCGTCACCACCCGCGCCTGGGCCGAAGCCGGATTGACACCCCTCACCGGTCGGCTTGCCCTGGCTGCGGGGGAGCGGATCACCCTGACCCATCGTCCGCTGGGCGTCTGGCCCGAGCGGCCGCGCGCGCGCCTGGCCCGGTGGCGACCCGATCCCCTGGATCCTCTGGCCCGTCACAAAACCAATCGGCGTCTGCATCTGGATGCGGAATTTTCCGCAGCGCGCGCTGCCGGATACGACGAGGTGCTGTTCGTCAATCGTTGTGGACGGGTGACCGAAGGGGCGATCAGTGGCGTGCTGGTGCGGCTGGAAGGGCGTTGGCTGGCGCCGCCGGTTGCAGATGGGGTTTTGCCTGGGTTGTGGCGTGACGAGGCCCTGGTTCGTCTCAACGGGAGGATCGCTGCGCTTACCCTGGAGGATCTGCTGCGCGCCGAAGAGGTGCGCATCGGCAACGCGGTGCGGGGAGAAGCGCGTCTGGCCGCCTTGGACCAGTGCGATGGGATGTGCCTCCGGCATTGGGGAGCAGAACCGCAAGCATGATCCGAAATCTCCCGGAAAAGGGGGGGGACATGAACGCATGATCGCCTGTTGACCGCTTTTTTGACCTGTTTTTTGGATGAATTGCAAAAAAGGTCTTGACAGTTTGGGGGTCAAGAAAAATATTATACGAAAAATCTACAACAAGGCATTTCTGCTTAACAAGGAGTCCAAGGATGTCATCCGATTTGCTCAAACATGCTGCCGAAATCATTGAGGCATACGTTTCCAATAACGAGGTCCAGGCGCGTGAATTACCGAGGCTCCTCCGGGAGGTTTTCGGTACTCTGAACGAGCTTGCCCAGCATGGGGATGTGGCCAAGCTGCACGAAGTCGATATGGAGCTGGAGACCGGAGAAGAAGAATCCACCGAGCGCGCGGCCGGTGCCGACAAAAACAAGGTCGAGCCTTTTGTTCCCATCGATCAGGCCATTACCCAGGATGCGGTCATCTGTCTGATCTGCGGCAAACCTTGCAAAGCGTTGAAAGGCCATTTGACCCGTTCGCACAAAATCGATTTCGACGAATATCGCGGCATGTTCGATCTGGACAAGAGCTTTCCCATGGTCGCTCCCTCCTATTCGGAAAAACGGCGTTCGCTGGCCATCGAGGCGGGTCTCGGGGACAAGCTGCGCGACTCGCGCCGCAAGGGAGCGGTCGAGGCGGCCTGAACCGTGTCCTTTGTCCATGGGGTCCAGGGGCCTGTGGCCCCTGGTCGGGTCCAGGGGCGAAGCCCTTGGGACTTTGACTTTGATCTCTGGCGCGCTTTTCCGGCAGCGCGCCTCCCGGTCGCCGCAGGCGACGCCGTTGGGTGTCAACAACGCATGATTCCGCAACAAGAGCCAGGGTCGGCCCAAAGGCGTCGCCTGCGGCGACCGGAGGGCGCGCCTGCTAAAAAGCGCGCCAAAGGCCAAAGTCCCAAGGGCTTCGCCCCTGGACCCCACCAGGGGCCAATGGCCCCTGGACCCCGTTGACTCGGATCCCGTTGACTCGGATCCCGTTGACTCGGCCTGTTCAGACCGGTCCGGTTGCCAGAATGGGGTGCAGAAATTTTCCGGTCCAGGAATGCTCCAGCGCGGCGCATGCCTCCGGGGTGCCTGCCATGACCAACTCTCCTCCCTGACTCCCCCCCTCGGGTCCAAGATCCAAAAGCCAGTCTGCGGTTTTGATCACATCCAGATTGTGTTCGATCACCACCACCGTGTTGCCGGCATCCACCAGCTTGCCCAGAACTTCGAGCAGTTTGCGGATGTCGTCGAAATGCAATCCGGTGGTGGGTTCGTCCAGGATGTAAAGGGTGCGTCCGGTGGCCCGTTTGGCCAGTTCCCGGGCGATTTTCACCCGTTGCGCCTCGCCGCCGGAGAGCGTGGTGGCCGACTGCCCCAGGCGCACATAGCCCATGCCCACGGATTGCAGGGTTTTCAGACGGGTATTCAGGGCCGGTATGGCCTGGAACATCCCGGCGGCTTCGTCCACGGTCAGATCGAGAATCTGGGCGATGTTTTTCCCCTGATACTGAATTTCCAACGTTTCGCGGTTGTAGCGGCTGCCCCGGCAGAGATCGCACTGCACGAAGATATCCGGCAGAAAGTGCATCTCGATCTTGATCAGTCCATCGCCCGCGCAGGCCTCGCAGCGTCCTCCCTTGACATTGAAACTGAATCGTCCGGCCTGATAGCCCCGTCCACGGGCTTCGGGCACGCTGGCCATCAGTTCGCGCAACGGGGTGAACAGGCCGGTGTAGGTGGCGGGATTGGAACGGGGGGTGCGTCCGATCGGGGACTGGTCGATGTGGATCACCTTGTCGAGCCACTCCAGGCCGCTGATCGCCTGAAACGTCCCGCCGGGCAGATGTTCCTGTCCGAGTCGGGCAGTCAGGGCAGGCAGCAGGGTGTCGAGGATCAGGCTCGACTTGCCCGAACCGGAGACCCCGGTGATGCAGACGAACAGCCCCAGAGGGATCGAGGCGGTGATTTTTTTCAGATTGTGGGTGGTCACATCGTGCAGCGTGATCTGACGTTCCGGGTCCGGCACCCGCCGTTTGGCTGGCAGCGGAATGGTCAGAAAGCCGCCGAGATAACGACCGGTCAAAGAGGCGGGATTGGCGATGATCGCCTCGGGCGGCCCTTCGGCCACCACCTGCCCGCCATGTTCGCCCGCTCCCGGCCCCATGTCCACCACATGGTCGGCGCGTCGGATCGCCTCTTCGTCGTGTTCCACCATCACCACGGTATTGCCCAGATCCCGCAGTCGGAACAAGGCATCCAGCAGTCGCTGATTGTCGCGTTGATGCAGGCCGATGCTTGGCTCGTCCAGGATGTAGAGCACGCCGGTCAGGCCGGAACCGATCTGATTGGCCAGCCGGATGCGTTGTCCTTCCCCTCCGGAGAGGGTGGCCGCTGCCCGGTCCAGGGTGAGATAATCCAGCCCCAGCGCGCGCAGGAAGTGCAGCCGGTCGAGCAGTTCCTTGAGAATGCGGTCGGCGATCGCCTGCTCCATGGGGGTGAGGGGCAGCGCTGCAAGCCGTTCGGCAGCGCGATCCAAAGACAAAGCCGAAAGATCGGCGATGTTGGATCCATCGAGCAGAATATGCAGCGCCTCCTTGCGCAACCGCCTGCCGTGGCATAGCACACAAGGGGCGAAGGAGCGGAACGGGTGCAACTCCTCGCGCACGTCATCGGATTCGGTTTCGAGAAAACGCCGCTCCAGGTTGTTCAACACCCCCTCCCAGGGGCGGGCCGTGGTGAAGGATCCTCGTGGTCCGCGAAAACGAAACAGGATCTTCTCATGGCCCGAGCCGGTCAGAATGATCTGACGCACGCTCTCGGGCAGTTCGTTCCAGGGCTGATGCAGATCGAATCCGTAGTGTCCGCTCAAGGCGTGGAGCGACTCTTTGGCCATGTGGGCCGTGGGTTTGTTCCAGGGTGCGATGGCGCCATCGTGCAGGGAGCGGGTCGGGTCCGGGATCACCAGTGCGGGATCGAAGAAGGCCTTGTTGCCCAGACCGTCGCACTCCGGGCAGGCGCCGTGGGGACTGTTGAACGAAAACATGCGCGGCTCGATCTCCGGATAGGAGATGCCGCAGGTGGGACAGGCATGGCGTTCGCTGAAAATGATTTCTCGTGGCGGCTCTTCCAGGATCACCACCTTGGCGATTCCGCCTCCCTGATGTTTGATCCCCAAAGCTTCGATCGCACTCAGAGCCGTGGCGAGCGAATCGGCGAGTCGGGTTTGCAGGCCGGGCTTGATGACGATCCGGTCCACCAGGATTTCGATGGTATGTTTTAACAGTTTGTTCAGCGTGGGCAGTTCGTCCAGTTCACAGGTTTCCCCATCGATGACGACGCGGGTGAATCCCTGGCGGGCCATGGCAGCCAACTCTTTTTTGTATTCTCCCTTGCGGTCGCGGATCACCGGGGCCAAAAGCAGCAGACGGGTCTTTTCCGGCAGGGCGAGCAGGGTATCGACCATCTGGCTGATGCTCTGGCTCTGGATCGGCTGGCCGCAGCCGTGGCAGTGGGGTTTGCCGATGCGCGCAAAGAGCAGGCGCAGATAGTCGTGGATTTCGGTGACCGTGCCGACCGTGGAGCGGGGGTTTTTGCTGGTCCCTTTCTGTTCGATGGAGATCGACGGAGAAAGCCCCTCGATGGCATCCACGTCGGGTTTGCCTTGCAGGCTCAGAAACTGCCGCGCATAGGCCGAAAGCGACTCCACATAACGCCTTTGCCCCTCGGCGGACAAGGTGTCGAAGGCCAGGGAAGACTTGCCGGAACCCGATACCCCGGTGACCACGGTCAATTGATGCCGGGGCAGCGAAAGATGGAGATTTTTCAGATTGTGTTCGCGGGCGCCGCGAATGATGATGTGGGTGTCGGACATCCTGTCATAAACCTTTCGGGAGAGGATCGGGCCAATGGATTACCATAACATGCCACACTACCTGGCGGAACTGGTTTTGGAGGGGCGTGAGACATTGGTGGTGGGGGGGGGACGGGTGGCGCGGCGCAAGATCGAAGGGTTGCTGGCCACGGGAGCGCGGGTGACGGTGCTGGCACCGACGTTGGATCCGGTGGTGGCGCATTGGGTGGAGGCGGGTCGGGTGGCGCACTGGTCCGGCGTGTTTTCCGCAGAGGTGTTGGCGCAGCGACCGAAATTCCTGCTGGTTTTCGCGGCCACGGACCGGGCGGATTTGAATCGGGAGGTGGCCCGGCTCTGTGGCGCAGAGGGGATCTTGTGCAATTCGGCGGATGACCCGGCCAGCAGTGGTTTCCTGGTACCGGCTGTGGTGCGGCGTGGCGAGGTGGTGGTGGCGATTGGCACCGGGGGGCGCAGTCCGGCCTTGTCGCGGGTGTTGAAAGAGCGGATCGATGATTGGCTGGAACCGGGTTGGGCCGCTTTGGCCGAGGTGTTCGGAGCCTGGCGGGAGCGGGTGGTCGAGGTGATTCCCCAGGCCGCAGCGCGGCAGAGTTTTTGGCGTGTCACGGCGATTCGGGCGGCGTGCGCCGGTGAGGAGGGGGCGCTCGATGGAAAAGATGCGGATGCCTGGTTCCGGCAACGGTTGCAGGAGCGGGAATGATGCTGACTTACGCATTTTTTTTCGACCCGGATCATTTTTCTCTTCAGGGAAAGGGGGATTGGCTCGATAAATTGATCAGGGAATGATGTGACTGACCGCAAGGTCAACGGGAAGGCCAAACCCCTTCCCACGCCAAGGAGATGGAACCATGATGAGCGATCAGAGCCGGGATGAACTGTTGGATGGGATTTTGGCCCGTCTGCAAGGAATATGGGCCTCTCCCATGGAGTTGCACCGGTTCGAGTTTGAATTGCGCCGTCTGGAACGGGTAATCGGGGAGCATCGGCGTCATGAGCCGGTGCGGGCGTTCTATCTGCTTGGTCTGGCGGCCACGCTGCTGGAAGATGCCAACCGGATGCGTGCTCATTTCAAGAATGCCTTGTGGCACAGTGGCAACGATCCGGATGTGCGTCACGGTTACGGGGCCTGTCTGGCGCGGCTGGGGCAGTTCTTTGAAGCCAGAGAACAGTATCGCATTCTGTACGAAGAGAATCCGGGGGATTTGAATCTGCTGGCCGAACTGATCATGACCACCCTGGCCACCGGACGCATTCAGGAAGGGGTGCGCTGGATGGGGGAGTGGAGCCGTTTGAATCCGACCCGTCCCATGGAAGAGGCGGAATCGATCGCCAAAAGCAGTGCCCTGCTGGAGCGGTTCGGGGTTTCGGATGATGACATGGAGCGGCTGCAAAGGCTGGCCATGGGGATTCTGGAGCGGGAACGCAAAGAGATCAAAACGATCAATTTTATCGGTTTCCCGGAAGATGATCCCTCCTGGATCCAGGCGGATCTGGTGTTGGACGATTCCGAAGAGGTGGTGGAAGCCTTGAATCACAAGCTGGCGGATGTGTGCAAGATTTCCGCTCCGCCGCGTCTGGCCGAACTGGTGGTTTTCAATTATACCAATGGCGAAGCCAAATCCAACGCGACCGATATGAACCGCCGGTAAAGATCATTAAAAAAAAGAGGGGGTCCGGGGGATGAATCCCCCGGACCCCCTCTTTTTTTAATGGTTTGTCATCCAAACGCGCTCATCGGCATGATGATATTGGCCACGATGCAGCACAGCCCCACCACAAAGAACATGGTGCGATCCAGCACAAACGCCAAAGCCTTGTCCTCTTTTTTCACGAACAGGTAGTTGGAGATCAGGGAGAGGGCAATGGTCAGGAAAATCGTGCTCATGCCAAAGCCGGCCACATAATCGACCAGTCCGAACGAACCCGAGGGCGGCAGGATCGAATTGGCCACATAGGAGTTGGCCACCGCACCAAAGAAGGCCGCCGAGGGCAGGGAAAACCGTGGTCCGACATCCGAAGGCTTGACGAAAAAGTTCGACAATGCCAGGGCCAGCGCGGCATACAACGAGACGAAAATCTTGGCGTAGACCCCGAAGTTGCTGCGCTCGATTTCGATGCCCACGATGTACTGGGTGAAGGTCTTCTTGTCGCTGTCGCCCTTTCTGGGATCGCCATAGGCAGATTTATAGGTGTGCGGCTTGACCGTGTTGCTGGTTTTGACGATGCTGAAGCCGGGAATCTTGGCGCGGGAGCTGATGTTGGAGGTCGCATCCGGCACATAACGCAATTTGCCGCCATCCCTGGCGCCATCTTCGATGAAGATGTTCAGCATGTGATTTTCGATCGGCACCCGCATGGTATCGAAGAATTTCAGGAATTTTGCCGAGACCCGGTATTTCTGATAATGGACCTGATCTTCTCCGTGATACTCTTCCAGCAGATCTTTTTTGGTGATCGCACCATCGACGATCACGAACTTGTTGCCCGGATCGATCTCTTTCGGTCCTTTCCAACTGAACCAGAGGTAGAAATTGGCGCTCCAGTTCGAGTCCCGGATCGACAGATTGTCGATGTTGTCGATATAGGTGCCGATTTTGACCGATACGAAATCCCCCTCGGCGGGCAGAGGTTCGGGCGGGGTGTGACCCGCTTCGACCTGGGTGGGATTCATTCTGGCCTGGTGGTTCTTGTTGGCCTTGATCTGGTTTTCCGACAAGGCGGTTGCGCTGACATAGACGCCTCCTGCATACAGGGTCAGCATCAGTATGGTCAGCATCAGGACAAAGCGTTTTTTGCCAGCCTCCAGACCGGCCCAGGTTTGGAAAAACATTGAATCGTCTCCTTGAAAGCGCGACACTGCCGGAAATTTCGTTCGGGCGTTGGCAACCTCTGCCGAGCCGCTGGTGAACCTGATAATTTACTGGGAGTGCAGACACCATGCAACCAAAAAACAGGGTGCTTGCGAGATTTGCAAGTCTAAGTTGCATCCACTTTCGAACGGCACATTTTTGAAAGAAAAGAGAGGGTCTGGGGGATTCTTCCCCCAGGGTTTTGGCTTTAAATAAAAGAATTTATAGATATTTTGTTGAAAGTCAAAACCCTGGGGGAAGAATCCCCCAGACCCCTTCTTTTCTTTCAATACTGTCACGATGGCCTGTTCGTGCCAGAAAATTGTTCTTTGGGAGTGGACACCATGAAACTCACGCCACGGGATTTTCCGCAACGGTTGCGTCAGGAAGGACCTCCCTCTGTGCTGTTGATTTATGGGCAGGAGCAGGGATTGGCGGCACGGCAGGCCCTGCAGGTGCGGCGGGCGGTGGTGAGCGTGGCCGACGAGGAGATGGATGCCGAAAGTCACCACGGTGCTGATCTCGATGTGGGGCGTTTTTTGAGTGGCTGCAATGCGTTCCCGTTTTTTGCAAAAAAACGCTTTGTATTGTTGAAAGAGGCCGACCAACTCGCCGCTCCGGCTCGTGATGCCCTGTTGAAATATTTGAAATCCCCTTCCAAAAGTTCGGTGCTGGTGGTGCTGGCCGGTCCTCTGGAGGCCAAGAACCTGCTGCGTAAAACCTTCGAGGCGGACAAAACCGCCTGGTGTCTCCCCTGCTATCCTCTGGAAGGGAGAGAATTGGTCAACTGGCTGCGTAGCAGCTTGAAAGAGGCCGGTTTTGCCGTGGATGACGATGCGGTGTCAATGCTGGCCGAGCGACTGGAGGGGGATGCCCGCAACGCCGAATCGGAGTTGGAAAAGTTGATTGTTTTTCTGGGAGAGCGGCGCCGGGTCACGCTGGAGGATGTGCTGGAATCGATTGGCGGTTCCGGAACCCAGAACGGTTTCACCCTGGCTGCGGCGGTGATGGGAGGAAGGACCGGACCAGCCTTGACCATTCTCGATGGCCTGCTGGAGGGGGGGGAGGAGCCTTTGATGTTGCTGGGTCTGCTGGTGCAGCGGTTGCGACGGGTGATTCAGGGGGCGGCACTGCTGGACAAGGGGGAGGATCAGGAGCGGATCGCCATGATTTTGCAGGTCTTCTGGAAAGAGAAAAACGAATTCTTCACCCAGGCACGGAGCCTGGGGGTACGGCGTCTGGCCAATGGCCTGCTGCGTTGTCAGGAGGCGGACCGGGAGTTGAAGAGTGGTGGCGAACCCCGTCGGGTCATGGAGCGGCTGGTGATGGGACTGGCCCGGACCATGAGCGCGGAGCGTTCTTCTTCTTCTTCTTCTGCGTCTTTCAATCCACGGGTAACATGGTCATGAGATGAAAGGGTGAATGATTGAATGTTAATTGAATGGATCGGATCTGAATTGTAGATTAAAATATAATTAAATTTCTCTTGCTTTTTGGGTTCCTGCTTGTCATTGTTGCAAACAGGTCAGGAGATGGTTTGAATGTTTGGTGTCAACAGGAGTGATAGAGCGTATTAATGATCCTTTTTGTAGTTTTGTGAGCTGAAATACGACTCTGTTGTAATATTTTTATTCCGTCATGCCCTTGAATGGTAGGTGTGACGGTTTTTTTTGCTCTAAGGGCTTATACATTTCTTTTCTTTATGTGATGCATTCATGAAACTCTCGCCAAAAAGGAATCGGACCTGATGAGCATTGTCGGAATTACCGAAACAACCCAATTTTTGACCTTTCACTTGGACCAGGAGGTCTTTGCCATCGACATCTCCCGCATCAAGGAGGTGTTGGAGTTCTCCTCGGTCACCAAAATTCCCAGAACCCCGGACTTCATGTGCGGAGTGATCAACCTGCGGGGCAGCGTGGTGCCGGTGGTCGATCTGCGGCTGAAACTCGGGATGAGCCGCAGTGAAAAGACGGTCAATACCTGCGTGATCATCATCGATGTCACCCAGGAGGATTGCACCACGGTGATCGGTGCCATGGCCGATTCGGTCAAGGAGGTGATGGATCTGGATCCCAGCCAGATTGAACCACCGCCCAAGATCGGTACAGGATTGCGCACTGACTTTATCCGTGGTATGGGAAAGCAGCACGATCAGTTTGTGATCCTGCTGGACACGGACAAGGTTTTCTCGGCGGATGAACTCAGTCTGCTGAACGAAACCGGGAAGTCGCCTCAAGGTTGATGAATGCTCGTTTTGTTTGTTGACGTGCTTTGCCGGGAGGGTGATCAATCATTTTTACAGATGACAAGGGGGGCCACACATGAAAGATCTGAAATTTGGCTTTAAACTTGGTATTGGTTTTGGAGTGGTGTTGGTTTTGACCTTGTTTGTCTCCTTGACCGGCTACAATGGAGTGACTGGTTTGTCCGATCGCTTCGACAAGAACAAGGATATGGTGATGCTGAATGATAGCATCAACGATGCCATGTCTGCGGAGAAGAATTACATCATTCACAAAGATTCAAAAGAGATTGAGAACAACCAGAAAGCGATCGCCGCAGTCAAGAAACAGGCGCTTGTTGACCGGGACCAGAAATTCAAGGACTCAGCCGACAGGGCCAGGATGGATACCATATTGACTGCCATGGATGGGTATGACAAGGCGATTGTCAATTATGTCGGTATGGAGAAGAAAATCCAGGAGCATGTGGCACGTATGCTGGATCTGGCGCGTAATGTGATCGGGGTGGAAGTGAAAAGCATGCAGGAGGATCAAGAGAAAAAATTGCATGATTTATTTGCCCAATCGGGTGAGATTCAGGACAAGAATGCCCAGGCCGCACGAGATGCCAAGATCGAAGAACGGACGAAAAAGGCGCTCCTGGCCGCAAATCTGCTGGCCGATGTCCGGGAGGGGCGGATTGCGGAAAAGGAGATCCTGGCCACCCATGGCAAGGATGAAAAACAGATCAAACGCAATCTGGATAATCTGAACGCTGCCTTGAAAATCTCCAAGGAGTTGCGACCCACCTTCACGGCTCAGAACAATATCGACCAGATCACCAAAATCACGAAAGCCATCGAAGATTATCAGCAGGAGATGGCCGGAATTGTCGAACTGCTCCATGCGCAAAACAAGGTGGAGCAGGAGATGACCGCGGCCAGGGGCGTGGCCGACAAAGAGATCATGGGGATTGTGGAGATTCAGGAGAAGAAGGCCGAGGAGCAGATTGCCTCGGTGATCATGCTGATTTTCTCTTCCAGTCTTGGGGCTGTGTTGCTGGGTGGGGTGATCGCCTTTCTGATTGCGCGTGCTGTTTCGGGCGCCTTGAACAAGGGGGTGGCTTTTGCGCAGAGCATTGCCCGTGGCGATCTGACCGCCACCATCGATCTGGACCAGAAGGATGAGATCGGTCAACTGGCCAATGCCCTGAAAGAGATGTCTGCCAAACTGCGCGAGGTGATCGGCGAGGTTTCCACAGCCGCTGCCCAGGTCTCCCTGGGGAGCAATGAAATTTCCAATACCGCCCAATCGCTTTCCCAGGGGGTGACCGAACAGGCGGCGTCGGTGGAGACCACCTCGCATGCCCTGGCAGCCATTTCCGGGAGTTGCCAACTCAATACCGACAGTTCCAACACCACCCAGACCATTGCCCTGAAGGCCTCCGAGGATGCGGCCAAGGGTGGGGAGGCGGTTAATCAGGCAGTGACGGCGATGAAGGAGATCGCCTCCAAGATCAGCATCATCGAAGAGATCGCCCGGCAGACCAACCTGTTGGCCCTGAACGCCGCCATCGAGGCGGCCCGGGCCGGCGAGCATGGCAAAGGGTTTGCCGTGGTGGCCGCCGAAGTGCGCAAACTGGCAGAACGGAGTCAAACCGCAGCAGGCGAGATCAGTCATCTTTCGGCATCGAGCGTCAGCATTTCCGAAGAGGCGGGATCGATCATCGGCAAACTGGTGCCGGATATCCAAGAGACCGCCAATCGTATTCAGGGGATCACCGAGTGCAGTCGGCAACAGCGGGATGGCATTTCCGATATCGGTCAATCGATTCAGCAGTTGGAAACGGTGGTGCAACAGACGGCGGGTTCTTCCGAGGAGTTGGCGGCAACTGCCGAAGAGTTGAGTTCGCAGGCCGACATGATGGCCCAATCCATTGCCTTCTTCAATGTGGGGCAATCGGCTCCGGCAGCGGCCAGGAAAAGGGCACCGGCCCGGCAGGCGCCAAAAGCCTTGCCTGCTCCGGTACGCAAATCCGGTGGCATTCCCATGATCGCCGATCAGCGTTCCTCCCATGGGGATGATGAGTTCGAGAGTTTCTGATCCGCGTGTTACGATGCTGTTGTGGTCGAACTAAACCGCGACCAGCTTGGGATATGTCATTTGTCCGTGGGGTCCAGGGGCCATTGGCCCCTGGTGGGGTCCAGGGGCGAAGCCCTTGGGACTTGCTTTTGGCGCGCTTTGCCGCAGGCGCGCCCCCTGGTCGCCGCAGGCGACGCCTTTGAGCTAAAAACTCACGATCTAGAAATGGTCGCTGTTTAATGAAAAAAAGAGTGAATCTGGCGAATTAATCTCTCAGTGTTTTGACTTTAAACAAAAAGATTTATAAAAAAATTTTGTTTACAAGTCAAAATCCTGGGGGATGAATCCCCCAGACCCCCTCTTTTCTTTTAAAAGTTTTGATCCTGGTCACTTCTTTTGCATCGCGCAAGGGTGGAGGTCGCATGTTTTTGAATTCGGGCGTTTTGTCGATCCAGGATTTTTTGGCCAATCCAGCCGCTCCCATCGTGGTCGATGTGCGCGGTGGACCGGAGAGCGATCCGGCCATTCCCGGCTCGATCAACGTGTATGTGCTGGAGATCGAGGAACGACCGGATGCATTCATCAAGCGTTTTGAAGCGCAACTGGCCAAGAGACCGTTGTTGCTCTATTGCAGCAAGGGGGATTCGAGCGGTTATCTGCAAAAGAAATTTTCCGGCAAGGGGCGGGTGCAGAGTTTGCAGGGGGGGATGGTCTCCTATCTGACCAATATTTCCCGTCTGCTGCATGAACATCCTTACGAAGACTCGAAAAAACGCGGGGATACCATGGTCAAGTTGTTGTCCGTGCTGACCGACCGCAAGACCGATCCAGCCACTTTCCGCAAGATTGTGGATCGCTTGCTGCGATGCACTCCAGATCCCAAGTTCAAAAAGCTCTTGCGATAGAAACCATTGAAAAAAAAGAGGGGGTCTGGGGGATTCATCCCTCAGGGTTTTGATTTTAAAAATAAAATATTTAAAAATTTTTTGTTTAAAGTCAAAATCCTGGGGGATGAATCCCCCAGACCCCCTCTTTTTTTTAATGGTTTTTTCTGTCGGCGAGATCTTGCATCTGGTGGCGGGTCAGGATCAGCAGCAATCCCACCCCGGCAATCCCCGTAGCCGTGATCGGGAAGATCAGGCCCTGCAACGTGTCGTAAGCCGCTCCGCCCACCACCGGTCCGATGCAACGGCCCAGGGCGCTCATCGACTGGAACAGTCCGAGCATCGATCCCTGGGCATCCGGATCGGTGTTGAGGCTGGTCAAGCCAGCCAATGACGGATGAATCAGTCCACTGCCCACCGCAATGATCGCCAGCGCAGCGAGAATCACGCCCCATCCTCCAGGTTGCAGCACGAGCAGTCCGGTGATCACCAGCAGCAGACCGGTAAGCGCGGTCCGTTTTTCACCGATGCGCGGCAGCAGCCGGCGCACCAGGCCTCCCTGGGTGGCCACGGCGACCACGCCGACAAAAGTGAAGATCCAGCCGGTGGTGGCCATGTCCCAGTGGAGCAGTTCCTGACCCCACAAGGGGAGGGTCACCTCGAAGGCGGAAAAAAGGGTGATGAATCCGCCCATCACCAGGCAGGGGATCCAGCCGCCGGGAAAACGGTGCGCCAGATGCCAAGGGGTGGTGGAGAGCAGAGGATGTCTGGGTCGGGAGGCGGTTTGGGATGGAGCCGATGAGCGGGTCTCCGGAAGATAGAAGAGGGCAGCCAGGGCGTTGAGTCCGGTGATTGCGGCAGCCACCAGCGGAGCGGTGGTCAGGCCGAAATGGGCCAGCCAGCCGCCGAAGGCAGGGCCGAGGATGAATCCCAATCCAAAAGCGGCCCCGATCAATCCCATGGCTTTCGAGCGTTGGTCGGGCGGGGAGAGATCGGCCATGGCCGCCTGGGCCACGGCGATATTGGCACCCATGATCCCGGCTGCGGCGCGCGCTGCAAAGAGTACCCACAACGAGTCGGCCATGCCATAGGCGAGGTAAGAGAGGGCCGAACCGGCCAATCCCATGAGCAAAGTCGGGCGGCGGCCAATGCGGTCCGAGAGCCAGCCCCAGTAGGGGGCGAAGAGGAATTGCATGATCGAATAGATGGCCATCAGCCAGCCGATCTGGATGGGAGTGGCGGCAAAGCGCGGGTCGGCGGCATAGAGGGGCATGAGGGGCAGAACCATGCCGAAACCAACCAGGTCGAACAGGACGGCAATGAAGATGATGCCGGTGGTGGCTTTGGGTTTCATGAGCGGGGTATGGCTCGAAGGTCAGGGGGATGGAGAATGGCGCATCCGATTTATATCCCGGACGCCCGGTTTTGTACAGGCTCACCCACGCCACTTGACTGGGGAAACCATTAAAAAAAAAGAGGGGGTCTGGGGGATTCATTCCCCAGGGTTTTGACTTTAAACAAATAATTTTTATAAATTTTTCTGTTGAAAGTCAAAACCCTGGGGGATGAATCCCCCAGGCCCCCTCTTTTCTTTCAATAATTTAACGGCGACGCCAGGCGAGATGGTGAATGGTGCGTCCGGCATCCACTCCTTTGGTCTCGAAACGGGTCTGCTGCCAGAAGTCCGGACGCGGTGCAAACCGTTCCGGGGCGGCGAGATTTTCAAAGCCCGCATGGGCCTCCAGCACCTCGGCCATCCAGAGGGCATACTCTTCCCAGTCCGTGGCCAGGGTCAACAGCCCCTGGGGCACCATCCGTTCCACCAGCAGATCGAGCAGTTCCGTCTGCACGATGCGGCGTTTGTGATGACGCTTTTTCGGCCAGGGATCGGGAAAATTGATGATCACCCAGTCCAGAGCATGCGTCGGGATCCCCTCCCGCAGAAAAACCCGCGCATCGTCCGGGTGAATGCGGGTGTTGGTGGTCTGATCCTTCTGCAACCGCCGGATCAATGCGGCCATGCCCTCCTGGAACACCTCGACCCCGATGAAACGATCCTCGGGATGTTGCGCGGCCAATGGGGCCAGAAACTGACCATTGCCAAATCCGATCTCCAACACCAGCCGCGCTTTGGTCGGGTCTGCTCCGAGCAGGGCGAGCATCTCTTCCCGGCTTGAGGCCGCCGGGGGACGGAAAGCAGGTAGAGTCTCATCCAGCCAGATCTTTTCACGCGGCGTGATGAACCCACGCTTGCGACCATGGACTTTCTGCTTCCATTCGGGTGGCGGGGTGGAGTCGGAGAGGGGGGAGGAGTCGTCGGTCACGGGGGATTCCTTGGATGATTCATGCCTGGGCAGGATTAGGGACAGGTCCAGTTGCCTGGTTTGAAGTGGGCTTGTTTGTCTGAGGGGATATGGTGAATGGTTCCCGGTGTACCCTGGGAAGCAGGCGCATCGAATCGGGTGACATTGATTTGCGCCACTCCAAGCATGGTTTCATGCTCAGGAGAGAGGTAAACATCCCAGTGATAAGGCGTGCCGGGTGTGTTGGGGCTGGCCCAGCCTTGATCGAATCGGTCTATCCAGGCAGGTTTGCTTGCAACAGTCTTTACGGCTTGTGTGGTTTGCTTACACCAGCCATCTGGTACGCAAAATGGGAACTTTCCACGATCTGGCAGCCGCCAATCATAGCGAGTGGTCCACTCTGCATCCAGATTGCGGGGATGATGGATGCAACGAATTCGTTTCGGACCGATTCCTGCGGGTTGCACATAGAGTGCCCAGCGGGTGATCTCTTCCAGGGTGGAGTGGCCTGTTTGGTGGGGCTGGAGGTTGCGGCCTGCGATCTTGGGTGTGATGATAATCACGTTTTGGTTGATATGCAGTGCTTGGATGACGGCATTGAACATGATGGTCTCCCAATTGGTTGAACCGAAATTGGAGAGATCAAATAGATGCAGAAATCCTTTTTGCCAGACAACTCCTGAGATTGGTTCCGGGTTACAAGCTCGGGCTTTCCGGATGAGTGTGGTGACGCTGTTCAGTGCATATCGGGCCTCATGGTGGCCGTTTTCGAGAAGATGGGTATCCAGACTCTTGATGAGGCGCTTTGATATCTCATCCAGATAAGGAAAATCAATCAATTCTATCTGTGATTCTTTACAGATTTTGTTGATCAGCTTCATGGATTCTTTGACTTCTTTAGGGCTTGATCGGATCAGAAAAAGTGCAGGATCGAGCAGGCAGAAAATCATAGAGTTGCCTCATCTTCCGGTTCGTCCCCATCCAGCAGGGTGATGGCAGAATTTATGGCGACCGGCGTATCTTTTTTCTCCAACTTGGCAAAATAGATGGCGCTCTCTTCGTTGGAGGATTCGTCCATGAAATCGGCAGGCCAATGCTCATCGATCCAGCCGTCGCGGGTCAGGTGGTTGACTTCCACCTTGGAGCAGCCATCGACACAAGAGACATTCAGAATTCTGACATTTTCCAACAGCCAACTCTCCAACTCTCCGCCCGGTTCCGCACGGGCAATCAATCCCCGCAAGCGACGCACGAGATGGTCGCTGTGGGTTTCGATGATGAATTGCCGTTTGGCCATGGCCTGACTGACCAGAAAGTGGGCCAGTCGGCTGGCCACTTTGGGGTGCAGATGGGCTTCGGGTTCTTCGATGGCGATATGGCTGTAGCTGTCACATTGTTCAAGATACTCTTCCAGAGTCATCTCTCCCCGTTCTCCGGAAAAGCGCAGCGGGTCGGCGAACAGTCCCAACTGAACCAACGGGAGCAGACAGCTCAATCCTTTGCCGACATGGGGGATATTGGCGTCTCCAAAGAGCAGTTGAAAGCCGACACCATGATCTTTGATCGACAGGGGGGGATGAATGGAAAGCGATCTCATGACACGATTGACTGCTTCCACCAGGGGAAGCGCTTGGACTTTGGAGTGGGGTTGGATTGTCGATCCGTCTTCAGACAGTTCGAGGGTGGGGAGAAAGTGAATGATTTCGGATTGTTTGCGGTGCAGGATTTGGGCTGCGAACTCCCCACTGGCTCCGATTTCAAGCGGGTCTGTGGTGGCATGCTTGAATAGGCTGCTGGGAACAGCACGGTGAGAACCCAAATAATGCAGATTTTGGATGATCTGCTTGAGTGTCTCCAAAGGTTGCTCGAAGAGGATCAGGTAAGCATCGTGCCAAGCTCTTTCTGTGAGGCGTGGTCCAACCCTGCTGCGATCTATTCGCAAATAAGGAATAAAATGATCGTATTCAACCTGGATTTTTCTTGTTTTTTGTTTTTGCCATTCAACTGGGCCATCTTTGTCGTTGGGAAGGATACGAAGCAGATATGATTCTCTTGATTTTTCCGGAATCGTGACAGTGATTTCCAGGATGGAGAAACGAGTGGAGCCTTGGAGTGTCTCAGTATGAATTTTTAGTTTTGTTTTTGATGTCAATGATTCATTTGAAGTCGCTCCTTCTATCCAGTCTATACCTGACTTTTCAGCGAGGTGTGATAAATTTTTGTTCAAACCGACTTTGTTTAGTGCTGTTTCCATGTTGATTGGACATTCCCACTCCAGATGAAAGCTTGGGCCTGTCACGGGTTTTTCCTGATTGCTTTCCGGACAACCGAAAGTGAGTTCCCGCAAATCGAAAGCATCCACTAGGCCATCCAGTTTGAGTGGAATGTAGCCATTCGGATCAAGCAAGGTTTGTTTCAACAGCAGCAGTGCCTGGATCAGGCTGCTCTTGCCGGAGTTGTTGGGACCGACGATGATGGTCAGCGGGGCCAGGGGGATGGTGACTTCATCCCGGTAGGATTTAAAATTCTTGATGGAAAGCGCGGTCAGGCGGGCATTATTCATGATATTTCAATAATGGCGTGTCAGGTTCCGGTTGATAAGGGGATGTGGATACGCTGGTCAGTTTGGCCGGTTGCGCAGGCTTTTTCAAGTGCCTCCGTGTCGCCAGGCCCGGTTTCCACGCACTCTCCGGTTGACGGATCCCTCTTTCGATCTTACCTTGATCGTGCAGTCTTTCGGAACCGGGTTGCCCCACAACAGCAGCGAGGAACGCATGAACTCACCCAAAAAATCGGTTTTTGACACTGCCAAACGCGCCTTTGACTGGCTGGATGAGTCGGATGACGATCCGGACGCGCGGTTGATGCAGGCAGTCGGCAAGGCGTGGAAAGTGATCGCCGAACATCCGCCCGGTGCCATCCATGTCATGGTGCTGGTCAGCGATGGTCAGGGGCTGGCGTTGGCGCGTGTGGATGGTCGGGGCGTGGTGGTGGAGGGGGGAAAGATGAATCCGACCCACTGGCTGCCTCTGCCCCCCCTGCCGGAACCGTTGGAACCCAAAGGGCCGCAATCGATTTTCCGGCACAACAGCGTGTGGAGGCGGTATTGAGGGGCGACTGAATCCCCGCGCCAGGAGCGTTCCTGGCGCGGGATGATCCGGCTACCGCATTCCTGCCGTATGGTCGGCCAGCATGACGGCCATCAGATCCTTGAGGCGGAGTTTCTCTTTTTTCATGCGCTCCAACTCGAACTGATTGCGCACATGGCGGGTTTCGTCGATTTCATTGCGCAGGCCCTCGTGCTGTTCGTACAGCTCGCGGAATTTGGCGTTGGATTTCAACAGTTCATTGACGGCCTGCAATTGATCTTCAAACATACCTGTCTCCTTGTGCGATGGTTTGCATGGATCTCTCTTTTTGGACAGCGAGATTCCGGTTTGTGTTTTCGTCCGTATTGACTGACTTTGTAATTTTTTCAGGCTAACCAGCCGGGTCCGGGGGCAAGGCGCCTGACTTGCCGGATTGAATGGCCTCGCGGGCCAGTTGATCGGCGGCTTCGTTGCCTGGATCCCCGGCATGTCCCTTGACCCAGTGCCATTCCACTTCGTGTTTCAGGCAGGCATCTTCCAGCCTTTGCCACAGTTCGGCATTCAGGACCGGTTTGCCGTCGCTTTTTTTCCAGCCGCGCGCCTTCCAGCCTGGCAGCCACTGGGTGATGCCGTTCTTGACGTAACTCGAATCCGTGTTGAGAATCACCCGACAGGGGCGGTTCAGAGCCTCCAGGGCATGAATCGCGGCCAGCATCTCCATGCGATTGTTGGTGGTCTGGGGAGAAAAACCGGACAGGTTCTTCTCGTGCGGACCATAGCGCAGCAAGGCGCCCCAGCCTCCAGGGCCGGGGTTGCCGCTGCAGGCGCCATCGGTGTGAATGCACACTGCCATTGGCGTTTGCAAAGGGCGTGAACGGGTTTCGATTTCCGGGTCCATGGAGCACATCGCTGTCGGTGGTTTCGTTCCGGGTTGATGTCGATTATAGTCCATCCTGGCTGGTCACTTCTCGTGAGTCTAAGGAAAGGAAAACGCATGGGCAAGGTTCTCGTTACAGGTGCGGCGGGTTTTATCGGTTCCCACCTCGCACTCAGGCTGCTGGAACGCGGTGATCGCGTCGTTGGCCTGGATAATCTCAACAATTATTACGATGTCAGCCTCAAGCAGGCCCGGCTTGCCCGCCTGACCGGGTACGAGGGATTTTCCTTTGTCCGGATGGATCTGGCGGATCGGGCGGGCATGGAGGCGCTCTTTGAACAGGAACGGTTCGATGGCGTGGTCAATCTGGCGGCCCAGGCCGGAGTGCGCTATTCGCTTGAAAATCCGATGTCTTATGTCGAGAGCAATCTGGTGGGCTTCACCCACATCCTGGAAGGATGTCGTCATACCGGAGTCAAGCATCTGGTTTTCGCCTCTTCGTCTTCGGTCTATGGGGCCAACGAAACCATGCCCTTTTCGGTCCATCAGAATGTCGATCATCCGCTCTCCCTGTATGCCGCCTCCAAGAAAGCCAATGAATTGATGGCCCATACCTATGCCCATCTTTTCCGGTTGCCGGTTACGGGGTTGCGTTTCTTCACGGTTTACGGCCCGTGGGGACGACCCGACATGGCCCTGTTTCTGTTCACCCGCGCCATGCTGGAGGGCAGACCCATCGACGTGTTCAACGAGGGGCGCATGCGGCGGGATTTCACCTATGTGGATGATATCGTCGAAGGGGTGATCCGGGTTCTGGACCGGATTCCGGCTCCGGATCCGGCCTGGTCGGGCCGACATCCCGATCCTTCGTCCAGTTCGGCCCCCTATCGGCTTTACAACATCGGCAACAATCAGCCGGTGGAACTGATGGAGTACATCGCGGCCCTGGAAGAGGCGCTTGGCATCACGGCGGTCAAGAACATGCTGCCCATGCAGCCCGGCGACGTGCCTGCCACCTGGGCCGATGTGGAGGATCTGACGCGGGATGTGGGATTCTGTCCCAAAACGCCGGTGCGCGAAGGGATCCGGCGTTTCGTCGCATGGTATCGGGAGTATCACCGGGTGTGAGGCGCGTGTGCCGGGCTTCACTCCTTGAGTGCCAGCACGCCTTCGGGTGCGCCCTGATAGTCGGTGCGTTGGATCTGGATGCCCAGCTTGACCCCGTTGATGCTGACCACGGTGCAGGGATAATCCGTGGGACGACCGAAAAAGATCACCCGGAGTTTCCCCTTGCTGCCCATCGGGATTGCGGGGGGATCTCCGTTGACCATCATGGCCGCACCGCCGAAACCGAGATTGTCTGCGGTGCCTTCGAAGCGTCGGCCATCGTCGAGGGTCAGGGTGACGGCATTGTGATAGGTGAACCGTTCATGGCGTCGTCTTTGTTCGCTTTGGTCGGACATGTGCGGGATCCTTTTGGGTCAGGCGATTTATTGCAACGCATCAAGCCTATCAAGTCGGGGGGGTGCGGTAAATGGTTTGCGAGCAGGTTGAGATTCTCTCCAGGCCAGATTGCAACCATTGAAAAAGAAGAGGGGGTCTGGGGGATTCATCCTCCAGGGTTTTGACTTTAAACAAAAAATTTTTAAAATATTTTGATTTTAAAGTCAAAACCCTGGGGGATGAATCCCCCAGACCCCCTCTTCTTTTTCAATGGTTTAACCGCGCGTGAGCAGGGTGACCGCCTGGGCGGCGATTCCTTCCCCGCGTCCGGTGAAACCGAGTTTTTCCGTGGTGGTCGCCTTGACGTTGATCCGGTCGGGCAAAAGGTCGAGAATTTCCGCCAGATTGGTCACCATGGCCGGAATGTGGGCCGCCAGCCTGGGTGCCTGGCAGAGGATCGTGGCATCGAGATTGACCACCCTGAACCCCCGATCTGTGATCATGCGCATCACGGTCCGCAACAATGCCCGGCTGTCCGCTCCCCGATAGGCCGGATCCTGATCGGAAAAGTGCTGGCCGATGTCCCGCAGGGCCGCCGCTCCCAGCAAGGCATCCATGATCGCATGCAACAAGACGTCGGCATCCGAATGGCCCAGCAACCCCTGATCGTGGGGAATGTGGACCCCGCCCAGAATCAACGGGCGGTCCGGGGTGAAACGATGAACGTCAAAACCTTGTCCGATGCGCAGGTCCATGGGGGCGTTTCCTGGATTTAAAAAGTGTTCGGCGTGGATCCGATCTTCGGGACGGGTGATCTTGAGATTGTGCTCCGCTCCGGGGACGGTCAGCACGGTCTGTCCACTCCCTTCGATCAGGGAGGCGTCATCCGTGGCGAGCATGCCCAGTCGGGCCGCTGCCAGATGACAATCGAGCAGCAGACCATAGCGGAAAATCTGCGGGGTTTGTATGCGTCGCACGCGCGAGCGATCCAAAGAGCCGGTGACCTGCTCCAGAGCATCTATGCTTTTGATGGTGTCATGGATTACAATGGCCGGGACCACGGCGTCGGCGCGCTGACGGGCTGCGAACAGCCGATCCAGCAGGGCCGGATCGGGAAACGGACGCGCTCCGTCGTGGATGCCGACCCAGGCCGAGCGGGGCAGTTCCAGACTCTGAAGCCCGCACAGCACTGATTGCTGGCGTTCGGCCCCGCCAGGGACCGGAGGCAGCAGCTTGGGCCAGGCAGCCAGATAAGGCCCCATGATCTCCTCCCAGAGCGCCTGGCCATCCGGGGCGATGACCGGTCGGATGGCGGTCACCAGCGGATGGGCATGGAGTCGCTCCAGGGCGTGGGCCAGAAGCGGGCGCCCCTGGAGATTCAGGTATTGCTTGGGCCGTGTGGCGCCGAACCGATTGCCTTGACCGGCGGCAACGACGATCAGGGTGACGGGTTCGGCAGCGGGATCCGGGATGGAAGGCGAAAAAGGGGCAGGCATGGTCTCCATGGTTTCACTCGGTCGGAAAGGGTGGGGCATGAGATCATTGGGTAGGGGAAAATCAGGGCAACGTCAACCGGGAAAACTTGAACACGGGAGGTCAAGGGCATGGATCCTCACTTGCTGGCGGCAACAGCGCTGTATGCCATGGCGGCTGTATGGATCACCTATCACCAGTTGCGCGGCAGCCGTCACGAGTCGGGCGCCATCTGGTGGCCGGTGGCGGCGGGTTGGGTGGTGCAGGCCATTCCCATGATCCGGGGCGTGATGGAGTCCGGTGGCGGCATGTCCATGAACCTGGCGCTTTCGCTGGAATGGTCGGCCTGGGTGATGGGCATGCTCTTTCTGGCGGGATGGCGGCTGTTCAATCCCGAGGCCCGCTCGGCAGGGGTGCTGCTGCTGCCCTTGATGGTCATCACCCTGGGCGGCTCGCTCTTTCTCAACAGCGCCGCCCCGGAGGTGCGCGGGGTGACCGGTCCATTGCTGATCGCCCATCTGGTGCTGTCGTTGCTGGCTTACGGGCTGTTCACCATCGCGGCGGTCTTCGCCATGATGGATGCCTTTCAGGAACATGCCCTGAAGAGCAAGCATCTCGGGGTGCTGTTCGATCTGCTGCCGCCGCTGAATGCCCTGGAGGCGACCCTGTTCTTGATGGTGCGGATGGGCTTCCTGCTTCTGACCATGAGCATCGTGACCGGCGCGCTCTATGCGCATGGCCAGCACGGGGTCTACTTTGCGTGGAGCCACAAGGTGCTCTTCACCTGGGCGACGTGGGGGGTCTTCGGAGTGCTGCTTTTGGGGCGTCACTATCAGGGGTGGCGGGGGCGCAAAGCGGTGCGTTTTACCCTCTGGGGCTACCTGTTGCTGGTGCTGGCCTTTCTGGGGGTCAAGTTTGTCAGAGAAATTTTATTGAAAATCAGTTAGTTGCAAAAAACGTCCAAAAAAACGAATCCAACTGCATTTTTCCTTTGACCTGCAGGTCTGGTTCGTCTATAGTTGGTTTCAGTTGAGGGGGACACCCCGAACGAGAGTCGGTCTTTGACAATTCAATACGATCATCGGCGTGAACGTTGGTCTCCAAGCTCGG
>JADFWP010000028.1 GCA_015234115.1 Magnetococcales bacterium
AGTCAAAACCCTGGGGGAGGAATCCCCCAGACCCCTTCTTTTCTTTCAATGGTTTCCAAATAAAATTTCACGGCGCGACGAAACGGATGCGCGCCGTGGTGCCGATCCCCTCCTGACCGGTCAGTTCCAGTGACCAGCCGTAACGGTCGCAAATCCGTTTGACCAGCGTGAGACCAATGCCGGATCCTTCGTGATTGGAGAGATGACGGGGCAGCAGAACATCGGTCTGACGGGTGCGCAGTCCCTGTCCGCTGTCGCGGATGGTCAGGGAGGTGGCATCCTGGGTGATGTCGATGGTGCCCTGGTCGGTATAGGCGAAGGCGTTGCGGATCAGGTTGGAGATGGCGATGAAGATCAGGCCCCGGTCTGCGGTGAGCTTGAGTTCCGGATCGGTCGTGACCGTCAACCGGATCGGCTTGTTTTTGAGCAGGAAACGATGTTTTTCCACGGCCTCGGTGATGATGCCGGCCACGCGGGCGTGCTCTTCCAGCGACAAGGAGCGCTCTTCGCGGGCCATCAACAGCAAAGCCGATCCCATTTCCGCCATGTCGCGCGCGGCCCGTTCCACCCGCGCCACCCGGTTTTTCTGTTTTTCGGTGAGGGTTTCATCGGCCTGAAGAATTTCCGCCGCACCGAGAATCACCGCCAGCGATGTGCGCAATTCATGGCTCAGATCCGCCGTGAAGGCCCGTTCCCGCTCCATGAAGGCGCGGATGCGCGCCAGATGGAGATCGAATGCATGGGCCAGTTCACCCACCTCGTCCTGGGAGAAATCGTCGGCCAGTCGCAAGGCCCAGACATCGGGTTGACGATCCTTGACCCGCCGGGCAAGCTCCGTGACCGGAGCGATCACCAGACCCACCAGCCAGAATCCCCCCACTGCCGAGATCAACACGATCACCAGAATGCTGGTGGCGATCAGGATCAGAAAACGCTGTTCCCGTTTTTGCTGCAACGACGTGTCGTACAGGAAAAAATAGCGCGTCTCCTTGTGATCGGCCACCGCCACCCGATAGGAGAGTTCCCCGATGGTCAGATCGTGGCGTCCCGGCGCCAGGGTGACGAGATAGGGCGGGAGTTCTCCCAGGTTGGACTCCTTGTCCAGCACATAGCCGTGCAGGGTGACGGTCTTGGGAGGCAGGGAGTAGGGATTGCGCTCCCGGCGGGCAAAGAAGTCGTCGAGTTCGGCATGGAGGGTTTCGTCGATCAGCCGCACCCCCAGATCGTGGGTGGCCAACAGCAAAGAAAAGGCCATCAGCATGCCGACCATGGCCCCGAACGCGGCAAAGGCCAGCGAGACGCGGGTGCGCAGTTCAAGTTTTTGGCGCATCGGGCGGCGCCAGACGATAGCCGATACCGCGCAGGGTATGCAGCAAGGGCAGCGCGCCGGAGCGGGGGGCGTCGATGGCGGCGCGCAGACTGTGCATGTGCACCCGCAAGGCGTCGCTGTCCGGCGGAGAGTCGCCCCAGACCGCGTGTTCGATCTCCCGCCGCTCGACCACGGCCGGTGCGCGGAGCATGAGCAGTTCGAGGATTTTCAGGGGAATGGCAGGCAGTTCCAGGGAGCGCGACCCGCGCCGTGCCTGAAGCGTGTCGAGATTGAACTCCAGATCCGCCACCTGAAGAATCCGCTGGGTGAGTCGTCCGCTGGCCCGTTTGGTCAAGGCGAGGATGCGCAGTTCCAGTTCTTTGAGTTCAAAGGGTTTGACCAGATAATCATCCGCACCGCTGGCGAATCCGGCCACTTTGTCGTCGAGGGTCGTGCGTGCGGTGAGCATGATCACCGGCATGTGCCCACGCGCCTCGTTGCGCAGTTTGTGGCACAAGGTGATGCCATCCATGCCTGGCAGCATCAGGTCGAGCACCAGAATGTCGTAGGGATTGACCAGGGCCAGATGCAGGCCGGTGACGCCATCCATGGCCACGTCCACGACATGGCCCTTGTCCTCGAAATAGTCCGCGAGGTTGGCGGCCAGGTCGGCATGGTCTTCGATGAAGAGAATTCGCAAGGGGGTATGCATGTCCGGGAGCATAGCCTGATTTGGCAGGCAGGCCAAGCGTCAAAGTACACTTGAATTCAACAAGAATGGCGCATCGTCAAACGATTTGCGATTATTGAACGGTACGATAATTGCAAGCTCTGGTCGCGATCCGGGTAGTCTGTCATGACCGTTTGAAAATTGGCGCAAAATGGGCGCAAGGTGGGTTGACGATGAATTTTTCCATTCCATGGCGGAACCAGACCACAGAGAGTGTGCGTAACCAGGATGAGGCCGCATTGCCTCCCGGGATGCGGCGGGTGGAGACCCGGTGCAAAGGGTGTGGCAAGGGGTTGGCGATCCGCTATCCCGAGGCGGCCACCCGCTGGAAGGTGGCCTGCACGGCCTGTTCCCAGCCGATTCAGATCGAGCTGGTGGGGGGGCGGAAGTGTCTGGTGTTTCAGATTCAGGGGCGGCGGATCGTGGAGCGGATCGGGTTGACCGATCAGCGGCGACGGTTTTTCCGGGCCAGGTGCTATTCGTGCGATGAGCCGCTGGTGGTGTCCGAGGCCGAGATCGGGCGGCTGCGGGGATGTCATCGTTGCGGGCTGGAGTATCTGGTGCGCGAAGAGGGGGAACTGTATTATGAAACCGCCGTGCGCATCAACGACGAGTCCACCACCTATCGGGAGAAGGTGCAGGAGTCTTCGGGGTATGTGGTCCACAAGAACAGCGCCTTTTTCCTGGAAGAGGAGCGCCCTGTGTCGGGTCGCAGACCCGAGCGGGTGGCGATTCTGGAGCGGGGGTTGCGGGTCGGGGAGGGCGGGGAGGTGCGCCTGGCCGGGACGCAAGGCGAGCTGACTGCGGTTGCGCAGGAACGGGACCGGTTGCGGGCCGAGCGGGATCTGTTGAAAAACAGGCTTCAGGGGCATGACGAGGCGATGCGCACTCTGGACGAGGCGATGACCAGACGTGCGCAACTGGAGAGCCGCGTGGGGGAATTGGAGGGGGCGTTGCAGCGGGCCGAGGAGGCGCGGGAGGGGTTGCGCGGCGAGCGGGAGCGGTTGCGTGTCGCCTTGCAGGGGAGTGAGGCGCAGGTGGTGCGCATGGGGGAGGCCTTGCGTCAGGCCCAGGAGGAGCGCAAAGGATGGGAGGTCCGTTTGTTGGCCGGTCGGGAGGCGGTGGTGCGTCTGGAAGAGCGGTTGGCGCGGCTCGATCCGGTGGGCAGCGGGGCTGCGGTGCGGGTGCGGGAGTTGGAGGCGGAAAACGGTCGGTTGCTGGCGCGGATCGCCGAGGTCGAACAGGCTCTGGAGCAGGCGCGGGCATCGGCAGCGGAATCCGCAAGCGAACCGGCCTGGAGGCGCATCTCTTTGACCGAAGAGGGGAGCGGTTCCGGGGAGGGGGAGGATTGGTACTGCGAGGAGGGCAGCGACAGCGGGATTGCGGCGGATAATGAAATCGGTCGGGCGCGGCGGTTGTTGGGGATTCAGGGGCAACCCACGGCAGCGCGCATCAAGAGCGCCTTCCGGCGTCGGGTCAAGCGGTATCATCCGGACATGGTTTCCGCGCTGGGACTGGAGTTGCGCGAGTTGGCCCACCGCAAGATGCAGGAGATCAACCGGGCTTATGGCCTTTTGATGAAAGAATACGGGCATGGGTAAGCGCATCGGGATCGGGTTGTTGTGGGTATGCTGGATCGGCTGGGTGGGGAGCGCGGTTGCGGCTGCGGTCGATCCTTTGGAGTCGGGACGGGCGTTGTTGCGTGTTCGGGAGTACGGGCGCGCGGCAGAGGCGTTCGCCGTAGTGTTGCAGGGGCGGGATGGGGGCGGGGAGTCGCGTCTCGGTGCCTGGGAAGGGCAGTGCGAGGCCATGACCCGGCAGGCGTTGGCGGATTCCGGTGGCGGGTTGGCAACGCGGGCTGTCGGGGTTTGTTCCGAGGGGATCCGTCAGGGGGCCGGGTCAGCCATCTTGTGGCGTTGGCGCGGTTTGGCGCGTCTGGTGGCCGGGCAGGCGGATCAGGCATTGATCAATCTCAATCACGCCTTGCGGTTGACCCCGGAGGATGCCCGTCTGTTGCGGGATCGCGGGGTGGTGTTGCTGGGTTTGGGGCGCATGGCCGAGGCCGAGGGGGATTTTCAGCGTGCCATCCGGCTGGATCCGGATCAGGCATGGCATTTTTTCAATCAGGGAATGGTTCTGGCGCGCACCGGCAAGGTGACGGAGGCGGCTGCGGCCTGGCGTGGTTTCGTGCGGCTGCGCGGGGAGGGGGGCCGGGAGTGGTTGGCCGGCATGGTGCGGCGTGATCCGGAGTTGCGGCGGGCCTTCGAGGCGGTGGAGTCGGCCCGTGAGGAGGGGAACGTTGCTGTGGCACGGGTGGAATCATCGGCTCCAGCCGCTTCGGATCCGGTAGTGCCCGTGGTCGCTGTCCCGGCGGCGGTGGAGAAGAAGCCTGCGCCTGCGGTTGCTGCCCCGGCGGCGGTGGAGAAGAAGCCTGAGCCTGCGGTCGCTGCCCCGGCGGTGGAGAAGAAGCCTGATGCGGTCGCTGCCCCGGCGGTGGCAGAGAAGAAGCCTGCGCCTGCGGTCGCTGCCCCGGCGGTGGAGAAGAAGCCTGATGCGGTTGCTGCCCCGGCGGCGGTGGAGAAGAAGCCTGCGCCTGCGGTTGCTGCCCCGGCAGTGGAGAAGAAGCCCGCGCCTGTGGTCGCCGCTCCGGCGGTGGAGAAGAAGCCCGCGCCGGTGGTTCCGGCAGCACAACCGGCGGCGGCTGTCTCGGCCAAAGGGGGGGAGACGGGGTTTGAGTTTCGTTTGGGATCGTTCCAGGATCGCGGGAATCTCGATGCCACGCGCCGCGCCTTGGATGGTTTGGGCTGGACGGTTCGTGAAGAGCAGGTCACGGTTGGGGAGCGTCATTTCCTGCGGCTGGTGGCCGGGCCGTTTGCGACCGAGGCCGAAGCGCGCACGGCCCTGGAGCGGGCGGCCAAATTGCCTGGAGTGCATCCCGAGGCGGTGCGGGCGGCGACTCCCAATCATTGAAAGGAAAGCGGGGGTCTGGGGGATTCTTTCTCCAGGGTTTTGACTCTAAACAAAAAATTTTTAGGAATGTTTTGCTTTTAAATCGCGATCATTTCTGGATTATGAGTTTTTGGCTCAAAGGCGTCGCCTGCGGCAAAGCGCGCCAAAGACCAAAGTCCCAAGGGTTTCGCCCCTGGACCCCACTGACGAATCGCATATCTCGAACTGGGCGAGGTTTAAAGTCGAAATCCTGGGGGAGGAATCTCTCAGACCCCCGTTTTTCTTTCAAAAGTGTGTGTCTCACAAATACATTGTTGAGTCGAAAAAGGTGGATTGATCATGCTGTCAACATCGTTGTACAACTCTGCCAAGGTGTATGCGTTAATCATCCTGATAGCGATTCTGTTGTATTATCTGATCATCTCGATAATCAGAAAAAGAAATACAGTTCAGACTGAAGAGCCTGTAAAGGTGCAAACCGTCCAGAATCCTCCATCACACACACTGCAACAAAGAAAAAAGGTGCAAAGACAAAGACAATCATCCAATTGATGTCATTGGCTGCGTTCTTGGTCAGCGCAACTTGTCAGTGGGGTCCAGGGTGCAGGTCTTGGGCGTTGCGCCTTTGCGCGGTTTCAAAATACGTTCCATGCCACAACAGGCAAACATTCCCACGCAGCAAACAGCACGGTTGCATTGCCGTTTCGGGGCCATGCACGATCCGCAGCACCAGAACCCGCGAAAGCGACACGGGTTGACTCGGGCAGTCATCGGGGATATATAGAACAAGCACTGAAGATGATGCCAAATCCGTTTGACGGCACCCAGAAAAGAACTTTATAGATTGTTATAAAGCATAAAGATCATGAAAAAAACGGCAGCAAAGGGCGCAGACGGTTACAAGGATTTTCAATCGGAGCATGCATCAATGCGTTTTGTTCTTCTGTTCCCGCTTCTCCTCGTCTTTTTCCTGACCGCCTGTCAACCCACCCCTGCACCGCCCACGCCAGAGCCACCGAAAACCACCGAAGAGGTGGAACCGGCGGCCATCGACCCGACCCCCACCAACAGCGTTCGGGAGGTGCCCTGGTCTGACGTGCCGCCTGAACTGTTCCAGGATGGACAGATCCAGGCCTGGGCCGATGCCCTGATGAACAGCGCCACCTACTACCGGCGCGTTCCTGCGGAGACGCCTTTCACTTTCGGAGCCACGCAGGTCACTGCGGCCCAGATGCACCAGGCCACCCGCGAGTTGGCGGAATTGGCCCGTCTCAACGACCCGGCCAAACTGCAACAGACTTTGCAGAAACGGTTCCGGCTGTTTCGTTCAATTGGTGGCAATTCCAAGGGCAACGTACTGGTGACCGGCTATTACGAACCGTTGTTGCACGGTTCGCTGACCCGTTCCAAGCGTTATTTTTATCCCATTTACCGCCTGCCGCCCGAAGGAAAGAAGGGAAAAGCGCCGCGTTATGCCAGTCGCGAGCAGATCGATGCGCCATTTTTCGCGCCGCCTGCTCCGGAGCCATCCAAAAGCAGTCCACCCCAGAAGAGCGGCAAAGGCGCGAAAAAATCCAAGAAGGCCAAGGCACCCAAAAAGGTGGAAAGCGCATTGGCCAATCAGGGGTTGGAGTTGGTCTGGGTGGACAATGTGATCGATGCCTTTTTCCTGCACATTCAAGGATCCGGGCGGGTCCAACTGGACAACGGACAGATGATGCGGATCGGATACCATGGCACCAATGGCAAACCCTATCAGGCCATTGGGCGCATTCTGATCGATGAGGGCAAAATTCCCCATCAGGAGATGACCATGCCACGTCTCAGGCAATGGCTGATGGACAATCCCAAAGAGGTCAAACGGATCTTTTTTGCCAATCCTTCGTATGTCTATTTTCGCGTGCAGTCCGAGGATGCGGTGGGCAACATCAATGTTCCCCTCACCAAGGAGCGTTCGATTGCCACCGATCATCGACTTTTTCCCAAAGGGGCGCCGGGCGTGTTGATGACCACCCTGCCCGAGTTCGCGGCCGATGGCAAGACCGTGGCCAAATGGAATCCGGATGTGCGGTTTATCGTCAATCAGGATACGGGTGGAGCGATTCGGGGGGCGGGGCGTGTGGATATGTTCTTCGGATTCGGGCCAGGGGTGGAAAACCGGGCTGGTGTGATGAAACAGAACGGTTCACGACTCTACTTCATCGCCCCGCGCACCGATCTGCGGTGAACCGGATCAAACCATTGAAAGAAAAGAAGGGGTCTGGGGGATTCTTCCTCCAGGGTTTTGACTTTAAACAAAACAATTTAAAATTTTTTTGTTTAAAGTCAAAACCCTGGGGGAAGAATTCCCCAGACCCCCGCTTTTTTTTTCAATGGTTTGACCGAACCGACTCTCTGTGTCTGGATCACTCCTCGGATTTGCCCCAGTCATAGAGCGTTTCGCTTTGCTTGCGAAATTCCCACGGCGGCTCGAAACGACTCTTCCAGATTCCGACCCGATCTTTTTTGGCCTTTTCCTCCAGGGGAAGATAACGCTCACCGGTTTTCGGATCGGCCAAGGCCCAGCCGTGGGCGACCAGCCATGTGGCCAGATCTTCCTGCCCCACACGGCACACCCCAAAGGTGCGATCCTGTTCAGTGGTTGCCAGCGCCGTGCAGAGCACGGGCCGATTGTTGATCCATTGGCTTAAAGCCTGCTGGGCCGCCGTGCCGCAAAACCACCAACGTTTCTCTTCGACAATGCAGGTCTGGGAAGGCTCGGGGGCATCCACTCCACGCACATGCACCCGCACCTGGGCATCGAAACGGGGATTCCGGTAAGGGCGTTGATCCTCGATATCCAGAATATCCCCGGCCAAGACCCGCGCCGGACCTTCCACCTGATACGGCGTGGTGGTCTCTGCCCACGCAACCGAGGCGAACCAGGGAAGCACCATCCAAACAGACCAGATCATGACACGGGACTCCATATCAAGCCGTACCGATTCCAGGATAGACCAAATCCATACCTCTGCCCTGGAACGTATAGGAGCGGCACGCAAGAAGCAACCGGATACGGAAAAAGGACTTCCGGAAAATGCCCTCCTGAGCGTATCATGATGGCATGCATCCGCCCATCCTAGTCTGGAGGCCACCCCATGACGCACCCGGATCCCGCCCTGCTGGACGAAGTGGTCAAACGAATCGTGGCTGCGGTCGATCCCCGCCGGATCATTCTGTTCGGCTCCGCAGCGCGTGGGGAGATGCGACCAGACAGCGATCTGGATCTGTTGGTGGTGATGCCGGATGGGGTGCATCGGCGTCAGACGGCACAGGTGGCCTATCATTCCTTGCGTGGTCTGGGTGTTTCAAAAGATGTTATTGTGGTCACAGAACATGATGTCGACAAATACCGAGACGAATTTTCATATGTGATCGCACCAGCACTTGAAGAAGGAAAAGAATTGTACAATGTCACCCATTAAAACTCTATCAGGAGTTCCACAGGATTGGATCAACCGCGCCAAAGGGGATCTGGCATTGGCGCGTGTTCCATTACCAGAGGAGGGATACTTCGAGGATCTTTGCCTGCATGCCCAACAAGCGGCAGAAAAAGCAATCAAGGCCATTTTCTGCCACCGAGGCTATCGATTCAGCTATACTCATGATCTTGAGATCCTGCTGACCGAACTAAAAAACAAAGGCGAAGAGATTCCAGATAAGATATTCCTGGCTACTCATCTGACACCGTTTGCCGGAGAAATGCGTTATCCATTCATGGGAGATCCGATCACACAGGAAGAGTATCAAGAAATCCTGCAACACGCCGAGGCTGTCGTGGCCTGGGCCAAAGCAATCGTGCTCCCATGATCCCTTTTCTCCCCTCCCGTCTGTTCATCCAGGTTTGGCGTCGTCACCTGCTGGTGTGGCGCAAGAATGCCGCCGCATCGCTGGTGGCCAATCTCGGAGAACCGTTTCTGTATCTGCTCGGCCTCGGTTACGGGTTGGGACACTATCTGGAATCCATGGGACCGGTCTCCTACCTGGTTTTTCTGACCGCCGGCATTCTGGCCTCCAACTCCATGCATGCCTCCACGTTCGAGGCGATCTATGGAGGATTCACCCGCATGACCCGCCAGCAGACTTTCAACGCCATGCTGGCCACACCACTGGGCATTGTCGATATCGTGGCCGGCGAAGTGGTCTGGGCCGCCACCAAGGCGCTGCTCTCCGGCGCGGCCATCCTGCTGGTGGGCGCGCTCATGGGAGCCATCCCGGCCCCAACCGCGCCCCTGGCACTCGGCGTGGTCTTTCTCTCCGGACTGGTCTTTGCCTCGATGGGGATGATCGTCACCTCGATTTCGCCAAATTATGACTTCTTTATGTATTATTTTACCTTGGTTACGACCCCGATGCTGCTCTTTTGTGGCGTCTTCTATCCGCAGGAGGGACTGCCGGAAGCGGTACGCATCGCTTTCGGATTGCTTCCCCTGACTCATGTTGTCGCTTTGATCCGCCCCCTGACCACAGGTCTACCATTCGATAATCCGTTTTGGCACCTTTTGGCGCTGCTGCTGTTCGTGGCCGTGCTCTTTCCCGTGGCGGTCGCACGCATCTCCAGGCGAATCATTGTTTAAAATCGCACCCCATGCCATCAAAAAGGATTGGCGCGGGGAACAGGATTCTCTTATAATCCAGGGCTATTTTGAACCAAGTCCCGAGCCGGGCCTGCCCCGGGCGCGCAATGGCTTGATAAGGGGAGCAAAGCGCGCAACCCTCGCAACGGATCCTGATGAAAAAAAAAGGAGAAACCTGCACATGTCTGACCTGTTTTCCGCGCCATGGATGAACCGCTTCCAAACCGAATGGAACAACGAACCTGAATTGGCCGATGCCCTGGCCAAGATCGGTTTCAACTCCACCATCGCCTACGGGATCGAAGGCGAAGAGGCACCGCGCGGGGTGCTGGTGATCGAAGAAGGCAAAGCCGTCAAGAGCGGCGCCTATGCCGGCGAAGAGGTGAACTGGGATCTGCGCGCCAGCGAAGAGAACTGGAACAAGTGGATCGAAAAAGGACTCGGCATGATGGGTCTCGGCATGGCCTACACCACCCGCAAGCTCAAATTCGAGATTGGTGACTATGGCGCGATGATCAAGGATCCGCGCATGGCCGGACCGTTCATCAAATCCTTCACGGTCATGGGTCGGGTGTGATTGTCGCATTCACCTGAAAAAAGTTCGCACACCCCCGGTCTGATCGGATCGGGGGGTTCTCGCACGGTCAAGGGGGCACGCACGTCATGACACGCAAAAAAACGCTCACCGCGCTTCTCTCCGCGCTTCTGGTGACCCTGGCCACGTCGCATGCTCGCGCCGAGGGCAACATCATCACGGTCGAGGCCGGATCGATTGGCGCCACCACGACCCTGGGTGGCACGGTGGTCCCCTTCAAGGAGGTCTCCTTCACGGCCCAGATGCCCGGACGAGTCGAGTTCATCGCCGGTGTCGAAGGGGATTGGTTCAAGAGCGGTACGGTTCTGGTGGCCCTGGACAACGACGACCTGCTGGCCAAACGACGTGCGGCCCAGGCCGCCCTCGATGCGGCGGACATCAACTGGAAAAACGCCCGGGTGCAGTACACCCGACAGGTCTACAGCGGTTCGGATTACGGTGGAGCGGACAATACCGGCATGGGCATGCCCCGCATGTGGGATTACATGGTCACCCGGCCGATGAGCAGCATGGTGGGTCTCGACAATCCCGAGCTTTCGCGTCGCGCCAAAATCTACAATCAAGGCACCCAGATCGATCAGGCCCAGTCGGCCCGCACCCAGGCCCATGCCAACCTCCAGGAACTGGAAGCCAAACTGCGTGACACCAAATCCATCGCCCCGTTTTCGGGCGTGATCGTCTCGAAACAGATCGAAAAAGGCAACACCGTGCAACCCGGCATGCCGCTGCTCACCTTTGCCGACACCCGCCATCTGCAAATCAAGATCGACATTCCGGCGCGTCTGATGCCCGGCCTCCAGAAAGACATGGTGATCCCGGCCAAACTCGACGTGGGTGAAACCCGCATCGAAACCCGCGTGGCCCAGATCTACCCCATGGCCGACTCGCAACGCCATACGGTCACGGTCAAGCTCGACCTGCCCAAGGACGCGCCCGGCGGACCCGGCATGTATGCCGAAGTGATGATCCCGGATGTCAGCACACCGGTGAAAAATCTGCCCATCGTGCCCAAGTCGGCGGTGATCTGGCGTGGCAGTCTGCCTGCCGTGCTGGTCGCCCCGGATCAGAGAGGCGGCGAACCCTTGTTGCGCATGATCCGTCTGGGTGGCTTCGTGGACGACAAATCGGTCAGCGTGCTGTCGGGTCTCTCCATCGGCGAACGGATTTTCTCCACCCCGCCCAGTGGCATGGCCACGGATTGGAACCCATCCGGAGGACAGCCTGCCGGCAAGAAACTGGAAAAGCAGCATTGATCCCCACGGCGTGACCGGCGCATTCGACCCCTGCGCCGGTCCAGCTCCCTCTCTTTCCCATTGGCGGCCTTGAACCCAAGAGACCCGGAAGCGCGGACCATGACGACACCCAGAAAAGAATCCCTGACCCCACCTCCCCCCCCGACCACCATGAAACATGACCTCGGGGTGGCTGGCTCCATGGCCAAGGTGTTCATCCACTCCCCGCTTTCGCCTTTGCTGCTCTTTGCCTGTCTGGCCATGGGCATCATGGGTTTGATCCTCACCCCCAGACAGGAGGATCCGCAGATTTCGGTGCCCATGGTGGACATTTTCGTCCGCTATACCGGGGCTTCGGCCGAACAGGTTTCGACCCTGGTGGCCGAACCTCTGGAACGGCTGATGAGCGAAATCAAGGGGGTCAAACATGTCTATTCCGCCTCGTTGCGCGGCCAGGCCATGGTCACGGTGGAGTTCAACGTGGGCCAGGACATGGAGGCTTCGCTGGTCAAGCTTTATGACAAGCTCGAATCCAACATGGACCTGATGCCGCCGGACGTGATGAAGCCTCTGGTCAAACCCAAGGCCGTGGACGATGTGCCGGTGGTCACGTTGACCTTGTGGTCCAACGATGTGGATGATTCGGCCCTGCGGATTCTGGCGCTGGATGTGCTCCAGAAGCTCAACGAGGTGGAAAATGCCAGCCAGGGCTTTGTCGTGGGGGGCAGACCGGAACAGATCCGGGTCGAAGTCTCCCCGGAACGGCTCAACGGCTTTGGCATCAGCCTCGACCAGATCGCCCAGACCATCCGCACTGCCAACAGCGAAAAGGGACTCGGCAGCGTCGAATCGTCGGATAAGGGATTTCAGGTCTATTCCGGCTCCTTTTTGAAAAACGCCCACGACGTGGCCCGCCTCATGGTCGGCACCCAGGGCGACAATCCGATCCGGGTGCGGGATGTGGCCGAGGTCTTCTCGGGTCCGGAAGAGACCAGCCGCATGGTCATGTACACCACGGGTCAGGCTGCGGATGCGGCCAAAGGCAAAACCGCCAACCAATCCCCGGCGGTCACCATCGCCATCGCCAAAAAGAAGGGCGCCAATGGCGTCACCGTGGCCAACGGCGTGCTGGCCAAGATCGAAGAGCTGAAAGGACGGCTTATTCCCAGCAACGTCCAGGTGGCCGTGACCCGCAACTATGGCGAAACCGCCAACGAAAAGGTCAACGAACTGCTCTTCAAACTGATGGTGGCCACCCTGGCGGTCACGCTGCTGGTCTGGTACACCCTGGGATTCAAGCCGGCCACGGTGACTTTGATCGTGATTCCGGTGGTGATTCTGATGACGGTCTTTGCCGCGTTGATCATGGGCTATACCATCGACCGGGTGAGTCTCTTCGCCTTGATCTTCTCCATTGGCATTTTAGTGGATGACGCCATCGTGGTGGTGGAAAACATCTACCGCCGCTGGCTGCTCGAAGACAAATGCTGCCATCTGATCTCCATCGACGCGGTGCGCGAGGTGGGCAATCCGACCATTCTGGCCACCTTTACCGTGATCGCGGCTTTGCTGCCCATGGGATTCGTGCGCGGCATGATGGGACCGTACATGTTGCCGATTCCGGCTCTGGGATCGGTGGCCATGCTCTTTTCGCTCTTTGCCGCCTTCATCTTCACCCCGTGGCTGGCCCAACTCATCAAACCGAGCATGCGTTCGCTGCACCACCACTCGGACAAGGAACTGAAAGGCTCGGAGCGGCTGGAACGGTTCTTCCGCTGGATCATTCCCGCGCTTCTGGACAGCAAGATCAAGGGATTCGGCTTTCTCGGCGCGCTGATCGCACTCTTTTTCCTCACCCTGACCCTTTTCTACACCACCGGGGTGACGGTCAAGATCATGCCCCTGGACAACAAGCCGGAATTCAATGTGGTGATCAATATGCCGGAAGGGACGGCCATGCCCAAGACCGCCAATCTGGCGCAGCGCATGACCCTGGCCCTCAAGGATCAGATCCCGGAGGTCACGGCACTCCAGACCTATATCGGCACTGCCTCGCCCTTCAACTTCAACGGCATGGTGCGTCACTATTATCTGCGTCAGGACTCCTGGCACGCCGATATTCAGGTCCAACTGCTCCACAAGAGCAAACGGGCGCGCACCAGCCACGATATCGCCATTCATGCCCGTCGGCTGCTCACTCCGCTGGCGCAGGAGCTGGGTGGACGGATCGAAGTGGTGGAAATGCCCCCCGGACCGCCGGTGCTGCAATCGGTGGTGGCGGAGGTCACCGGCCCGGATGCCGACACCCGACGCCGCCTGGCCCGGGACATGGAAGCCATCTTCAAGAAATCCCCCTCCCTGGTGGATGTGGATACCTACATGCGGGAACCCTACGAGATCTGGCGCTTCGAGGTGGATACCGAAAAGGCGGTACGGCGCGGGATCACCGTGGATGCCATCAACCGCAATCTGGGCATGGCCATGGGTGGCGCCCAGGTCGGGGATGTCAAGCGTGGCAGCGTACTGGAGCCGACCTACATCGTGATCCAGATCCCGTTGGAGGTGCGCTCCAACATCTCCAGCCTGGGCGATCTGCCCCTGAACACCCCGCAGGGCAAGACCGTGCCGCTGGGTGAGCTGGGCAAATTCGTCAAGCAGCCACACGATCCGATCATCTTCCACAAGGATCTGCGGCCCGTGGAGTATGTCACCGCCGAAGTGGAGGGACGACTCGACGCGCCGATCTACGGCATGATGGATGTGGAAAAACTGCTCAAAGACTATACCGCGCCCGACGGGGTCAAGATCAGCGGCGAGATGATGGGACCGCCCAAGAGCTACACCCAGTCGGCTTTCGAGTGGACCGGCGAGTGGACCATCACCTATGAGACCTTCCGCGACATGGGATTGGCCTTCGGGGTGGCGTTGATCCTGATCTACATGCTGGTGGTGTGGGAGTTTGGCAATTTCATGCTGCCTGCCGTGATCATGGCGCCGATTCCCCTGACCTTGCTGGGGATTCTGCCGGGTCACTGGATGATGAACGCCAAGTTCACCGCCACCTCGATGATCGGTTTCATCGCCCTGGCCGGGATCATCGTGCGCAACTCGATTCTGTTGGTGGACTTTGCCCAGCAGGAGATTCTGCGCGGGGTGAGTGTGCGGGATGCGGTGATTCTCTCCTGCAAGGCGCGCACGCGGCCAATCATCATCACCGCCCTGGCGCTGGTGGCCGGGTCGAGTGTGATTCTGGGGGATTTCATCTTTCAGGGCATGGCGATTTCGCTGCTGTTCGGCTCGCTGGTTTCGACCCTGTTGACGCTGCTGGTGATTCCGCTGGGCTGTGTGAGTGCCAGCGACGCTTTCGTTCACCCGGAGTATACTCCCCCTGGGCTGCGCAATGACGGGTCGTGCGAAGCCGATCTGCCCCCGGCCCAGCTTCCTTCCAAGTCGGCGACCAAGGCCAACAAGGCCCCGCGTACCGGCATTCTGTTGGCGATCTGGCAGTTGCTGATCGGATTGATCTTCCGTCCGAAACCAAAGCCCAAATCCAGGCCCGTGGTCAAGCCTGCGGCGCCGCCTCCGCAACCGCCCGTGGTGCTGGAGGCCGATCCTGTCGTGGAAGCGGCAGCGACCGTGGCGTCATCGGAACCGGAGCCGCCGCTGCCGGTCGTGCCTCCGGCCGAGGAGCGTGACGAGGCGAAACCGGCCAAACCGCCGGTGCGTCGCGGCATTCGCTTGAAAAACGACCATCCCCGTGATGACCCTGCCGGGAGCGCCTCCTGACATGGACGCCATGCGCTGCGACTGGATCAAACGCGTTGTCGTGATCGCGCTGATCGTGGCCTCCGGGCCGGTTCAGGCGTTTGACGATCCACGTCCGACACGACCGGGAAGGGATGGACCCACCCTGGAGGCAGGTCCACGGCGCTCATCGCTGCCCATGCGTGACCGGAGCCTCAACTCCGGTCTGGAGGATCCCTCGGGGGCAGAGGGGTTGAATCTGCTCGACGAACCGGGTGGCAGCAATCGTCCACGCGGCAAGGCCAGATCGTTGGAGGAGATGGACGATCCGCTGTTTCCGGACGAAAAGGGGGGGCGGCGTGAACCGACCGGTGCCGGTCGCGTCACACCGGACGGTCGGATGGACGACATGGATCTCGATGGCACCCTGACGCGGGGCACCTTGAAATTGCCCTCCGGTCCGCTTTCGGGTGGGACCGAAGAGTGGAACCCCTCCAACGAGTGGTATGGTGGTCAGGAGAGCACACCCTGGAAATGAACCCATTGAAACGGTGGTGCAGTCCAGAGCAACGGGACGGACAGAGGGTGGCAGGGATGCCGTTGCTGCTCATGGTCGCGCTTGCGGGCTGGATCGGGTGGGGGAAGACCGGGCTGGCCGAAGAGGACGGCAACTGGTCTTCGGGGTATTATCGTGCGGATCCGGAGCGCACACCGTTCAAGATCCGACCCGAGGCTGCGCCGCGTGGACCCGACTGGCGTGACGAGGAGCCATCCGGGGGGCGGTGGCGGGGCGAGCGTTCCCGTTCCGAGGAGGAGGAGGTTGCTCCTCCCCGTGTTCGGGTGCCGAGGATCTGGAATGCGGAGCGTTCCGGGGAGAAGGGCTGGACAGGTGGCGGCAGTCGTCCATGGGGAGAGATTCCCTCCGAATATGGGCGTTACGGCGAGAGCGAAGGACGCGGACGTGATCCCGATGGCTCCTGGCGGCGTGGCGGGGATCCGGGGTGGGACGAGGAGCGACGTGCGCCTGGGGATCCCTCCTGGCGTGAGCCGTCCGGGTCGCGGCGCAGTCGTCCTCCGTCCTCCCGCTGGGACGGTCCGTATCAGCGGGAGTATTCCCGCGAGCCTGAATGGCGTGGGGATGCGGGATCGGATCCCCGTGACGGACGGCGCGAGGAGTTGCGCCGGGAGCATGAGGCCCCTTATCCGCCTGCCGCTTCCGGAGCGGATGAGCGCTGGTGGGGCCGACGGGGGGGCGAAGCGTTCTGGGAGCGTTCGAATGGCGGACGGGAGCGATCCTGGCCCGAGGGACGATGAAATGGTTGTGAATGATGAAGCCTCTTGACTCATGGTTGCTGCGGATCGGTGGCGCGTTGCTGCTCACAACTCTTGGCCCGTTGGTTCCGGCCCAGGCCGCCGATGCCGATCTCCTCTCCTTTTCGGCCGATGTGGTCCGCAGTCGCGCCGATAAAAAAAGTCCGGTGACTCGTGGCAAACTCTATGTCTCGCCGGAAGCGATCCGGGGCGAAGGACCACGCAACGGGGTGCTGGTGGTGCGCATCCATCATCCGCATCGCAAACTGGTCCACATCCTGATTCCGTCCCAGAAAATTTACAGCGAACAGACCGGCATCGAAGAATCTTTCCCCCCCCTCCCGGACGACCCCCAAAGCCCATGCCGCACGGACAAGAAAATGATCTGTCGGCAGGTGGGCAATGAAATGATCGATGGTCGCCGTACCTTCCACTGGGAGATCGCCACCCGTGGCGCAGACAACCGCGAAAGCTTTCAGGCCCATCTCTGGATCGATCCGCGCCTGAAAATGGCGATCCGGGAGCGTTACGCCGATGGTCTGACGGTGGAATTGAACAACATCCAGGAGGCTCCTCAATCCCTGGAACTATTTGTTGTTCCTCAAGATTTCCAGAAGGTAACCCCGGCCTCTCCTCCCCCTGCCCCAGGGGACGCCCCACGGATGCCCTGAAAAAATTTCATGAGGCTGAAATTTCCCTTGCAAACGTCTGCAAAGGGCGTATATTAGAACATTATTATATACAAATAATGGTCAAGGCCGATTTCATCCCTGGTTTCCCAGTGGCGCGAGTTGGTATCATGGGTTAATGAACTCTTGTCCGAGTATCTTTTCGGGCCAACGGTGAAACGGTGAACCAATGAGGAAATCCTTGCATTATAAAAAATTTCTTCTAATGTGGGCAGTCAGTGCCTCTTGGATGGCCACGTCGCACCCGGCAACCGCTGGTGGCATGACCCCGGATATGACCGCACTGTCACCGGGCATGATGGGGGTGGCAGATCAGGGAGATGCCACGGAAATGGGGCAACGCATGGGCAAATTCATGGGATCGTTCATGCGCGAAATGAAAAATGCCCCGGAACGTGGCGATGCCAACGAGGGATGGCGCGCGGAATCACGCGGTCGCGAACCGGTCGAATCCCGCCGGGGCAACTGGCGCGACGACGAAGAGACCCGCCGGAGTGGCCGGGGGGAGCAACCACGGGAAGTTTTGCGCTATGTCCCGCTCTACGATCCCTGGGGCGCGGACCGGGGTGCTCCCTACATGGAACAGGAATTGTGGGGTGGATCGCCCTATTACGGACGCACTCCCTATCCGGGACGCGGGGCCTGGAATGAACCGGGTCCGTATGGATGGGCGGCGGATCAAAACTGGGAGCGCGGACGCGGCTATTACGGCGCAGGACTCGCCCCCTGGGAAACGCATGAGCCGCCACCCGATCCGCGCACGGAACGGCGCTGGCTCGACCCCTCTTATTACGACCGCCCAGACCCCAGAGTGGATCCGGCCTGGGAGGAACCCCCAGGACAAAGACCGTATGGTCCCTGGTCCGGTGGTGGCAGACGTGGCAGTTGGTGGTAAGACGAGAGACAACCTTTCAATCCTTGGGACAAGGAGCTCGACATGAAGAAAACCACGCGTATTCTGGCATTGGCCGGGCTGCTGACCGCCCTGGGCCAGGCCCTTCCGGAGTCTGCTTCCGCATGGTGGGGTCCCTGGGACAATGGTTGGGGCAACAACGGCTGGGGCAACAACAATTGGGGCAACAATTGGGGGAACAATTGGGGCAACAACGGCTGGGGCAACGGTTCGGGCAATGGCCGCGCCAAAGGCAACTTCACCTTCAGCGTGGATGGTGACGTGGATGGCTGGGCGAACAATCTCTGGAACGGCAATAACGTCTGGAACAATAATAACGGCTGGAACAACAACAACGGCTGGAATAACGGCTGGGGGCCTTTTGGGGGCGGTCCCTGGAACGGAGGACCCGGTGGCTGGGGCCCAGGAAACTGGGGACCTGGTGGCTGGTGGTGAAGTAAGGGATTGACTTGAAACGCCCCTCAATAAATCAAAAACTGGAGAATACAATGAAAACAGGTCTGAAGGTGCTGGCGGTTGCGGTCCTCATCGGTGGTGGTGCCCTGCTGTCGGCGCCGGATGCTTCGGCGTGGTGGGGAGGCCCGGGTGGTTGGGGCAATAATGGTTGGGGCAACAACAACAGCAACAACTGGGGCAACAACTGGGGCAACAACGGCTACGGCAACGGCAGTGGCAATGGCCGCGCCAATGGTAATTTCGGTTTCAATATGGGTGGCGATGTCGCCGGCAATGGCAGCGGCAATGGCAGCGGCAACAATAATTGGAACAATTCCAACGGCTGGAACAATAACAACGGCTGGAACAACAATAATGGCTGGAACAACGGCGGCTGGGGCGGACCTTATGGTTATGGTCCCGGCTACGGCGGACCCGGCTATGGCGGACCCGGCTATGGTTATCCGCCGGTGCCCCCGCAGGGTGCCTGGGGCTATCCTGGCGCTCCGCAGCAGGCCCCGGCTCCCGAGGCGGCTCCGGTCGGCAAATAATCGTCCCGACGCTGCAAGCAGGACCGATCGCACAGGGGGTGGCTCCAAAGGGCCACCCCCTTTTTTTGGGCACCATGCTCTGGACCTGTTGAGTGCAGACTTGAATTCCTGACAATAATTGCGTAAAAAGGGTGTTCTCGGATATCGCCTTCGAAAAGCTTCGACCGAAATGGAAGGAAGAGCATGATCACCGTCGTGGGTAACCTGAAAGGCGGCTGTGGCAAGAGCACCATCACCTTCAATCTGGCCGTGTGGCTGGCCCGCCATGGCCAGGATGTGGTGACGTTCGATCTGGATCCGCAAGCCACGTTGAGCGATGCCGTCGAGGTCCGACGCGAAGAGGGGGTGTTGCCGGATATCCGGGTGTTTCGTTCGGAGAGCGATCCGGCGCGGATCATGGCCAAACATCGTGGCGAGGCTCTGGTGGATGTGGGGGCTTCCAATCTCTGGGCCATGCGCCAGGCGATCGGACAGGCGGACCGGATTCTTTGCCCCGTGCCCCCGAGTCAGGCCGATGTCTGGTCCACGGCCCGCTTTCTGGAAATCGTCAAGGAGACAGCCACGGCCCGCTCCAGACGACCGGAGATCTGTCTGTTCGTCAACCGTGCCGATACCCATCCGATGCTCAAAGAGTCGGACGAAGCCGAGGCAGCCCTGGCCACCCTGCCCGGCGTGACCATCCTGAAAACCCGCATCTGCCAACGGACCGCCTATCGGCGATCGTTCAGCGAAGGGCGGGCGGTCTTCGAGCTGGCGCCCGGTGGCAAGGCCTCCCAGGAATTCCTGGAACTGGTCGGCGTGCTCTACCCAGAGCTGGTCTCCTCCGACCAACATGCGGAGTCGCGTTCATCCTAGAAGGAGCCCAATCCATGTCGGACACCCCCAATCCGCAGCCCTCCAGGGGAACCAGCAACCCTGAACCGATGGACGGAAAAACCGCGTCGCATGCCAGGCACATGCCCCCGAACATGCCGATCGTGCCTGCCGGACGCTACCGGGAGTGCGGCGAATGTTCGTCGATGATTTTGTCGGATTTTGCCAAAAGCTTTGACAAAAGCGCCAGACGCTGGGAGCTGATCGTCTATCCTTCGCTCTTTGCGTTCATCATTCTGGCCATGTACGGATTTTTCCTGATCTACAGCCTGACCCAGGACATCCGCACCATGGCCTCCTCCATCGATCCGAAGATGGGGGTCAACATGGGCAGCCTGTCCAACAATATCCGCCAGCTCTCCAATAACATGGAGGTGATGTCCACCCATCTCGAATACATCAGCGACAACATGGAAACCATGTCCGTGGACATGCAGAACATGGCCGAGAACATGGAAAGCATGACCACTTCCATCCATGGCATGAGCACCAACGTCGCCGGCATGAACCAGAATGTCGCCACGCTGACCGGCAACATCAAGAGCATGGACAAATCCATGACCGAGATCAACCAGAAGATGAACGTTCTGCCCCAGATCGGTCAGAATGTCGCGCTCATGGGTCAGGCGGTCCACGCCATGGCCAGCACGATGAATGCCATGGGCTACGACATGAACGGAGCCACACGTCCCATGAGCTTCATCAACCGTTTCATGCCCTGGTGAGCAACCGCGCCCGACTCAGTAGGGATAGGCGAAGATCCCGTAATAATAATCCACATAACGCTGAACCCGCTGCATGGCGCTGCCACTGATCCCCTGCAAGTTCGTCAGATCCCTGACGCCACAATGGGCGGAAACGATGTCATAGACGTGGGGATTCTGACGCAGGAAATTCACTTTTTCTTGCAATGCCCGGATGTCACGGCTCATGGCGGTCTCCTTCGAGGATTGGGTGATGATGAATTCGAGAGAGATTAATGCAAGGCTCAAGCCAATCCGGCACACTCCTCCCGTGATCCTACAGGTCCGATAGGGATGTACGCCATTGCCATTTACAACAACAAAGGCGGCGTGGGCAAATCGACCCTGACGGTGTTCATGGCCGATTTTCTCGCCTCGTTGGCGGTGCGCGGTCGTCCGTTGCGGGTGGTGGTGCTCGATCTGGATCCCCAAGGCTCCTGCGCCAGGGCGCTGCTCGGCGCAGAAAGGGTGCAACAGGCCGGAAACGAAGAACAAACCCTGGGGCAACTCGCCTGCGCCCTGGATCGGGGACGCCCGGTGCAGCTCGATTCTTTTTTGTTCCGCAGAGCTGCCGGCCCCAGTCGCGGTCGTGCCACGCCCGTGGCCGAAGTGGGAGTTATGCTCTCCGACAAGGCCCAGGCGTTTGCCTTCGAGGTCAATCCGCTCCATCGTCTGACCACGCTGCGCGACCGGCTCAAACCCGAGCTGGCCAGTCGGTTCGATATCGCCTTGCTGGATCTGCCCGGCAATATCGACCAGCGCAACCTGTTGGCCGTCAATGGATTGATCATGAGCGACGCGGTGATCACGCCGGTGGAGGTGGCCCGTTTCTCCATTGACGCCATGCCCGACACCGTGGCCATGATCGATTATGCCCGTCAACAAGGTGACGGTCACCATCCCACCTTTCTGGGCATGGTGATCAACCGGGCCGACAAACGGGGGCAGCAGTATCAGCGCAATGTGGGCCAGATGCGGGAGATGGCCAGCCACCTGGAAATTCCGGTGTTCGACCAGGTGTTGCCCAATGCCCAATCCCTCGGCGCGGTCACCGAGGAACAGGTGGCGGTCGGTTCCTTGCGGGAGCGGTATGGCAGCTATTATCCCCATGTCAAGGCCGTGGTGGGCGAGGCGTTCAGACGCTGGCACGCCCTGGATGTTGATCGATCCTTTGTGCCCTGACCGGCGCGCCAGGAGTCCTCATCATGTTCGAATGGATCGTTTCGCTCCTCAACCACCCGGCCACGCCCTGGACGTTGGCCCTGTCGATTCCGGTATTGGCGGTGCTTCTCTGGTGGCGGGTGCGTCAGGCGCTGTTGCAGCCGCTGTTCGCCCAGATCCAGGCAGCCAGGGATTGGCTGGACGAGACCCCGGATCTGCCGGAGGCCTTCTTTCCCGCGTTTCGTCTTCTGGATGGCCGTCTGAGCGGTCTGCCGCTGCTGGCCCGACCATGGCGCAACTTCACCGCCTCCCTGCTTCAGTCCGATGCGCCGAAACCGATGCTCTTCCAGACCCGGCAGCCCGAAGCGTTTTTCCGTCTGGAATTGCTGACCGCCCATCATCCCCAGGCGGTTTTGTTGCAGGCCATGCCCACTTTGTTGATCGCCATCGGGGTGTTGTTCACCTTTGTCGGTGTGGCGGGCGCGTTGCATTTCGCCGCGCGCGGTCTGCTCACCGCCGAACCCGAGACGACCCGTCAGGCGTTGCGCGGGGTGTTGTCCATGGCTGCGCTCAAATTTCTCTCCTCGATCACCGCCATCCTTGCGGCGGGTGTCGTGAGTTGGCGGATGCGACGTTGGCAGCGGGTGATCGGACTGGCATTGACGGTGATGTGCGATCAGCTTGGCAGTCGTTGCGCGTTGCTCACGCCCGGATCCTCTCTTCAGGAGTCGTCTGCGGCCCTGGCCACGCCGGAGCCGATGATTCAGGCCTTGAAGGAGGAGGGCAAGCGTCTGTCCCAGCGTTTGGAGTCGTTGGAGCGCACGCTGCATCTGTTGATCGAAGCCCAGCGCGCCCAGCCGGCGCGTGAGAGGCAGGTCGTCGCCGCGTCGGGCAGCGATGCCGGGGGGCATGCCTTGAGTCGTTCCGAGCAGGAGTCCTGGATGCGCATCATCGACCGCATGGAGCTGGCGGCCCATGCCCTCGAAAAGCAATCCGAGGGGTTGAGCGGTTTGAGCGCTCTGGCTGACGAGACCCGGCGTGCCAGCGAAGGATCGATCCGGGCCGGTCACGAGGCGGTGGAGAAGTTGATGGATTCGATCGCGAATTTCAACAGTCGCATGGAGGGGAGTTTTGCCCATTCGGCAGAGGTGTTGCTGACCCGGCTGGCGCACAACAACCAGAAAGTGGTTTCCCAGGTGATCGCCCAACTGGATCGGGATCAGCTCCACGAGATCACGGTGCCGGATCTGGGCAAGAAGGAGCTGCCGCAACTGTTCGATCAGTTTCTGCGCACGCGCGGAGGCCGCAAGGAGACCAACCATTGAAAAAAAAGAAGGGGTCTGGGGGATTCCTCCCCCAGGGTTTTGCCTTTGCTTTTGACTTTGCCTCTAAAATAAAAATTTTTACAATCTTTTGATTTTAAAGAAAAAATTTTAAAAATGTTTTGTTTAAAGGATAAAGTCAAAACCCTGGGGGAAGAATCCCCCAGACCCTCTCTTTTCTTTCAATAGTTGTGATGATGAAACCGTCTGAAACTGGAATTGCGTTATTGCTGCTCGATCTCGGGATCGGCCTGCTGTTGCTGCTGGTGATCCTGGCAAGCACCCTGACCGATGCCGCCCCGCCACCCGAACCGGCGGAAGCGCAGAGCCGCCGCCTGCAAGCCCTGAACGCCGAATTGACCGCCAGACTCCTGGTCCAGGAGGGACGAATCCAAGGCTTGATCCGGGGCCAGACCACCCCCAAACCCGAAGACTGGTCCAATACCCCGATCCCCTCCCAGGCAGCGGAATGGAGCGGTGTCGCTCTGCTGCGCGGCGCGGTGGCCGACCTGACCGCCCGCAACGAAATCCTGCTCAACCGCCTGCATCAACTGGAAAGCGGCGTGCCGGAACTGGCCCAGATTCAAACCACCGCCAACGTCACAGGCCAACAGGCCCAGATCGAACGCCTGCAAACCGAAATCGCCCGCCTGAACACCCGCATCGAAGAGGCCTTGAACGAAACCGGCGCCACCCGCCAGACCCGCATGGCCCTGGAAGCCAAACTCCAGGAACGGGACCAACGCATCACGCAACTTGACCACGAAATCAATGCGCTGGCCAGTCGGGCCGGCATTCTGCCGATGCCACCGATCCCATCCGCTCCATCGGGACCAACCGGTTCCCGCCAACCCTTGCCACGACCACGCATGACCAACCCATGAAAAATCCCTTGAAGGATTGGCACACGGACCGACTCGCCCGCCAGGTCAACAAACTCGGTGGCCAGTTGGACGATTGGCTCCACCTGACCCTGAATCGCACCGTGCGCCTGGCCGTCACCGGCCTGAACCAAAGCGGCAAAACCGTCTTCACCACCACCCTGATCCACCATCTGCTCCACGCCCTGCAAGGCTCGAACCTGCCCGGCCTGAAGGCCGCCGACGAAGGACGCCTGCTCGGCACCCGCATCCAGCCGCAACCCGATCTGGATATTCCCACCTTTGCCTACGAACGCTACATCCGCGCTTTGCTTGCCAACAAACCCTCCTGGCCGGTGCCGACCGAATCGTTGAGCGAAATCCGCCTCGCCATCCGCTTTCGACCCGCCGGACTCCTGAGCCGCAAACTGGCCACCTCCTCCACCCTCTATCTCGACATCATCGACTATCCGGGGGAGTGGCTGCTCGATCTGCCGATGCTGAAACACTCGTTCGAAAGCTGGTCGGAACAGACGTTGAAACTGTGCGAAGAGGAACCCCGCCTCTCCCTCTCTGCCCAATGGCGCGACCATTTGCACACACTCAACCCCGCCGACCCCGCCGACGAGGAGATCCTGCGCCAGGCGGCGAAGATCTATACCGATTTTCTCATGGCCTGCAAACATCCCAAAGTGGGGCTGACCTTTCTGCAACCCGGACGCTTCACCATTCCCGGCGATCTCCGGGAGGCGCCGCTGCTCACCTTCTGTCCCCTGCCGCCACCCGGCCCGGAAGGCACCCCGCCCGGCTCGATCCGGGAGGCGATGTTCCGCCGCTTTGAATCCTATCAGAAACTGGTGGCCGAAGGCTTTCTGAAACGCCATTTCTCGCGTTTCGACCGTCAGATCGTGCTGCTCGATCTGCTCGGCGCCCTCAACCGGGGACCGACCGCCTTTGCCGACATGCATGCCTCGCTGGAAGCGATTCTGGAAAATTTCCGGCGCGGCCCATCGAGTCTGTTGACCCGGCTGTTCAGTCCGCGCATCGACCGGCTGCTCTTTGCCGCCACCAAGGCCGACTATGTGGCCGCCAACCAGCATCACCAGATGGAACGGCTGCTGCGTCGTCTGGTGGCCCGTTCGGCCAACGACGCCTCGTTTCTGGGCGTGGAGATCCAATCCCAGGCCATGGCCGCCCTGCGCTGCACCCGGACCGTGGCCCGTGAACACAATGGCCGCCGCCTCTCCTTTGTCCAGGGCACGCCGAAGGGGCGCGAACGGGAGACTCTGCTCTTTCCCGGAGAAATTCCGGAAATTCTCCCGGAACCCGAGGAGTGGGATACCCATCGTTTTCATTTCATGGAATTCGAACCCCGTCGCCCCCCGGATGCCGAAGGCCCGACCCCCCCCCACATCCGCCTGGATCAGGCGATTGAATTTCTGTTGGGAGACAAACTGCAATGAGCATGCGTCCGCGCTGGATTCCCCCGGTGGAAATCTCCCTGGATCCCCCGGCCCCGGAAGCGCCCAGGGTGAACCCACCGGTTTTTCTGCATCTGAACGAACCGGAGAGCACGCCGCCGGAACCGGACAGGGAGGAAGAGGAACTGCCCCTGGCCGATGAGGCCACCATGCGGGATCCGGCTGTGGTGCGTTCCGGGCGACGCTGGCGTTGGTTTTTCTGGAGCGCGTTTCTGCTGTTGGCCGGGTTGATGCTGGAAGAGAGCGTGTTGTTTCTGGTCAACCAGTTCCGCATTCATCCGGCGTTGGGCCTGTTCTTCGGGGGGGTGATCGGCCTGCTGTTGATGCTGCTCGCCTCCGGCATCGTTCAGGAGTTGATGGCATTGCGGGCGTTGCGGGCGCAAGGGGCGTTGCGCAGCGAAGCGGCCCGGTTGATGTCCGGGGGATCGTTCGGCAACGCGCAACCGGTGATTCAGCAACTGCTCGATCACCATGGCCACCGTCCGGAGTTGCGGGAGTCGCTGGAGATTTTCCGCGCCATGAATCAAACCCATCTGGGGGACCGGGAGATGCTGGAGCTGTTTTCCAGTCGCGCCCTGCGGCCTTTGGATGAGGCGGCATTGCGGATCATCGGGCGGCATGCCGCTGCGGCGGCCATGTTGTCGGTGCTCAGTCCGCTGGCGCTGCTGGATGCCGCGTTGTTTTTGTGGCGCAATGTGCGGATGATGCGGGAATTGGCCCGTGTTTACGGTTTGCGTCCGGGTCCGATGGGCACCATGGTCTTGATGCGCACTCTGGCCGAAGGGATGCTGGCTGCCGGAGTCGGCGATCTGATCGCCAAGAGTGCCACCGAGGCGTTGGGCGAGACCCTGGCCGGCGTGGCCCTGGGCAGCGCCGGACAGGCGGCGACCAACGCCCTTTTCACGGCCCGCATCGGCTTGAAATGTCTGCGTCTTTGCCGTCCGATCCCGTTTCCCAAATCCGAAGAGCCGGGATTGCGGCAGATCCGGCGCGAACTCAAGGCCGCTCTGGCCGCACCGAAACAGACGCCATGACAAAGGATTGCAAGAAAAGAAGGGGCAACTCCCTCAATAATTGCGCCTGGAATCCTCACAACATCCCCAACACCCCCGGCAGCCACAACGAAAGTCCGGGCCAGCAAGTCACTCTTGCCCATTTCCCAAAAGGGTCGCGAGGCGATTTGGGAACTATTGAAAGAAAGTCAATTTTTCAACATCCCGCAACCCGTGCAAAATACGGATAATCTTAATGCCATTCTCGATCGGAACATAGAAAATCAAATAATGTCCGACAGTTTGGCTGCGCAAATGGATGCAAATTTCATCACGACAAACGCCCAGTTGCGGAAAGTCCGCCAGGGTCTGACATTTTTCCAGAATACCATCCAGAAATCTGTCCGTATTCTGCGGGTTGTCTTGTGCGCTATACCACCAGATTTCGTCCAGATCTCGTTCGGCTTCAGGCCGTTTCAAGATGCGTGACATCAGGATTTCAGCCTTGCAAGGCGCTTGCGGCCACGCTCCTTGACAGCCTCCAGATCCAATGGCGTGGCTTCGCCGCTCTCCATGCCGATTTGAATGTCACGCTGCAAGGCTTCCTGTCGCCGTTTGCGCACCAGGTCCCGTTCATCGAGAAGTTGCAAGGCTTCCCACACCACCTCGCTCACCGAATGGTAAAATCCGCTCGCGACCTTCCCTTGCACCAACGCTTCAAGGTGGGGAGGCAGGGTAATGTTCATCGATGCAACTCCCTCAATAATTGCGCCTGGAATCCTCACAACATCCCCAACACCCCTGGCAGCCACAACGAAAGTCCGGGCCAATAGGTGACCAGCAGCAAGAACACCACCATGGCCATCATCCAGGGGAGACAGGCCACGGTCACTTCGGTCAATCCCATCCGGTTGATGCCGCTGGCAATGTAGAGATTCAATCCCACGGGCGGGGTCACCATGCCGATCTCCATGTTGACGGTGAGCATGATGCCGAAATGGATCGGATGAATCCCCAGACGCATGGCCACCGGAAAAAGCAGCGGCGCCATGATCAGAATGATCGACGATGGCTCCATGAAATCCCCGGCAATGATCAGGATCAGGTTGACCGCCAGCAGAAACAGCACCGGACCAAAGCCCAGATCGAGCATCCAGAGGCTCATCTCCTGCGGGATGTTCTCGAAGGTCAGCAGAAACGAAAACAGAATCGCATTGGTGATGATGTACAACAGCATGGCGCTCATGTTGGCCGACTCCAACAGCACCCGGGGGGTGTCGGAGATTTTCAGATCCCGATGGACAAAGACCGCCACAAAAAAGGAATAAACCGCACTCATCGCCGCCGCCTCGGTGGCGGTGAACAGCCCGGAGTAGATCCCCCCCATGACCACGAAAATCAGCGACAGCCCCCAGATGCTCTCTCGGAAAGCCGTGGCGCGTTCGGCCCACGAGGCCTTGGGCTGACGGGGATAGCCAAACCGGCGTGCCCGCTCCCAGGTGACCAAGCCGAGCATCAACGCCAGCACCAGCCCCGGCACCAACCCGGCCATGAACAGTGCCCCCACCGAAGTGCTGGTGGAGACCGCATACATCACCATGACGATGGAGGGCGGAATCAGAATGCCCAAGGCACCGGAGGTGGTGATCACCCCGGTGCCGAATTCGATGGGAAAACCGGCGCGGGTCATGGCCGGCATCAGAATCGAGCCGATGGCCACCACCGTGGCCGGGGAGGAGCCGGAGATGGCGGCGAACAGGGCGCACGACAGCACGCCCGCCAACCCCAATCCGCCATGCAGATGGCCCACCATGGCGTTGGCAAAGCGGATCATGCGTCGCGCCACCCCGCCATGGGTGAGAAAATTGCCCGCCAGAATGAAAAAGGGAATCGCCATGATTTCGAAGCGTTCGATGCCGGTGAAGAGCTTGAGCGCCACAGCCTGGATCGGCACACTGGTCAGGCCGAACAGGTAGATCAGCACGGTCAATCCCAGCGCAATGGAGATCGGCATGCCAGTGGCAAGCAGCACGGCGAGCAGACCGAAGATGATCAGAGAGGTCATGGCGCGTTCGGCCCTTCGGACAGTCCCGCCACATGGAGATGGTCCGCATGGGGCAAGGTGTTGGTCAACTGGAATCTGCGGGCGACTTGCAAAAACCGGAAACACATCAGATAGGAACCCAGGGGGATGCAGAGATAGATCCACCACATGGGCAGTTCCATATCCGGCGAGGTCTGGTCGGTGTGGGCGATCGCCCAGACGAAATGGGCGCCGAGCGAACCGATGATGACCGTGAACAAGGCACCGCTCCACAGACCGAACAGGATCACCCGGTGGCGCCAGGGTTCGACCAGGCGGTTGACCAGCACGTCCACTCCCACATGGACCCCGGTGCGCACCCCGTAGGCGGCACCGAATTTGGCCATCCAGATGAAGAGATAGATGCACAACTCCTGCGCCCAACTGGTGCTGAAGCCGGACAGAAACCCGTGCAGAGCCGGGATGCCCATGGCATAGCGATGGACCACGGCCACGAAGATGATCAGTGTGGCCGCAGCCATCAGAAAGGCGATCAACCCCTCTTCCAGGTGATCCAGGGATTTCAGCATCGGCACCTCGGGCGAGCGGTCGGGGGGGGCATCACGATCGGGTCATTATAATCTGGCCGGGTCGAAGCCGGTGGCCTGATAGATCGATTGGATCAACTCCGCGCCGATCCGGCTGGCCATCTCTTCGTGGACCTTGATCAGCGCCCGTTTCCAGGAGGCGCGCTTGGGCGGGGACAGGGTGAGGATTTGGGTCTTGCCGGATTGGCGGACCGCCTCCAGTGCCTTGTCGTTTTCCTGCTTGGCGATCTGGTTGGCAAAAACCGTGGCATCGGCCATGGCCCGTTCCAGTTGGCTGCGGACATCCGCGGGCAGTCCATCCCAGAAGGGTTTGTTGACGATCACCGCATAGCCCAGATAGCCATGATCGGTGAGGGTCATGAATTTCTGGACCTCGTGCATTTTCTGGGTATAGAAGTTCGAGACCGGATTTTCCGTGCCATCGACCACCCCGGTTTGCAGGGCCTGATAGACTTCGGAGAAGGCCATGACCTGGGGATTGGCTCCCAGGGCGCGCATTTGGGCGTCGAGCACCTTGGAAGATTGAATGCGCATCTTCTGCCCCTTGAGATCGATCGGATCCTTGATGGGCCTGTTGGCGCTCAACTGCTTGAAGCCGTTGTCCCAGTAGGCCAGCCCGAGAATTCCTTTGGGGGAGAGTTTGGCGAGCAGAGCCTGTCCCACCGGACCATAGGTCACCTTGTGCAACTGCTCGTAGTTTTCGAAAAGATAGGGCAGATCAAAAACCTCGAATTCTTTGACACCCAATGGACCGAATTTGGCCAGAGAGGGGGCGAGCATCTGGACCGTGCCCATCTGGAGGGCTTCCAGTTCTTCCTTGTCCTTGAAAAGCTGGCTGTTGGGATAGACTTCGACCTTGACCCGGTCGTTGGTGTAACTCGCGGCCAATTCGCGGAATTTCTCCGCTGCCTTGCCTTTGGGGGTGTCGTTGGCCACCACGTGGCTGAATTTGATATGAATCGTCTCTGCGGCGTGCGCCGTACCCCACAAAGCAACCCAAGTCAGGGCCACAGCCCCGATACCAATTCGCCATGCACGCATGATTTCGGCTCCTTGCCAAGGAAAGATAATGAAGGGAGGTTTATCCAAATCAATCATGCCGATAAACCGTGCCCGCGTCAAGGTGATTCCCCCTTTTCAATCCCGCAACTCCCGTCCGGTCAGCTTCAAAAAGAGATCCTCCAGCCCGGCCGGACGGGACAGACAGATCAGATCGTGACGCCCGCGCAGGTGCGCCATCACCTCCGAGGCATCCAGGGTGTGACAATAGAGCGTATCCCCGGCCTGCTCCAGCCGTCCGGGGAGTCGGGCCAGCGACTCCCGATCCAGCGGCGGATGACGGGGACGGATCTCCACCACTTCGGGTTCCAGATGGGCGGCGATCAGTGCCTGGGGCGCGCCCATGGCCAGAATGGCGCCAGCCTCGATGATCATCAACCGATCGCAGAGCCGGGCAGCCTCTTCCATGTAGTGGGTGGTCAGAAAAAGGGTGGTGCCCTGATTTTTCAGGGCCGTGAGACGCTGCCAGATCAGATGGCGCGCCTGGGGATCGAGACCCGTGGTGGGTTCGTCGAGAATCAGCAGTTCGGGCGAGGCGATCAGGGCGCGGGCGATCACCAGACGACGCTTCATCCCTCCCGAAAGGGTGCGCACCGCGCTGTCGCGCCGCTCGCTCAACTGGGCGAACTCCAGCAACTCCGCAACCCGTGAGCGGATCAGGGACTCCTCCAGACCGAAATAACGACCATACACCAGAAAATTTTCGACCACGGTCAGATCGTCGTCGAGGTTGTCCTCCTGGGCCACCACGCCCATGCGACGATGCACCTCCGGATCGGCGGGATTGGTGAAACGGTCGAACAGTCGCACCTCTCCGCCCTCTTTCGGGGTCAGGCCGGTGAGAATGCGCAAGGTGGTGCTTTTGCCGGCGCCATTCGGGCCGAGCATGCCAAAACACTCGCCGGGACGCACCTCGAAGTCGAGATGATCGACCACCAGGCGTTGATGGTATCGTTTGGTAAGGCCCTGGACCCGAATCAGTGGACAAGACATGGTGACGGTTTCATCCTGGCGCGTTTTGTGAAAAAATGGACCCTGTTTTTCAATCCTCATCCATGCGACAATGGGGACAAACCACAAGGATACACCATTGGGGGAGGTTGGCGCATGTCCCGATTATTGACCAGCGCGCAAATGCGCGAAGCGGACCGCCGCACCATCGAGGAGTTGGGGGTGCCGGGATGCGTGCTGATGGAAAACGCCGGCGCTGCGGCCACCGAACGGTTGCAGGCCCGACTGCCGGAGTGGCGCACCCGCATGGTGTTGATCCTGGCTGGCAGCGGCAACAATGGCGGTGACGGTTTCGTGATGGCCCGGCGGCTGCTTCAGGCCGGCGGCCAGGTGACCGTGGTGCTGCTCGGACGGGGCGAGTCCCTGCGGGGCGACGCCCGGATCCACTACCTGGTCTGGGTCCGCTCTGGTGGTCTGGTGCGCGAACTGCTCGCGCTCGAACATGTCTTTTCCGTGCTCCATCCCCTGCTCACCCAGTGCGCGGTGGTGGTGGACGCGATTTTCGGAACCGGCCTGACCCGTCCGGTGGAAGGGGTGGCCGCCGAGGTGATCCATCGGGTGGTGGCGAGCGGCAAGCCGGTTCTGGCGGTGGATCTGCCCTCCGGGGTCTGCGCGGACACGGGACGGATTCTGGGGTGCGCCCTGCCGGCCCGCTGGACCGTCACCTTTGCCGCCGAAAAACTGGGACATCGGCTCTATCCCGGAGCCGGGTTGTGTGGCGAGCTGCTGGTGGCGCCGATCGGCATTCCCGACGAATTCCTGACCATCCCGGAACATCGGGTCGGTCTCAACCTGCCGACCGATCTGGTCATTCCCAAGCGTTCCCCCGAAGCCCACAAGGGAAATTTCGGTCGCCTGCTGATCGTGGCCGGCAGTCTGGGCATGGAAGGGGCCGCGATTCTGGCTGCCCAGGGCGCGGCGCGCGTGGGTGCGGGACTCGTCACCGTGGCCACGCCAGACCGGATCCAACCCGTGGTGACCGCCGGATGCTGCGAGGCCATGACCCTGGCCCTGCCGGAATCCGCTACCGGTACGGAGGCCTTCGACCTCCTGGCCAAAAGTCGCTTTCAGCCGGAGCTGCTGGCCATCGGTCCGGGACTGGGCGAAACGACCTGGAGCGACGCGCTGCTCACCGCCCTGCTGGGCTGGCGCGATCTGCCCATGGTGCTGGATGCCGACGCCTTGAACCTGCTTGCCGGTCAGGGGAGTCGCATCCGCCAACTGGCCCGTTCCCGACGCGCCCCGCTGCTTCTGACCCCGCATCCGGGGGAGATGGCGCGGCTGTTGGGTGTGGAGGTGGCCGCCATCCGGGCCGACCGGTTGGGCAGCGCGCAACGGGCGGCGGAAGAGTGGGGAGTGTGGGTGGTGCTGAAGGGGGCGGGCACCATCATCGCGGCACCGGATGGCCGGGCCTGGATCAATCCCACCGGCAATCCGGGGCTGGCCGCCGGAGGAAGCGGGGATCTGCTCACCGGCATGATCGCCGGATTGTGGTCCCAGGGGTGGTCGGTGGAGAGCGCGGTGCGGGCCGGAGTCTGGCTGCACGGAGCCGCCGCCGACGCCTGTGCCGCCGAAGGGGGGATGGCCGGTCTGCTGGCCAGCGATCTGCTGCCCCAGGTGCGCCGCCTGCGGGATGGCTTGGGGTGATGGCCATGGAGCTGCGGCGCTTCGGCAAAAGCAATCTCCAGGTTTCGGTCCTGACCCTCGGGACCATGCGTCTGTTGCACGGCTGGGATGCGCCTCACGATCATCTGCCGGACGACAGTCTGCAATCCACCTTCGACATCGTGACCACGGCGTTGGATGCGGGCATCAATCTGATCGAAACCGCGCGGGGCTACGGCAAGAGCGAACGACTGCTCGGTCAGGTGCTGCCCCGAACCGGGCGGCGTCGGGAGGAGTATCTCCTCATGACCAAGGCCCCCCCGGCTCCCACGGCGCGGGAGATGCGCCAGTGGATCGACGACTCCCTGACCCGTCTCGGGGTGGACCGGCTGGATCTCTTTGCCCTGCACGGCTTGAACCAGGAGGCGCATTTCCAGGCGCTCCAGGTCAAGGGAGGGGTGTTGTCCGCTCTGCGTCAGGCCAGAGACGAGGGGTTGATCGGTCAGATCGGTTTTTCCGGCCATGCCGCGTTGCCGTTATTGTTGAAAATCATTGCCACCGGCCTGTTCGATTTCGTCAATGTGCATTATTATCGTTTCCGCACCGCCAATCATCCGGCTGTGGCCCTGGCCCAGGCTCTGGACATGGGCGTGCTGATCATCTCTCCCAACGACAAGGGGGGGCGGTTGTACGAGCCGCCGGACAAACTCCGTCATCTGACTGCCCCGCTGGCCCCGGCGCAGTTCAACGAGCGCTGGCTGCTCGCGCAGAGTGGCGTCCACACCCTGAGCATCGGACTGAGCGCCCCGGAGCAACTGGCCTTGCATCTCGAAGGCTTGCAGCCCACGCCGATCTGGGGCGCGGTCGAGCACGAAATCGCCTGGCGTCTGGATGCGGTCGAGTCGCGATCGGTATTGCGATCTTGCGGTCAAAGCTGTTTTGCCTGTCTGCCCTGTCCGCAGCAGATCCACATTCCGGAAATCCTGCGCATGGATCATCTGATCCAATGCTTTGATATGCATCTGTTTGCGCAATACCGTTACGGCATGATGCAACCGGGGGATCATTGGGTGCCGGGTGCCCGTCTGGAAACGTGCGACCGGTGCGGAGAGTGTCTGCCCCGCTGTCCACGCGCCCTGGCCATTCCGGAGCGGTTGTCCGCTGCCCGCGAGCGCATGGAGTCGTCGCACCCGTGAGACCCGAAAGAGGGAGATCCGGAAAGCGCATTCCAGGACTCCGACGTTTATATTAAGGATTCATCCATCCCCATTCCTTCTGGAGATCTTCCATGTCCGTCATTATTCTTTCCAACAAGAAACTTTCCTATAAATGGTTACGTTTTGCCGTGACCGGAATCGAAGCATTGGATCAGCAGCATCAGGATTTGTTGGATCAGATGAACCGGCTCAAGGAAATGCTCTCGGCAGGGGCGGAGCATGATGATGTCGGGAACAAATTGCAGGAGTTGCGCGAGATGTTCATGCGTCACTTCGACGACGAGGCCCGGCGCATGACGGCCTGCGGATATCCGGACTTCACCGCTCATCACGAGGCCCATCAGATTTTTCTGGAGGGATCGCTGCTCAAGACCATCACGGACATTCAGGGGCAGGAGGGGTATGATCTGGCGGCCCTGATCGACTGGGAGGCCAACCACATCAGCCGGTTTGATCGTCCCATGGTGGAATTTCTGCTGGCGCACTCCTGAAACGCGGTAACTCAGTAAAAAAAAGCGGGGGTCTGGGGAATTCTTCTCCCAGTGTTTTGACTTTAAACAAAAAAATTTATAAAAATGATTTGTTTAAAGTCAAAACCCTGGGGGAGGAATCCCCCAGAC
>JADFWP010000029.1 GCA_015234115.1 Magnetococcales bacterium
CCTGACCGATGCCCTACGCCGTCATACGGTGGCAACGGGGGTGCTGAATAGTTACGTTTTTTTTTGGATTCTCTCTTGCCGAATGCCCGCCATGTTTGCTATTCATGAAACCAGATACTTGGCATCTCCCATGACAAACTCCTAATGGACTGGATTCACAAACGACATGAACACCCTGATCGTTGACGACATTCCGGAAAATCGCGCCCTGCTGGCCGATATCCTGAAACCCTTTTCCCAGTGCGACGTGGCGACCAACGGCGTCGAGGCAGTAGAAATTTTCGAGGCGGAACTGGTCGATGGCAACCCTTACGACCTGGTGTTGCTCGACATCATGATGCCGATCATGGATGGCCAGGAGGCGCTGAAACGAATGCGCGCCCTGGAAGAGCACTATCAAGTCCATGAAGAAAACCGCACCGCGATCATCATGGTGACCGCGGTCGATGCCATGTCGGAAATCTCCGAGGCGTTCGACACCGGAGGATGCACCGATTATCTCAACAAGCCCATCACCCGTGGCAAACTGCTGGTCAAACTGGCCGAACACGACCTGATCAGCAAGGAGTGGTGGAAAACCTCCTGAACCGCGATCACGACGAGATATCCCACCATGGAAAGAAAAGAGGGGGTTTGGGGGACGAATCCCCCAAACCCCCTCTTTTCTTTCCATGGTTTGCCATGGCTGCTGCACGATACACGAATCAGCGTTCCCGGAACGCCTTGTCGATGGAGGCGTAGATCGGCTTGAGCATATACTCCATCAGGGTCTTGGAACCGGTGTGGATATCCGCCTGCACCGCCATGCCGGGCAGCACCTCATTGACGCCAGGCACACTGCCCACATGGGCCTGATGAAGACGGATCACCCCCTTGTAATAGGGCGCGGGATCCGCCGGATCCTTGAAGGTGGTGGCCGACATCGATTCCAACACTCCATCGATGCCGCCATAGCGTGAAAAATCATAAGTGGTCACCTTGACGGTCACCCTCTGACCAACCTTGACATGTCCCACGTCGCGAGTGGTGATGCGGGTTTCGACCCGCCGGGTGGTCTCCACCGGGACAATCTCGGTCAACAGCCCGCCAGGCGGCACGATGCCACGCAACGTCTCCATTTGCAGATTCTTGATCATGCCGCGCACTGGCGCGCGCACGTCAAGTCGTTCCACACGATTCCTCTGACGCAGCATGCCCTCTTGCAACTGACTCAATTCGGAAGAGAGCGACCCCATCTCTTTGATGGCATCCTGACGCACCTCGTCATCGAAGGAGGTGAGTTGCTTGTTGGCCTCGTCGAGTTCCTTCTGGGCCGTGACCATCTCGCCCCGTATATTTTCCAGATCCCCGTTGACCCGAATCCGGTCCCGTTCGCTGCTCAAGACCACCAGCCGGGAAATCACCCCCTTGGCCAATCCGGCCTGGCGCATATCGACCTCTTCATTGGACAGACGCAGTTGTTTTTGCAAAGAATCCCGTTGCTGGGTCAGGTTGGCCAGACGGGTGTGGCGTTGTTCCATTTTGGCCCACAACACGGCGCGACGACTGGAACGTAAAGCGCGTTGGGAGGCCAGCAACTGATTCTGATCCCGGATCAACTGGCCAAACTCGGCAGGAATCCGACTGAAATCCGGTTCCTTGTCTTCCAGGAAAGCACGGTTGCGGAGGATTTGCGCCTCCAGTCCGGACTGACGCGCACGCATCTGATTGAATTCAGCCAGAGCCAGTTCCGGAGCCATCTGGAACATCACCTGCCCGTTTTCGACCAGTTCCCCCTCCTTGACCAGGATCGTCTTGACGATGCCCCCTTCCAGATGCTGGATATGTTGCACCGGCCCCGAGGGCATGACCTCACCCGAAGTCGAAGCCATCTCCTCCAGTCGTGAAAAAGAGGCCCAAATCAGGAACAGCACCAATGACGTGGCCATGAAAATCAAGGCCATGCGCACCAGTTCGGAGAGACCGGACTCTTCCAGCACCACGGACTGGGCCAGATAGCGCCGCTGCTTGCTCCCCTGTTTCATGGTCTTGGCCACCTTTTTGTCCGGTTTCAGGACATCGGGATCCACGGGAAGAGGTTCCGGCATGGGAGTCGGCGCGGCAGGCGCGGCGGGCGCAGCAGGCGCGGCGGGCGCAGCAGGCGCGGCAGGCGCAGCAGGCGCGGCAGGCGCAGCAGGCGTGGCAGGGGCGGCGGGCGTTTTGGGTTCCTCTGTACCCAAACCGGCAGGCGCAGATTGGGAGGGCATCGGAACTGGTTTGGGAGCCGCTTGCAACAAATCCATGCCCGCTACGGGACGAAAAGACAACGAAGTCGCTGCCGGTGCAGGCGCAGATACCGCCGGTGCAGGCGCGGATGCAGGCGCTGTCGGCTCAGATGGCGGCGTCACCGTACCATCCGCAGGTTTGTCTTTCTTGAGCACCGGGCGACCGATGGCGACCACCATGGAACGGGGAGTTGGACGCCCTTGCGAAGCGGTTGTTGGCTTCTCCTTGGGATCCGGGGTTGTCATGCAAAACCTCCTGGAATTTGACGCAACACATCATCCGGCTTGCCGGAGAGACGCAGATAGCCCTGATCGAAATAAAGCACCAGATCCGCAATCCGCACATGGCTGGGGCGATGGGTGACGATGAAAATGGTCCGTTTGCCCCGCCACTCCTTGACCACCCGGATAAAGGCCTGATCATCCTCCCAGCCGAGCGCATTGGCCGGTTCATCAAACAGCATGATGGTCGAGGGTTTCAGATAGGCGCGCGCCAGAGAGAGTTTCTGGACCATGCTGGCCGGCAACTGGGCCGATTTCTGATCCCCGACCCGGGTCCAGAACTTTTTCGGCAGTGCCATGATTTCGTCATAGACCTGGGCCTTGCGACAGGCCTCCTCCAGATCCTCATCCGAAGCCGTGGCATGGGCCAGACGGAGATTCTGGGCAATGGTGCCGTAGAACAGACTGCACGATTGGGGCACATAAGCCACGGCATGACGCAATTCAATCACGTTCATCTGCCGGATGTCCAATCCGTCGATGCGAATGCTGCCGGCCTGCGGGGCATAAAGCCCGGCGAGCAGCTTGACCACCGTGGATTTGCCGCAGCCATTGGAACCGATCAGCGCCACCACCTGACCGGGTTCGACTTCGAAACTGACCCCCATCAGAGCGGGTTCGGCCTCCGGAACATAGCGGATGCTGACCCGGACAAAAGAGATCTGCCCCTTGAAACTCTTGATCGGTTCGATCGGGGTATACTCTTCCCGCTCAGGCACAACATTCATCAACCCATTGATCTGACTGATACTGTTCTTGACCTGCTCCAGCCGGGTCATGGCGATGAAGGCGCTCTGGATCGGCGCCAGCACCCGCCAGACCAGCACCATGGAGGCGACCAGCCCACCGGTGGTCATGGAACCATCCAACACCCGAAAAACCCCGATTCCAATCACCGCCACACCGGAGCCAACAATCAAAACTGATGAAATCGAATTGACCAGGGCATTGATGAGTGCAGTGCGAAAGTTGCTCATGGCGGCATTGGCGGACAATTGCCGGAACCGTTCCAGCCAGATCGGTTCCATGCCACCGTATTTGATGGCGCGCATCCGTCCCAGCGCCTCGACCACGAACTCCTGTTTGCGACTGGTGGCGCGACGGGAACGGGCCTCCTCACGCGCCACGACCGGCATCATCACCATCCACAATGCCACGAACAGCGCCATGGTCACCATGGGAATCAATGCCAATGGTCCGCCAAGCATGGCGATCACCACAAAAAACACAATGGAAAACGGCAGCTCGAAAAAGACCATCATCAAAGGACCGGTGAAAAACTCGCGCACCGAGTCGAAATCCTTGATGCGCGCCACCTGCGAACCGGTCGGGGCGCGTTCGGTGAAACTGGGGGTCAGGGAGAGGATACGCATGAAAATGGCATTGCTGACAATGCTGTCCATGCGCGATCCGATATACATGAGCATCTTGGTGCGCAGCTTGCGCGTCATCCACTCGAAGGCCATGACGATGCCGATACCGATCAGCAGATAACTCAGAGTCTCGATGGAACGACTGCCCACCACCCGATCATAGACAGCCATGGTGAACAGCGGCGGCACAATCTGCAAAATGGTCACGCCAAAAGTGACCAGAAACACATAAATGACCAACTGGCGGAACCGTTCCGCCACCATGCGAACCCAGCCGAGCCGCTTCTGAATGGCGAAGCGCTCCCCCAGATCCATGGGTGTGAAAAAATAGGTGGTGCCGGACAGGGGCGCGAGCGGCAGCCGCTCCACCTGCCCTGTGGCCCCGTTGAAGACGATCCATTCGGTCATCTTTCTCTTCAGCAGCACCATGCAGGGCTGATCTGCCGGCACAAAAAGACAGGGCATCAGACGCGGATCGATTTCGCGGGGATCGAGTTGGGCCGGTCGGCTGACATAGGTCAGGTTGGCCATCATGTTGCGCAGACCGGTCAGATCCAAAGTTTCGGCGAAATGGGGCAGCGCCTCGGCCACATGACGCAAATCCCCCCGATAGCCCAAAGACATCAACAACGGAATCATGCAGGCCCCAAAATCCGACAGGCTGGCGAATTCGGCCAGCAGGCCGGTGACCGGCTGCCGGGGTCGGATCATGTAGCGGATCGAATCCAGTTCGTGATCTCCCAGCGGAGTCAGACTGCTTTCGGTCATGAGGAGGGCCTCCCGGACGGCGTGGCCGCGACCGGCGGTTTGGGCGGCACGAAAGGCGCCCGAGGAGGTTTGATCCGCAATGAACCATCCTTGAGTTCATACACCCGATCCGCGATCCGCTCCAACGATGGACGATGGGTGACCATGATCAAAGTCACCTTGCCATGCATGGATTCCAGCACGGCCTTCAATTTCTCGTCCCCCGCGCTGTCGATGGCGGTATTGGCCTCGTCGAACAGAATGATGCGCGGCGAGGAGACCAGAGCACGGGCAATGGTGATGCGCTGCTTGATGCCACGCGGAATCGATTCATCCGCCCCGTCATCGACCATGGTTTCAAAGCCCTTGGGCAGTTTGGAGACGAAATCCTCCAGTTGCAGCCGTTCGGCGACCTCCAGGGCCTTTTCTTCGCGTTCGGGCCGGAACATGTGAATGTTGTCCAGGATGGTCCCCTTGAAGAGCATGCCCACCTGGGGCATGTAGGCCACCTGGTTGTGCAGGGAACTCGGATCGTATTGGGAAAGATCGTATTCGTCGATGAAGACCTTGCCCCGGGTGGGACGGATCGCCCCCATCATCAGCCACAGCAGGGTGGTCTTGCCGCTCGCGCCCTGGATGGCAATGGTCTCTCCCGGATTGACCACCAGGTTGATGTCGTGCATCACCCACTTTTCAGTTGTCTGCGTCGCATTGTCCCGGCCCCGGTTTTGTTCCCCGGCCTCTTCGGGATAGGCGAAGCTGACATTTTCCATCACCAGTTTGCCTTGCACCGGCGGCAATGGCGGGGTGCCGGGAGGAACATCGGGCTTGAGTTCAAAAATGGCGGTCAGGCGCTGTTTGGCCACGCGGATGGTCTGAAACCGCGCCCAGATGGCCACCGCGCGCTGCAAGGGCTGAATGGAACGACCCGCCAGCATGCTGCACGCCGACAATCCGCCGATGGTCAACTCGTGGTTGATCACCAGAATGCTGCCAAAGGTCACCACCGCCACGGTGGTCAGTTGGGAAAAGAAAGAGCCGATGTTCTGGGCATCGGCGCTCTGCATCCCCACCTGCAACGCCCCCTGGGCACACGCCTCCTGAAGCCGCTCGTAACGCCTGAGCATCATGGCCTCCATGGCCATGGACTTGACCGCATGGATGCCGTTCAACACCTCGATGATGAAATTGATGCGGATATCATCGGCCTTCATCCGTTCCATCACCGCATGATGCAGCCGGTCGCCGATGTACAGCGTGAAAAAGAAAAAAATAATGAAAACAACGATCGGGATCAATACCAACAATCCGGCCAGATGATAGATCATGACCAGGAAAATGGGCACGAACGGCAAATCCAGGATCACCAGCACCGCGCTGCCCGAATAGAAATCCTTGATGACGTTGAGAGCGTTCAACCGCTCCAGATGCACACCGGATCCGGCCCGTTCAAAATCGGCCAGGTTGAGCGTCATGAGCCGTTCCATGGCGCTGACGCTGGCGTTGTGCTCAAAGCGGGCACCGAGCCAGGCGCCAATGTAGGATCGTCCCATTTTCAGGGAAGATTCCACCAGCAGGGCGACCGAAACCCCGATCAGCAGCATGCTCAGGGTGCTGCTCGCCTCGTTCTGGAGCACGCGATCATAGACCTGGAGCAACGTCAAAGGCAGCACCAGCGCCAACAGATTGAGCAGTGTGGAGACCAGCATCAGATCCCACAAGGAATCCTTGACCACGGAAAACGGGGTCAAACGGGCCGGCCATCCCTCTTTGGAAAAAAATGCATCCTTGACCATGACTTGGCTGTTGCTCCCAATCCTTTGTGCACACGGCGTCCCGACTGCTGATTGGATGGAGGGATTGGCCGCTGCCGAAAACGATCTTCCATCGAGGCATGGAAGTTGCACATTCTCTGCCAAGATCAACCGTCAATTCACCTTTATATCGAGTGCATGCCAGTGAAACGGGGATTTCTCGCCATCACTATCCTGCTGGGGATCTTCTCCGCCGGGCCAATTCACCCGGCCCAGACCCTGACCTTGAGCGAAGCGGTGCAAGAGGCCCTGCGTGCCCATCCCAAATTCCTGGCCGCTGGCCGTGAGGTGGAAGAGACCCGTCAGAAAATGCGCCAGGCCGTGGCAGGCTACTTTCCCACCGTTGATCTCAATGTCAGCACCGGCCGGGAGTGGGTCAACACGCCGACCACGCGCGGTCTCTCCGACAGCGGCCTCACCATGGAGCGCGGCGAAGCCGGAATGAACATTAATCAACCAATTTTTGACGGTTTCAACACGGTTCACAAAGTGGAACAGGCCAAGGCCCAGATCCAAAGCAATGACCACGCGCTGATGGATGTGGCCGAAACCGTCACCCTGGATGTCGCGCTCTCCTATCTGGAACTCCTCAAGCAACGGATCCTGTTGGGGCTGGCCAAGGAGGCCGTCAGCACCCACACGGAAATTCTGAACAAAACACGCCAGACCGCCCAAATGGGCATTACCGCCGAAATGGATACCCGGCTGGCCGAAAGCCGTGTCGCGCTCATCGAATCGGATCTGGCTGCCAGCTTTGGAGCCTTGAAGGCCGCCGAAAGCCACTTCGAATCCCTGATCAACCTTCCGGCTTCCAGCGTACTGGTGCCGCCGGTGATCGATCCCAGACTGCTGCCCGCCACCCGTGAAGAGGCGCTCAGAATGGCATTGGAACGCCATCCCGCCCTGCTGGCCGCACAAGCCGATCTGGAAGCGAGCCGCGCGGAAAGCAAAGCCACGGGTTCCTCGCTCTGGCCCAAGATCAGTCTGGACATGTCCGTATCGGAAAGCAACAATGCCAGCGGCAGCCGCAGCTATTCCCAGGATGCCTCGGCCATGGTGCAACTGCGCTACAATCTGTTCCGGGGCGGATCGGACAGCGCCCGACTCGAAGAGAGCGCCTTCCGCGCCGCCCGGGTCCAGGACAAACTCAACGAAACCCGACTCCAGATCGAAGAAAAACTCAATCGCGCCTGGAACGCCCGCACCGCCTCGCAAACCCGCAAGCAAAGCCTGGAAAAACATGTCGAAACCACCCAGGCCGTCAACCTGGATCACCAGGAACAACACAAACTGGGCAGCGAAACCCTGCTCGATCTCCTGAACTCGGAACACGAACTCCAATCTGCCCGACGCCTGCTGGCCGAAGAGGATTCCCAATTCCTGTCGGAATCCTACCGCCTGCTCGCTGCCATGGGAAAACTCAAGGAGGCCCTGATCGGTGCGGATCCCACCCCGCCACCGCCGGTCCCGCCCTCGACTCCTCAAAACAGCACGCCACCGCCGGAACCGATCAAAAACACCTCCCCGCTGGTCATGGAACCGGAAGAGGCCCTGAACGATCTGGTCCATGCCCTCTTCCAGGGCATCGAAACGGAACGGGGCCAGACCACCCCGGTCGCCATGCGCACCCCACCCCGCCCGATTCAATACACCGTGCAGGTCGGATCCTTCCGGGATGAATCCTCAGCCATCCAGTTGATCGGCCAGTTGCAGGACAAAGGCTATGATCTCTATCTCCAGGAGATTCGCGCCCCCCCTGAACAGACCTGGTATCGCGTCTCCATTGGTCGCATGGCCAATGAAATCGACGCCCAGACCCTGCTGCAACGCTTTTCGGCCCAGGAATCCCGCTCCGGAATCATCACCACGGTGGTCAAACAGGGCGAATCGACTGCCCCGTGACCTGCATGCCCGATCCATGGTTTACGAGCACCAACCCCGGATCTCCACCTGTGCCGCCGAAATGGCAATAGAAGATCCACACAAATGAACACAGAATAAATATGAATTCCAGGTAATGCCTCCCATTTCGCGGCCAAGGATCGGCTGTGTTGTCCCTTTGATGAACAAGCATGGATTCATGGTCTGGTTTGGTGCTATCCTGTACCGAAACAAGGTGCGCGGAATACACGCACCCGGACAAACAGGCCATGAACACCGCTTTAAAGGGAACACGTCATGAAAAGAAAAAAAAACCAAATTGTCTCTCTGCGTGCTTTCATGGCCGCGCAAAGCTTGCAAAGACGACTGGGAATCATGCTCTTCCTGGCAGTACTCGGGATCTTCGCAGCCGGAGAACTGACCCTGGAATCGAAAAAACAGGGCATGATGGAAGATCGCCAGATTAAAACCCGCCATCTGGTCGAAACCGCACACCATATCTTGCAAACCTATTACGACAAACAATCCAAAGGAGAACTCACCGCTGCCCAGGCCCAGGATGCGGCCAAATCCATGGTCAGAAACCTGCGCTACGGGGACAACGACTATTTCTGGATCAACGACCTGAATGCCAAAATGGTGATGCACCCGATCAAACCGGAACTGGAAGGCAAAGACCTCTCGGAATTCAAGGATCCGGTCGGCAAGAAAATCTTTGTCGCCTTCGTGGAGGTGGCCCAGAAGCAGGGAGCAGGGTTTGTCGATTATCTGTGGGACCGCCCAATCGCCCAGGCCACCGAACGGATTCCAAAAATATCATACGTCATGTTGTTCAAGCCCTGGGGCTGGGTGGTCGGATCCGGCATCTATGTCGATGACATCAACCAGACCTTCCTCCACGACCTGACCCACCTGGCGGCCCAACTGGTCCTGATCGCCCTGGTCCTCTTTGGGGTGGCCATGTGGATCGCCCGCACCATTCTGTACCAGGTGGGCGGCGACATCCATCCGGTGGAACACGCCGTGCGTCAATTGGCTGCCGGGGACATGACCATCCGCATCCCAAGCCGCAACAACGCCCCGGCCACCGGCATCGCCGGCGCGGTCAACCAACTGGCAGACCGGCTGGAACGGATCATGCGCCTGATCAATCTGCACTCCGGAGGCATCACGGCCTGCGTGAGCGAATTGGTCAAAATCCGCGACATGGTGGGTTCCGATGCCGACAAATCCCTCAAAATCGTCCAGACCGTCTCCAGCAAAAACAGCGCGCTGGCCGAAGAGGTCCAAACGATCATCCGCTCCATCAGCCAGGAGAGCGAAAGCATCGATGCCATCACTCTGGCGGCCAGCGAGGTCTCCAGCAACATCATCACCATCGCAGCCGGCGCCGAAGAGGCCAGCGCCAATATCGCCACCATGGCCGCTGCCGCCGAAGAGATCACTTCCAATATCGATGGCGTCAACCACAGTCTGGCCAAGGTGGATGAATCGGTCAAAAACGTGGCAACCTCCATCGACGGAATCACCTCCTCCCTCGAAGAGATCAATCGCCGCTGCCAAAGCGCCAGCAGCGAATCGGAAACCGCCCACACCCATGCGCTCGGCGTGCGCGAGGTGATGAATCGTCTCTCGGCCTCGGCCCAGGAGATCGGCGATGTGGTCGATATCATCAACAACATCGCCGAACAAACCAACATGCTCGCCCTGAACGCCTCGATCGAGGCCGCCGGAGCCGGAGACGCGGGCAAAGGATTTGCCGTGGTGGCCAACGAAGTCAAGGAACTGGCCCGGCAAACCTCGGACGCCACCCGACTGATCCTGGAAAAGATCCATCGCATCCAGGGCAACACCCGCGAGGCCGCGGAGGCCAACTCCAGCGTGGCCCAGAGCATCGAGCGCATCAACGACGCCAACCGGGAAATCACCGATTCGGTCGAACTCCAGTCCGAAGCCATGGTCGCAATCTCCAAGGCCATGGACGAAGTGGCCACGGCGGCGGGCGATGTCACCCACGCGGCGCTGGAACTGGGCAGCGCCGCCCAGGAGGTGGCCCGCGCCGCCCAGGAGGCCGCAGCCGGAACCGGCGAGGTGGCCCGCTCCGCCTCGATGGTGGCCATGGCCGCCGAAGCCATGTCCAACAAAACCCAGGATGCCCTCATCCTTTCCCAGGATATCATGACCGCGACCCAGACCACCCTGGATGCCAACAGCGCGGTGCAGAACAATATGCAGGAAGCATCGACCATCGTGGCCATGACCCGTGGTTCGACCATCCAGTTCCGGCGCATGGGGGCGGTGCTCCAGGATATGTGTGGCGCCCTCTACGCAGCCCAGGCCGAATCCGATCTGGGCAAACCATGCTTCGACATCCGTGCCGTCAAGGGAGTGTTCCTGGAATGGCACAGCCGCATGGAGCAGGCCATTTCGCTGCGTGTCCAGTGGACGCCCGATCAATGGCCCAAGCCCGCCGACTCCCCCCTGCACGGCTGGATCCAGGCCATCGCCAACACCCCCTATGGCACTGCCGATCACGTCCGCGAAACCGTGCAATTGCATGACGCCATCATCGCCAAAGCCCTGGAGGCGTTGCAGATCATCCATCAGGAGGGTCGGCCGGGACGACAGAAAGCCGATGCCAAAGTCCTCGAATACCTCACCCTGCTGCGCCGGTTCTTCGCGCTGCTGGATCGCCTCTATCTGGAAGACGGAACGGAAATCCTGGAAGAAGCGGAGTTCTTCCCCTGGACGGATCGTCTGATGACCGGCATCCACGATGTCGATGAAGACCACAAGAAACTGGTCGCCATGGTCAATCAGATCCACCGCCTGCTCAAGGAGAGCGCGGGCAGCGAGGATGTCGGCAAGGTCATCCACGAACTGGCCGCCTACACCCAGTTCCACTTTGCCCGCGAAGAACGGATGTTCGATCAGTTCGGCTATCCGGACACCGCATCACACAAGGAAAAACACCTCCGATTGCTCAACGATGTCACCGGACTGATGCAAAAGTTCGCCGCCGGCGACTTTGCCGCGCCCATGGATCTGTTGACCTTTGCCAAGGCATGGCTGATCGAACACATCATGGGCACCGACATGCGCTTTGGCCCCTTCCTGCGGGAGAAGGGGGTGAAATGACCGCTACGCAACCCACAATAAAAAAGGGGGAAGAGCCTGCGCTCTCCCCCCTTCCCTGATCTGCAACATCGCAAACGAACCGCTTGACCGCAACCCGTCAACCAAACCGACCCATGGCATTGGTATAGGCGGTTCTGGCCAGTTCGGTCCGGTAGTGACCGCCAGCGGATTTCACATTGTAATTGAAGAAGGTGGCATTGGCGGATTGCTGGGCCAGACGCTGCTCGAAATCCACGGTGTTCCGGGTCAACTGCGGCGGCAGGGAGTCACCGGAATGGGGCGCGTTCTTGCCCGGCTTGGCAGGCGGAGCGCGGTCGGGCATGGAATCCGAACCCGACTGATCGGTCGAAGCATCATCCGGACTCAAGGCATCCCGCAAGACATTCTCGAAATCCGGCTGCGGTGCCCGATACTCGTCCGCCGCATTGCTCCGCTGCCACGGCAGACCCGGTGTGGCCTCACTGAGCGGAGTGACCAGCTCTTGCAGATTCTGCCTGAGATTCAGCAGATTGGCCTTGAAAGCTTCGGATGATCCGATCATTCCCACGTTTGACACGGTCGTTCTCCTGTCAATATTCTGACCAACTGGCGCTTCAAAAAATCCTCTATACGCCATAGGAGCAGTTACCGTGCCGAGTTCGGCATTCGCCTGACCATTTTTTAATTTCAACCGCAACCAGCCTGAAAGATATACACTTTTGAAAAAAAAGAGGGGGTCTGGGGGATTCGTCCCCCAGGGTTTTGACTTTAAACAAAACATCTTTAAAATGTTTTGCTTTTAGAGTCAAAACCCTGGGGGACGAATCCCCCAGACCCCCTCTTTTCTTTCAAAAGTGTCCCTCACGCGTTGGGAGCGGTTTACCAGCCCGGTTCCGGCGATCTTCTCACCGTTTTCTTGTAGTAAAGCAGCAGATCGTTGGCAAACTCCTCCACCGAGATACCCCTTAACGAAATATAGTTACGCACGTTCTTCTTGATGATCTCAACATTGCCGGTCCTGGCCAGCAGCACATAGAACAACACCAGCAACGACGAACCCTTGTGAATCAGCTCCACCGGCGTGGTGCGGGAGGAGTCGCCAAAGATGTTTTTCATCAATACCAGAATGACGCTCTTGTGAGCGGTCAACTCCTCACGCAAACGCTCCTCCCGATCCAGGCCAAGGCGCAAAAAGACCTCGGACAGCGAGGAAACGAAATTGTCTCGGTAGACCAAGCGGGTTTCGTAATGATCGGCAATGGCCCGATCCATGTCGCGCACCACCGCATCGTTGAGAATGAAGCTCTCCAGACGGGTCGCGAACGCGGCCTGGAGCTGCGGATCGACCGGCTTCGGCTCCTGGGAGATGGTCGCCTCCACCAACGGCGCGGCAATGGTCGGTTCAACCGGCAGACCCGGACCCGCGGCCACAGCGCCTGCCACGCCGACGGCCGGCATCCCCGTACCCGCCATCATGGCGTTCTGGTGCAGGATCTGATCCTTGATGCGCACCAGTTCCTCATCGGCCATTTTGAGCAGATAAGAAATCTGCGCCAGCTTGTTGACGTTTTGTCCCGGCAGTCGCGACCGCCCCAACAGCATGTCAAAGATCCCTTTGACCTCGGACCAGGAGTGTTGCAGAACGGTACGAATCTCCAGTTCCGCCTTGAGGGAACCGAAACGTTGGTATTCCGGACGGGCATACTGCTCCGGCAACAGCTTGATGTCGAACCGGCGCGTATTGATGCCGAAACGATCCTGGTCCGGGTTCTCGTGCAGAGGCTGGAAGCAATCATCCAGGGCAAATTCTTTACTGATCAGACTGACAGCCAATTCGATATCGTCAGAAAAATAGACCACCACCCGCACGGTAATCAGATTTTCAATATCCCGCAACCGACTATAATAACCGCCTTTCTCGGTAAGCATTTTCTTCAAGGTTGGCCTGGACATCAGGTCACCCGCAATGGCGCTGATCGGCAAGGTGGTCTTGTTGAACACCTCACCCAGATTGATCAACAATCGCTCGTTGTAGGATCGATAAAGATCAAAGCTCTCATCGTATTGATCCATGAGATTGCTGATGTGCTGGGCATGAAGAAGAGGATTTTTGGCTTCCATGGTTCGTTCGTTCTGCACCGATCGTTCAAGGATGAATACCTGGCTCGCCTCCTCGCGGGGCGCGGCTATCGTGCAGTATATGCAAACTTTCGGCCGTAAACAAAAAAAAAGGTGACGAAACGCGCGTCACCTGCAAATCAAGAAAAATTTTTGATCCAAATCAACCGTAGCGACCCTCGATATAGTCGGCGGTCTCACGATGAGCCGGAACCACGAAAAGCTGATCGGTCGGAGCGTGCTCCACCACCCGTCCCATCAGCATGAAGATGCATTCGTCACTGGCCCGTCTGGCCTGGGCCATGTTGTGGGTGACGATCAGAATCGAATAGCGTCCACGCAACTCCCAGATCAACTCCTCAACCGCTGCGGTCCCCCTGGGATCCAGTGCCGAGCAGGGTTCATCCATCAGCAGAATCAACGGCTTGACCGGCAGCAAACGGGCAATGCACAGTTTCTGCATCTCCTCCAGCGACAGCCCCACCGTGGCCTTGTGATCGAGCCGGTCTTTCACCTGATCCCAAAGCAGCACCTGACGCAACGCCTCCTCGACAATGCCGTCTGCCTCGCTTCGGGCAATCCGTCCTCCTTTCTCATGGTGAATCCGATAGCCGAACAACACATTCTCCCGAATCGAGATCGGCAGCGGATTGGGACGCTGGAACACCATGCCCACCTGCTTGCGCAGTTGCGCCAACGATACGGTGGGCGCGTGGATGTCCTGCCGGAACAGCTCGATCGTCCCCTTGATGCGAACCGACCCAAGCCGCTCGTTGATCCGGTCCACACTGCGCAGCAAGGTGGACTTGCCGCAACCGCTGGGACCGATCAGGCTGGTGATGATCCCCTGCCTGATCTTCAGGTTGACATCGAACAGCGCCTGAAAGGTGCCATACCACAAATTGAGATCGCGGGTCTGAATGGCCAACTCCGCAGAGGAATCCGCGGACACGACCCGCTGGAATCGGGGCATCATCCGAACTTTCCTCCGAGATAATCGTGCGTGCGCGGATCCACAGCCCCACCGTTGAACAGCGCCTCGGTCTCCCCGATCTCGACGCACTCCCCGTCGAGAAAAAACGCGGTGCGATCCGCCAACCGATGGGCCTGCTGCACCAGATTGGTCACCAGAATGATGGTCATCTCGGCTTTCAACTCCCGGAGCACATCCTCGATCCGCATGGTGGTCACCGGATCGACCGCAATGGAAAATTCATCCAGCATGAGAATCTCCGGACTTTGTGACAACGCGCGGGCAATGGTCAAACGCTGCTGCTGACCACCGGACAGCAGACTCCCCAGATGATGGAGCCGATCCTTCACCTCGTCCCACAATGCGGCACGCCGCAGACAACGCTCCACCCGTTCATCCAGCTCCGCCCGACTCCCGGCAGTACCCGCCAGACGCGGTGCCAGCGCCACATTGTCGTAAACCGTCAACGGCAACCCCACAGGCAGAGGAAAGACCACGCCGATCTTGCGACGCAAGGCATAGACATTGCGCCACGAACGGGTATCGATCCCGTTGATGCGGATCGATCCGCTCACGCGCATGTTGGAACGCATCTGATCCATGCGGTTGACGGCATTCAGAAACGAGGTCTTGCCGCTGTTGGCGGGTCCGATGATGCCAAAAATCTCATGCGCGCGCACCTCCAGCGCCACCTGACGCAGCACCGGCCGGTTGCCGTAGGAGATGGTCAGATCCCTGACCTCGATCTTGTTGTGCCCGCTCCGGTCATCTACCATTTCTTTTTCCTGCGCAGCCGCATCCGGATCCAGATGGCCACGCTATTCATCAACAGCACGATGCCGACCAGCACCAACGCCACACCGTAAGGGAGACTCTCCGGCACATTGGGCACCTGGGTGGTGACCACGAACAGATGCAACGCCAAAGCCATGGTCTGATCAAACACGCTGCTGGGCAAAAAAGGCAGAAACATCGCCGCGCCGGTGAACATGATCGGCGCGGTCTCCCCGGCAGCCCGGGAGACCTGGAGAATCACTCCGGTGAGAATGCCGGTAAAGGCATTGGGCAGCACCACATGCCAGATGGTTTGCCAACGGGTGGCCCCCATGTTCCAGCAGGCTTCGCGAAACGAACGGGGCACGGATTGCAACGACTCCCACGACGACACGATCACCACCGGCAAAGTCATGATGGCCAGGGTGAGACTGGCGGCCAGGATGCTGGTTCCGAACCGGAAAAAAACCACGAACGCCCCGACCCCGAACAGCGCATGCACAATGGAAGGAACACCGGCCAGGTTGATGGTGGCCAGTTGGATCAATCGCGTGAGCAGATTGTCCGGGGCATATTCGCTCAGGTAAATCGCCGCCGCCACCCCGAGGGGAACCGAAGCCAACAGCGAAACCGTCACCAGCCAGATGGTCCCGAACAACGCCGGAAAAATCCCCCCTTCGGTCATGCCGTTGGTGGGATCGTGAAACAAAAAGGACCAGCTGATGATGCCGGACCCCTTCACCAGCAAGGTGCCCACAATCAGCACGACCGGCACAATCAAAAAAAACAGCATGACCCCGAACAGAAACTGCACACGCTTCTGGATCCGTTCGTTCTTGTGATTGATCAGGGTTGGCCCGAACATGTTCCTATCCCTTGCGCACGCCACGCACAACAAAATCCGCAGTCATATTGATGATAAATGTAATAAAAAACAGAAAAATGCCGATCGCAAACAGGGATTGATAATGGGACGACCCCACCGGGGTCTCCCCCAACTCTGCCGCGATGGTGGCGGTCAGGGCGCGAAACGAATCGAACACCGAAGTGGGCAGGTTGATCGAGTGTCCACTGGCCATCAGAACCGCCATGGTCTCCCCGAATCCCCGCCCCACGCCCAACAAACCCGCAGAGAGCAGACCATTCCTGGCCGCCGGCAGCACAACCTTGTAGATGGTCTGCCAACGGGTGGCCCCCAGGGCCTCGGCAGCCTCGCGATAACTGTCCGGCACTGCCTTGAAGGCATCCTCGGCAATCGAGGTGACGATGGGAGCCGCCATCAACGCCAGAATCAGCGCGGAATTGAGCACCCCAAGCCCCATGGGCACATCGAACAACGTGATGATCAGAGGATTCATGATCGACAAGGCGATAAAACCCCATACCACCGAAGGAATGGCGGCCAGAAATTCGATCAGAATTTTCAATGTTTCCCGGGTTCGTCCAGTGGCAAACTCGGCGATGTAGATGGCCGCCCCGATGGAAAAAGGCAGACAGATCGCCATGGCCAGCACAGTCACTGCCGCAGTCCCGGCCACCATGGCCAGAATGCCGTAGGTCGGATGATGCAACGACGTGGGTCGCCACTTGGGAGAGAAAAAGAATTCTCCCACATCCATATCATGCAGGATGAAACCCAATCCCTCCCTGAAGACAAACAAAAAAATCCCGACCACAAACACAATGGCCGAGATGCCACAGAGAAACATCACGATTTCAAACCCTTTATCGATATACCAACGGCTGTCCCTGGCATCGAGACGGGTTGCGTCACCCGGTTCCATGGTCACATCACCTCGCGACCGGTGAGAATATCCATCAACTGCCGCAATTGCACGGCCAGTTCCCGATAAATCTCCTCGTAGCGACGATTGGCCGCCAGACGATCCGCGTCATCCGGCATGAGTCCCACATCCCAGTTGAGAAAAACGGTGTGGAACGCCGGCTTGGCCACATACGAACGCACATGGCCCTGCAAACCGATGAGAATGTCCATGCCATCCACATCCACGGCACTCAACCCCTTGGGGAGCATCCGGGACAGATCCAGCCCGATGGAACCCATGAACGCCACCGCGCCAGGATCGGGAGCAGAGGCCGGCAGCCGACCGGCACTGAAAAAACGACAATTGTTGTCATAACCCTTTCTGGACATGGCCTCGGCCATCAATCCCAAGGCACTGTTATCCTCGTCCAGAAACAGAATGTTGATCTCCCTGGGTGTCGGCATCTCGCCGGTGAGCCAAAAGACAATCTCTTCGCACAGATTCGTGGCCCGGTTCCCCACCCGTTCCAGCATGGTAAAGATAACATACAGATCAATCACATCCCGCGAAAATCCCGCACGACTGTCCCCCTCGTTGATCAAATCCCGAATCGCCTGCTCCAGTCCCCTGCCCAACTGGGCATTCATCTGGATGGTGCTCTTGGCAAGTCCGGCATTCTCCTCGACAAAGGCGGTCAGGGATTGACGCAGCATGGTCCGCGAGGCCGATGCCATGGTTTCCAGCTCCTGTTTCAGCAATCCGCCAGGCGGATTGGGCAGATCCAGGGTCTCGCGACAAATGTTCACCGCATAATCGGCAATCCGTTCCAGATCATAAATCATCCGCATGCTGGACGAAATCAGCCGCAGATGGCCCGCGCTCGGCAGGTGACGGGCAATGAAGAAATGACACAAACGATCCAGTTCCTGACATTGACGATCCAGCGGGTAATCCATCAGGATGGTCATGTTGGCCAGGGTCTCGTTGCCGGAAAGCAGGGCCTGGACCGCATTTTTCAAGGCGAGTTCCACGCCTTCCCCCATCTCTGCGACTGCCTGGCGGATTTGATTCAGATCCTGCTGCAATCTTTTTTCATACACAGGCATCGCGCGCTCCATCATGATCGGGGTGAGGAGGAAACCAGGCACCTCGGATTGGTTGCAAGGCATGATCGTCCCAGATCATACCAATGACCATACACCAAAGAAAGGCCCGAAACACCCCCTGCGCGCAAACCATCCGACCGGCAACCGCTTGCCCGGTTACCGGTCGGATTGCCCGGTCTGCCCGACCATCTGTCGTCTCTGCGGCAACAGACTCCCGGCCCCGAACAGGGTCATCTCTTCACACATTTGACCGGCCGCATGGGCGCATATCCCTTGTCGTGAATGATGCACTGCCCGGCATCGCTCTTGATCCACTCAAGATAGGCCTTGACCTCTCCCACCGGCTCACCCTTGGTGTACATGAACAAGGGTCGCGCGATGGGATAAAGACGAGAGACCGCATTTTCCATGTTGGCCTCCACCGGGGCGGTCTGATCGTTCCGGGCCACGGGCGGTCTCTTCACATGGGGGGAGTCGTAGGCCAGACCACTGTAACCAATGGCGCATGGGGTCTTTTCCACCAGATCGACCACATCCTTGGATCCATGCATATCCTTGGTGCCCAGACGGAAATCCCGGCGTTCCCCGAGAATCGCCTCCTGGAAATAAAGATAGGTTCCGGAATTGTTCTGACGGCTCACCACAATGATCTGATCCCACTTGCAACCAGGCACGGTCAGACCGAGCTGACTCCATTTGGTCAGCTTGCCCTCATCGCCATAGATTTCGGCGAGCTGCTGCATGGTGATCGATTGCATGGGGTTGTCCTTGTGGACAAAAATCGCCAATGCATCATACCCCACCAGATGCTCGATGGGGCTGATGCCATTTTTCCTGGCCTCGTGCAACTCCTTGTCCTTCATGGAACGGCTGGAGTTGGCCAGATCCACGGTTCCGTTGATCATGGCGGCGATGCCCGTGCCGGAACCGCCTCCGGTCACGGCCACCGCCACATCCGGCCTGATTTTCTGATAGGCCTCGGCCCAGGCCTGGGCCACGTTGACCAGAGTATCCGAACCTTTGTTCTGGATCATGATGCGGGCCTCGGCCGTGGCGACGAGTCCCCCCAGAATCGCGGCAAGCAGGACGACGCGGGTCGAAAGAATCAATTTCATGCTGTGGCACCCTTGTTCTCGCACTGGATCTCCTGGACCCATGGACCCCCCATGAATCCGCCAACCCCTGACGCTCCAACCAACGGCATGGCCCTATCCTGCAACAGAACACCCACAATTGGCAATCTCTATCCCGGCATCCCGGAGGTACGCTCATCATCCGGCATCGACCAGGCGGCACACAGGATCATGGAGAAGAAATGAATATCAGATGAAAATTGGATGAAAAATCACGCCCGGAGATTCACCTCGACCATCCGGGCAGGAGGGTCGAGGTGTCAAACCGGGATTGTGTTGCTGGCAAGACAGATCAGCTGATCTGGATCACGATGTTGTGCAGCACCGAGGCGGCATCTCCCATCTTGCTCGCGATGTTGCGCAGATGACGATAGATCTCGCGCCGCTTGAGCATCTCGACCACATGAATCATGGCCTGCACCTCGGCGCCATCGGCATGGGCGCGCATCTTGGCAAGGTCGTCATCGATGGAATAGAGATTGCTCAGGGCCTTGCGATAAACCTTGTCCACATTGGACAGACATTGCAATCCCACCTGGGCATCCGGCTCGGCCTGGGCCGGAGTGGTGTCCAGTTTGGAAAAACCCCGTTGCAGGGCCGCAGCCGAATCGCGCAGCACCACGGCCATTTCCAGCATGGCATTGTCGCTCTTGATCTTCAGTGCGTCCATCTCCTCGATCACCACCCGGATCGAGGCCACCGGAACTTCCAGATTGACGATCGAACGCAGCACATCCTCCCGATCGATCGGGGTGGAAAAGGCATTGTTCAGAATATCCAGATTCTTTTCCCGCAGTTCCCGGGCCTGAGTCTCGATGACGATGATCTCATGGAACCTGGCGGTCGAAGACTCCGAAAAATAATCCACCGCAACCGACATCCCCTTGGCCAGCAAACCGGCCTGGACACCGATCAGGTCCAGAAAGGGGGGAATACGCGGAAAAACATTGTCCAGCATTTTGGTGAAGGGGGAAGAACCACCGCTCATGAAATTCTCCTTGGTGAACTGATCTGTATGTTGGATTCACGTCTGTCATGTTTTTTGTTCAATCCGGATCAGCGCACGCCGCTGACACCCGTGATGAAGTTGGCCAGCATGTAGGTCAACCCACCCACCAGGCCGGAACCGGGAATGGTGAGCACCCAGGTGGCCAGAATCTCTTTGCCCTTGCGCCATTTGACCGCTTTGGGCTGTTCGGCCGTACCCACGCCCATGATGCTGGACGAAGCCACATGGGTGGTGGAGACCGGAGCGCCCATGGTGGCCGCACCGAAAATCACGGCGGCAGCGGTCAACTGAGCGTTGAAAGAGTGAATGGGACGGACGCGGAAGATGCCGAAGCCCACCGTGCGCACGATACGCCAGCCGCCAAACATGTTGCCTGCCGTGATCAGGGCCGCACACCAGAGGATCACCCAGGAGGGCACATGGAATTTCTCGATACTGCCGCCCAACAGCAGCGCCAGGGAGATGATCCCCATGCTCTTCTGCGCGTCATTGGTGCCGTGGGAGAACGAAAGCGCCGCAGCACTGATCCACTGAGAATACTTGAAGAACTTGTCCACTCTCGGCTTGGCGTTGGCCACCAGTCGGCGCACGATCTTCTGGAACAACCATGCGAACCAGAACCCCAATACCGGCGAAACAAAGAGGGAGAGCACCACCTTCATGACCCCGGACATTTTGCCCTTCATGATCAGATCTTCCCAACCCCACATCACGTGATTGGCACCAGCGGCAAAGATCACCGCACCGGCGATGCCACCCACCAGGGCATGAGAGGAGGAAGAGGGCAGACCAAACCACCAGGTGAACATGTTCCAGAAGATCGACCCGAAAATGCCGCACAGCAAAATCATCAACGACATGTTGGCATTCAGATCCTTGATCGAGACGAATTTGCCGATGGTGTCGGCCACGGCCGTACCCCCGAGCAACGGCCCGATGAAGTGAAACACCCCGGTCAGCAGGGCGGCCTGGATCGGGGTCATGGCGCGCGAGGCGATGATGGACCCGGTGATGTTCGATGCGTCGTGAAAGCCATTGGTGAAGTCAAAAATCAATACCACGATAATGGCGGTCCACATCATCAACATGATTGTGCTGTTATCCATCGTCTCTCACCTCTCCTGACCTGTTGAGTGTTCTGTACATTCTGTTGCCCATGGTGCGTTTCCTCTTCCTGGATGAAAATGAATGGTGCCGAAACCCCGCCTGTGGTACCTCTTCCGTTTGCTCTTCAGTTTCAATTAAGAAATAGTCAACCACATGTTTGCATTTTAAAGGGAACGTATTAACGAGGAATGAAGGATTGATTAAAGATCGGTTAAAAGTGACCGTCAGAAATCGCACCATGCATCCGCCCAGGAAAAGCTCCAAAATCATCATGATTATATAAGTAATTATATAGAACCAAATCATGAGGAGGAAAACCCACTCCTCATGATTTGAAAGACACGAAACAGCCCTGATGATGCCAGGGAAGCACCGATAAAAACCAAGCTGGTTTTTAATCGATCCTTAACCGATCTGCACCACAATGGTATGCAATACCGAAGCGGCATCCCCCATCTTGCCGGAAATATTGCGCAGATGGCGATAGGCTTCACGACGCTTGAGAATATCCACGGTATGGATGAAGGCCGCGATATGGGCCTCCTCTTCCCTGGAGCGGATATTTTTCACCTCTTCTTCGATGTTGAAAAGCTTGCCGAGCGCCTTGCGATAGACCAGATCCACACTGGTAGGACATTTCATGGCCATCAGGGCATCGGGATCGGCCTGTCCCGGCTTGGAGGCCAATTTGCCATAACCCCGTTGCAGGGCGGCAGCACTCTCACGCAGCACCACCGCCATTTCCAGACAGTAATTGTCCGAAGTCACGTTCAAGGCACGCATCTCCTCGATTGCCTCGACCATCGACTCCACGGGAATTTCCAACGTGTTGATCGCCTGCAACAGATCGGACCGGTCAATCGGGGTGGAGAAGGAATCGCTCAGTTTGTCCAGATGGCGGGAGCGCAACTCCTTGGCCTTGGTTTCGATATCGGCCATGGTCTGGAAACGGATGGGATCGGGATCGGTCAGGCAATCCACGGCGTTTGCCATGCATTTGGCCAGAATTTCGGCCTGGGCGCTGATCATGTCCAAAAACGCGGGCATCGGGGGCAGAATCGCATCCAACATCTTGCTCATGAAAATCTCCTGTTCATTGGGGTTAAAGGTCATCCAACCTGCTGCATCCATCCACCGCATCAGACGGGAACCGACACACAAAACGACTGCCGATGCCTGTCTGACTGACGATTTCCAATTTGCCCTGGGCACGCTCCATGGCCTCTTTCACCAGAGCCAGCCCCAGTCCACTCCCCTCCGGACAGGCCGCACCTTTCCGGCCTGTGTTGTGCTGAAACGTCACCCGGTAGTACTTCTCCGTCAACCTGGGCAGGTGATAACTGGCGATTCCCGGACCATTGTCGGCAATGGTCAGCATGGGTCGCGCCCGTTCGTCACGACACCACATCACCCGCACCTCGGTTTGATCCGGGGTGTGGTTGACCGCATTGGCCAGCAGATTGCCCACCACGCACCGCAACAACTCCAAATTGACCCGGAAGAATGGCCCCCCTTCCATGATCAACAAAAACGCATGGTTGCGCTCTCCGCTCAACACCGCCGCCTCGTCGATCATCTCCCGCAGAAACGGCTCCATGGCCACCACCTCAACCGGGAATCCATGCCGCAACGGCCCCAAACGCAACAACGTGGTCTGATCCTCGATCAGACTTTGCATGCGTTGGGTCTGCCGGTTCAGCAGGCCAAAGGCATGCTCCCACTGGGGCGACCCAAGCGGCAGATCCGGCAGCAACTCCAGCACCCCACGAAAAACCGTGATCGGCGTCTTGAGTTCATGGGAAATGTTATCCATGAAATCCCGCTGCTGACGGTCCAACTGATAGCGATCCGTGATGTCGCTCACCGACACCAGCCAGAAATTCTCCTGCGCCAACCGGATGAAACGCAGTTGCAACATTCTTCCCCCATCGACCGGTGAAGGGAGATCGATGGGCCGGGTGAAATCCTCCCGGAACAGATAATCGTCCAAGACCGGTTGTCCCAACCGATGGGCAAAAGGCTTGCCCAGATCCCGTTTCTCGAAGATTCCCAACAGATGCCGCGCCGCCGGATTGCACCAGCAGAGCGCGAAACGGTAATCCAGCAGCAACACCCCGTCCGGCAAGGCATCCACCGCCTGACGCCAACGCTTGATCGTGACTTTCCAGCGTTCCCGGATGGTGGCGCCGCTCTCCAGCGCCGCGCAGAAATCGGGAGGTTCGTCCACCTCCTGCCGACGCCCCCCCGGATCCTCTTCCCATGGGTGCCGGAAGAAAACATAAACCAGAACCCCGGGCACCACCCAGACAAACCAGGGGAGATGATTCACACTCAAAAAAATCGCAGGAGCAAAAGACAACAAAAGAATCCATGCCTTGCCGCTCCCGGAGATCATCATGGCAAACTGGCGGAAAACATGTAGCCCGCCCCACGCACGGTTTGCAGCATGCCGTCCTTGCCAAAAGGCTCCAACAGTTTGCGCAATGCACGGACATGAACATCCACCGTGCGATCCCCCACATGGACATTGCGCCCCCAGACCAGATCCAACAGTTGGTCCCGATGATAGACCCGATCCGGATGAGTGATGAAAAAGCCCAACAACCGATATTCCATGGAACTGCACCGGAGGGGCTGTTGGCCAACGCGGATGGTGTGCTGGGCGCGATTGAGCACCAGAGTGTCCAGCACCACCACCTCCTCCGTGGCCAGTGGCTCGACCCGACGCAGCGCCACCCGGATGCGGGCAAGCAACTCCTTGGCAGAAAACGGTTTGGTGATATAATCTTCCGCACCCTGCTCCAGACCGCTCACCTTGTCCCCCTCTTCACCCTTGGCCGTGAGCATGATGACCGGAATGGTCCGGGTGGCTTCATCCTTCTTGAGCAGACGCAGATATTCCAGACCAGATACCCCCTTGAGCATCCAATCCAACAGGATCAAATTGGGGGTGATGTCGCGCAAAAGACCCTGGGCTTCATGCACGCTCGACGCTTCCAGGCTCTCGATGCCGGCATTGGCCAGAATCAGGCACACGGTGTCCCGAATCGCCGATTCATCATCCACAATCAACACTTTGGAACGCACAGCACTCATGGATCACTCCTCCACTCCTGGCAACAACCCGGATGCGACCGGCCCGGATTCCATGGGATGAAACCACCCACACCATGAACCAACCGCCCTCTTCCTCTCCCGCGCATTTTGCTGCGCAGCTGACCCGCCGATGGTTCCACGGGCTGCGCACCTATGGCATGATCCTGCTGGTGATGACGGCGGGGATGCTGTTTTCTCTGGCGATTTTCGTCAGCGTCCGTTCGCAGATCACCCATCATCTGTATCAGGAGTTCGAGTGGGTGGCCCAGGATCGCCATCGTGCGGTGCGCAAAGGGCTGGAATCGGCCCTGGGCGCGGTACACGAACTGAACGATCTGTTCATCTCCACGCCGGACATCCAGGCCCAGACCTTTCAGCGCGTCGCGACCCTGATCCACGCCCGCTACCCGGAAATCGAAGCCCTGCAATGGGTAAAACTCCTCCCCGCGCCAGAAAACCAACCCCCAAAAAACCAACCCAATGAACAGGCCCTGGTCACCTTTCAGGAACCGGCCACAGGCAACCCGATCCAAACGGAACCGGACCACTATGCCATTCCCGGACGCCGCAAACTCCTGGAAGAGGCGCGCGATACGGGAAAACTGGTGATCAGCGGACGCATTCCCCTGACTCCGGACGATCCCCAGCGTCTCGGTTTTCTCGCCGCCCTGCCGGTCTACCAACCCGAGGCCCCGCTCACCACCATTCTGGAACGGCATCGCGCCTTGACCGGCTATGTCATCGGCATCTTCCAGTTCGCCAACCTGGCCCGCGAAGCCATCTCGATGCTGGAACCGCGCGGCGTGGAATGCATGATCCTCGATGACCAGGCCCCCGAAGAGGAACGTTATCTCCACTTCTACGCCTCTCGTCTCGCCAATCCGCCCTTCACCTTCGCGCATCCTCTGGATTGGCAACTCTGGCTCGGTCAACCCGATCCCAAGCTCACGGCCCACACCCGGCTGGGCAACCGGGTCTGGTCGATCACCTGCTCGCAAACCAACCACTTCCGCTCGGCGGAATGGTTCACTCACGGCCACTGGGTCACTCTGCTCACCGGTCTGCTGCTCACCGGTCTGCTCACCCATTATCTGCTGCGCATCAAGACCGATCTGCTCATCCGCACCCGCATGGCGCAGCAACTGGCAGAATCCGAACGACTGTTGAGTGTGCTGTTCTACCGCTCCCCGGACATCATCCGCCTGGTGGACCGCGCCGGAGAGACGCTGCTGGTGAACCGCCATCCGGTGCCGGGAGAATACGATCCCACGAATCCCGTGCATCCCGCGCCGACCGACTTCCGGCAGGAATATCTGCGCACCCTGGAGCAGACCTTCACCCTCCAGGAGATCCACCATCTGCACCTCCGGGCCCGTGATGATCTGTGGTGGGAGGTGCGCATCGTCCCGCTGCGGGAAGAGACCGGCAGCGCCATGGCCATGGTGGTGGCCACCGACATCTCCGAAAACAAAATGCTCGAAGAACAGGCTGCCAAGAATGGCCGCCTGGCCTCCCTGGGTCTGATGGCCGCCGGCGTTGCCCATGAAATCAACAATCCGAACAACTCCATCTATTACAACGCCAACCTGCTGGCCGACGCCTGGAGTTCCGTCAAGCCGATCCTGGATGAATATCACCGGGAGAATGGCGATTTTGCCATCTCCGGCCTCCCCTACAGCGAGATGGGCGACAAAATCCCCACCATCATCACCTGGATCATCGACAACACCGACCGCATCAAGAAAATCGTCGAACTGCTCAAGAATCTCGCCCGCAACGATTCGGGTCTCGCCAAGGAACCGGTGGATCTGGGGGCACTGGCCCATGGCACGCTGCTTCTGCTCAACAACACCATCCAGAAACACACGGATCAGTTCTCGATGCGGATTCCGGCAGATCTGCCTTTGGTGCCGGGCCACCCGCGACAACTGGAACAGGTGCTGATCAACGTGCTGGTCAATGCCCTGCAATCCCTGCCCGACCGCAGCCGCAGCGTCCATCTGGAGGCCACCACCGCGCCTTCGGGCCGGGAAGTGATCCTGATCGTCCAGGATCAGGGGCGGGGAATTCCCTCCTCCTATCTGGAAAAAATCACCGAACCCTTTTTCACCACCCGGCTGGAAAAGGGCGGAACCGGTTTGGGCCTTTCCATTTCCGCGACGATCATCAAGAATCATGGTGGCCGCCTGCGCTTCGAATCGGTCGTGAACAGCGGCACCACGGTCTTCATCCACCTGCCCTGCGCGAGAGACGCCTGAATGAACGACACTCCACTCACCGGCATGCCGCCGGTCTTTCTCGTGGACGACGAGGAACACGTACTCAACAGCCTGAGCCTCTTTCTGCGCGGTTCCGGCTTCAAGGAGGTGGTCACGGTGCAAGACAGCCGCGACCTCATGCCGTTGATGCTGCGTCAGAAGGCCATGACCGTGATCCTCGATCTCTTCATGCCCAATCTTTCGGGCATCGAACTGCTGCCCGAGATCATCCGTCATTTCCCCGAAGTGCCGGTGGTGGTGGTCACCGCCTCCCAGGAGGTGGAAACCGCCGTCACCTGCATGCGGGAAGGGGCGTTCGACTATCTGGTGAAACCGGTGGAACGGACCCGTTTTGTCACCAGCGTGCGCCGCGCCGTGGATACCTTCCTGTTGCGCCAGGAGGTCCACGCCCTGAAGAGCTACCTCATTCATGGCGGCCTCAACCACCGGGAGGCGTTTGGTCGCATTCTCACCAACTCGGCCCAGATGCGAGGCATCTTTCAATACATCGAGGCCGTGGCCGGCAGCGGCGAGACCATCCTGATCACCGGCGAAACCGGCGTGGGCAAGGGATTGTTGGCCGAAGCGGCCCACCGGGTCAGCGGACGTACCGGCGGCTTCATTTCGCTCAATGTCGCCGGACTGGATGACACCCTCTTTTCCGATACCCTCTTCGGCCATCGCAAAGGGGCCTTTTCCGGGGCCGACAGCAACCGGGAAGGATTGGTGGCCCGCGCGGCCGGAGGCACCCTGTTTCTGGACGAAATCGGCGATCTGAAGGCGGCCTCCCAGGTCAAACTGCTGCGACTGTTGCAGGAGCAGAGCTATTACCCCCTTGGCTCCGATGTGCCCAAACTGAGCAGCGCCCGCATTGTCGCCGCCACCAACAACGATCTGCGCAAAATGGTGGCAAACGGTGAGTTCCGGCAGGATCTCTACTACCGCCTCACCTCGCACCGGGTCGAAATCCCCCCCCTGCGGGAACGGACCGAAGATATTCCGTTGCTGTTGGGATTCTTTACCCAGGAAGCGGCCCGGGCCATGAACAAAGCCGTGCCCAACACCCCGCCGCAACTGCTTACCCTGCTGGCAGCCCACCATTTCCCCGGCAACGTGCGGGAGCTGCGCGCCCTGATCTTCGATGCCGTGGCGCGCCATCCAGCGGGTCCCACCCTCTCCATGGAGAGTTTCCACCAGGCGATCCGCGACCACAACCAGCCGACCGGCGCCCCAACCGACCGGAACCCGCAGGAGAACAGCGCCTCCCCATCCGGAATGTTCTCTTCCGGGCAGTTTCCAACGCTGAAGGATGGAATCGATGCCATGGTCCACGAAGCCATGCGTCGCGCCAACAACAATCAAGGGATCGCGGCGACCCTGCTGGGCATCACCCGCCAATCCCTGAACCGGCGACTCATGAATATGCGTGCGAAACAATCGTCCCTCGACCTGGAGTAGGGGTGCAGCAATTGCTGATAATATATCATTCTGCTGCACCCTCTGCCAACCAGAAAAGAAGGCTGTCACCCTTTTTCCCACCTCCCTGTGAATCAGGGGGGTACAGATCAGCATTCAATAATATTCCAATAAACCGATTCCCCGCTTTCCCCCGCCAACCTCTTTGACAAATCGACACGGGTGCAGCTTTTTCTGCACCTCATCAATTTGCTGCACCCAGCCACCCAGAGAAAAAACTCCTGCCTGATCACCCCCCCTTGACAGCCTCAACGCCAGCACAGACGCCATACAGCACCATTTTCCAGGTAGAATATTATGCTGCACCCCTTGCCCATCCACCATGCAGCATTTCGATAAACGCCCAGCCAAACCCCTCCCCCCAAACCGCAGCAAAATTTGCTGCACCCCTGAAAAATTCTCAAATCCGGCCAAATGATCATACAACATATTGAAATTGAACTGTTTTATCCTATTAAAACAGCATGGCCCGCATCTTGTAGTATAAGAGAGCATGGCAGGGGCGTTGCAGCCTCCCCCGATTTCCTCAAACCCGAGAGAGTCACACCATGCCCAACCAGTCTTTCCTGTTGTTTGGAAAGAGCATGAACCTGGAAAAACAGATCGATGAGTTTCTCAATCTGCTCTCCGAGGCCAATATTCTGTTTCGGGCCGGCATTGGACTGTATCTGGAAGAGACACCAGGAGGAACACGTTTTCAGGCACGACTGCAACTGCTCAAACACCACGAACGGGAACTGGACACCCTGAGCCGTTTTATCGAGGCCCAGTTGCGCGCCCAACCGATTGTACCGGATCTGCGTGGAGATGTGCTGCAACTGCTCGAACAACTGAGCCGGTTGCAACGGCTGCTGGCCAAGAATCTCATGGAATTCGACGCCGAATGCCCAGCCATTCCCACGGATCTCCATCCCCGGTTCCTGGAGTTGAGCCAGTCGGTCTCCATGGCCGTGGAGATCTGCATCGAAGCGGGACACACCTTCTTCCACGAAACCGAACATGTGGGAGAGTACTTGAGCAAGGTGGCCTTCTACGAAAAAGAGGCTGACAAATTCGCCATGGGACTGGTCAAGTCGATCTTTGCCAATGAGACCATCACCCTGGCCGAAAAGATTCACATCCGCCGTTTCGTGGAAAAGGTGGATGAACCCGCCAACAAGGCGGAAGAGATCGCGGCATGGCTGGCCATCTTCTTTATGAGAAGGGCGCCCATGACCCCGGCATGAGTTCAAACAGGCCGTAAAACAAACCACAGCAATCCATCAACATCACAGCAGGAGAATTCAACATGGGCGGATCCAGCACAGGCTTTTCCAAACTCACCAACCGCGTCTTCCCCCGCATGCCCAACTTCTACGGGCTGATCCTCGAACAGTGCGCCCTGGCCGACCAGGCCGCCGCCCTGCTCGAAGAGTATGTGCAAACCGGCAACAAATCCCGCGCCGACCAGATCCTGAAACTGGAGCAGGATGCCGAAACCCTGCGTCAGCGCAACCTGGATGTGCTCAAGAACGCCTTCGCCACCCCCATGGACCGCGAAGACATCTATCGCGCCTACATGACCGTGGACTGCATCATCAGCTATGCCCACAACATCGTCTCCGAGATGGATGCGCTGAACATCAAGACCGACAAGTACATCACCGACATGACCGCCGCCCTGCGCAACGCCGTGGAGACCCTGAGCGCCGGTTACAAGAAACTCGCCACCTCCCCGGCCGACTCCGACAAGGATGCCCAACTGGTCGGTCAGGCCCGCAAGACGATCGAAAAAACCTTCCGCGCCGCCCTGGCCCAACTCTTCCAGGGTGACAAGTATGTCCAGATGATGCAACAGAAACAGGATGGCGCCGAGGCCCAGGCCATGAGCTACGTCCTGGACATCTTCAAACGCCGTGAGATCTACCGTCACCTCTTCGATGCCGCCATCGACATGGGCAATGCCGGCAAGGTGCTGCACGATATCGTGGTCCAGGTCGCCTGATTCGAACCTTAAAGGACAGGCCGGTGCCAGGGCTTTGAGGCCCGGCCATACTCCTTGCAAACCCCAGTATCGAAGCGCACCTTGCCAGGAATCAATACGGAGTCACATGGATACCAGTCTCATTCATACTCTGATGTGGACGACCATCATCGTCGTTCTGATATTCGACTACACCAACGGCTTTCACGATGCCTCCAACATCATCGGCACCATCATCGCCTCCCGCGCCATGACGCCGATCCAGTCCGTGCTCGTGGTGGCCACCTTTGAAATGCTCGGACCCATGCTGGCCGGAACTGCCGTGGCCAACACCATCGGCAAGTTCATCACCATCGGGGATCTGCCCGCCAACATCTCCATCATCGTGCTCCTGTGGGGCATCTTCGGGGCCATCTTCTGGAACCTGCTCACCTGGTGGGTGGGTCTGCCCTCCTCCTCCTCCCATGCGCTGGTGGGTGGACTGATGGGGGCCGTGATCATGGCCGCAGGCGCCGATCATGTGATGTGGGGCTTCAAGGAGTTCTTCGCCACCGGCAAGATGGGCGGCGTGGCCAAGGTGGTGCTGTCGCTGATCCTGTCGCCGATCCTCGGCTTTGTGGTCGGCTTCCTGTTCAACAAACTGGTCGGCTTCGTGCTGCTGCCGTTCAGCCCCAAGGCCAACACCTGGCTCAAACGGTTCCAGTATCTCAGTGCTGCCAGCCTCGCCTTCTCCCACGGCTCCAACGACGCCCAGAAAAGCATGGGTATCGTCACCCTGTGTCTCGTTCTGGGCGGCGCCCTCCCCAAATTCGATGTGCCCTTCTGGGTCATCGTCGCCTGTGCGGCCTGCATCACCCTCGGGATCCTCTCGGGTGGCTGGCGCATCGTGCGCACCGTCGGCTTCGGCATCTACAAGGTGCGTCCGCAACACGCCTTCTCGGCACAACTCACCGCCGGTACGCTGATCTTCGGCGCCGCGCTCTGGGGCGCCCCGGTCTCCACCACCCACGTCGCCAGCTCCGCGATCATGGGTGTGGGCACCTCCGATCGTCCCAAAGCGGTCCGCTGGGCCAAGGCCTCCGAGATCGTCAGCACCTGGGTGATCACCATCCCCGGCTCGGGTGCGGTCTCCGCCCTCACCTACTGGGTCTTCGCCACGCTGGTCTACTAGATTTGTCGGCTCTCTTCGGTGGAGGCGACGCCTGTCGCCTCCACCAATCCCACAAAAAAACCATGGCCATTTGATCCCATGGATGATAAAATCCCCGCCAGATCTTTCTTCTCACTTTCCTTGGGAGAGCGCCCTATGTCCAGTTCGAAGCCCGAAGACTCCAAAAAAGCCGACGACACCCACACCAAGCACCGCCATCATTCAAGTACCCGCGACAAGGAGATCGTCCTGGGAACCGGGAGTCAAAAGGCCAAGCGGTCCGCTCAACCCAAACTCAAAAAGATGTCCGAGGCCGAATACCTGAAAATCATCAACCCGCTCCACATCGAGCTGGTCAAGATGCAGAATTGGGTCAAGGAAAACGGTCACAAGATCATCGCCATCTTCGAAGGCCGCGACGCCTCGGGCAAGGGTGGCACCATCAAACGGGTCATCGAACACTTGAACCCGCGCGGCTGCCATGTCATCGCCCTGGAAAAACCCACGGACCAGGAACGCAGCCAGTGGTATTTCCAACGCTATGTCAAGCACCTCCCCTCGGCAGGCGAAATCCATCTCTTCGACCGCAGCTGGTACAACCGTGCCGGCGTGGAACGGGTCATGGGATTCTGCACCAAGGATCAGGTCAAAGAGTTTTTGCGCACCGTGCCCGAATTCGAACGGCAACTGGTGGCCTCGGGGATCATTCTGTTCAAGTTCTACTTCTCGGTGAGCAAAGAGGAACAACTGCGCCGCTTCAACAGCCGCCAGAACGATCCCCTCAAACAGTGGAAACTCTCCCCGGTCGATAAAGAATCCCAGGACAAATGGGATGACTACACCAAGGCCAAAGAGGATATGTTCTTCTACTCCTCGACCGAACAGTGTCCCTGGACCATCATCAAGTCCAACGACAAAAAACAGGCGCGCATCAACACGATCAAATATCTGTTGAGCAGCCTGCCCTACACCGGCAAAAATTCCGAACTGCTCGACTACGACAAACGCGTGGTGCGTACCGTCTTCGAAGAGATCGGCATCGACTGATCGGTCTGCAAACGACCCGATTCCATCCGCTGTCTCCGCACGGTCATTCCAAACCGTGCAGAGACAGCGGCCTGTTCCAACCTCAAACCCCTTCTTTAAAAGAAGTCAGCATCCTTATCCGGAATGCCCACAACATAAAAATACGCCCATGCCCCGTCCGTGCCGCCCTTTCCTCCCCCCTGGCACCCCTCTCCCCCATGATGACCTCCGAACGGCGATGCTGACTCGTGACACCGCCCCCCGCAATCCATCCATCACCCCCCCCCAAAAAAAACGATTCGCAACGCAAAACATCCACTTTTTGTTTCTTTTTTCAGGCATGTGCTGTATACTATTCGCAAGGTCAATAGATAGCATC
>JADFWP010000002.1 GCA_015234115.1 Magnetococcales bacterium
CCACCCAGATCGTCAAGGAACTGGCCGCAAAGGGTGTCCTCAGCAAAAACGGCAAAGCAATTCGCCTCCGTCCGGGAACTTGCGGAGCACAAAAAGACCGACGCCTCCTACATGGCCAAGATCCTGCGCCTGACGCTTCTGGCACCGGACATCATCGAACTCATCCTGGACGGGCGGCAACCGGACATCATGACCTGGGAGGAGTTGCGCAAATCGTTTCCGATGCTCTGGAGCGAACAACGCGAGCGGTGGGGCATTCCCCCGATCCCGGAGTCGGCATGACACTGGGATCGGTGAGTTCCCCTTCGGCAGGGACCGGGCGTCCCACAAAGCGTCCGGTCCTGCGCCAATCCCCTGCATTTCCGACAGGTCACAGTCGTCAAGGTGGAAATTATTCCTTGAGTCATCAAGAGGGGCGCGGTATGGTCCGATCATTTCCTGAAACTCTTGCCAAGGACGTACCCCATGGACAACAAACACGCCCTGACCCTGCATCAAATCGACACCATCCGTTTGAGCCTGGACAAGGCCCTGGCCGTGGCGCGCATGGTGGCCGAATGCGGCACCGCCGCCCGCCCGGACCCGGACGATACGCCACCCGTCGCCTCCCTGTTCATGGTGATGCAGGTGATCGTCGATGAACTGGAGAAGATCGAGGAGGTTCTGGATTCTTGCAGTGGCACCGGTTCTCGGTCCACGTCATCCCCGGCAGGCTGACTTCCGCAGATATGCCAACACGGTTGTCCTCGCGTCGTCATCCATCCTGCCCAGATGCAGAAGGATCTCGGCGAGATCGTCATCCTCGGCGTAGAAATAGGGGACAGGTAGACAAGTTTTTGCTCCTCAAAGATGTCATTTCAGAAGCCTTGATTCTTTAGTTTATCAAAGACCTACTTCTTAAATCATTGAAGAACTTACGAGCAGATAACTAACAACAAATAAAACATTTCCAGGAGCATCAAACTCTGTGAGTCATCCAGCAGAATTGGATGACTGTTCACAATTAATTATGATGCTACATTTCCATTTATCATATTTTTGAGTTTTCTGGAATATTGATTCTGAAGTGCGTCTATCGACAAATGGTGAGTATCGACCATTGTCTGAATATGCGATGGTAATAGGTCGGGAAAATTTTGTCCTTCAAGGGACTTAAAGAACTCACGACAATTCTTAACCAGTTTCCGAAGGTCTGCTTCAATCACGCCATCGACATCGTGTGTGAAAGCAGCCGCGCTCTCAATCCGTTTTGCTGGATGAATAATTAATCGCTTAGATTGACAATTTTTGTAGTGCTTATCAAACCAAGCGGCAGAACGGTTCATCTGCTCAGCTTCGCGCTTATTGATTTCAGCTCGCGTGATGTCAACCTCGCTTTTACATTCGATGAGGAAATATTGTGAGTCATTTAACGCCCAAAGGTTATCAGGGCCTTCCTTCCACTCTTTGTCGGGACGCTCGCCAACAAAGCCTAGTGCTCGACTGAGTTCATCAATTGCGCGTTCGAAATCGTCTGCCTTAACGCCGAAGCGTAAGCGGCTTAGAATATCTGATACGGTTATATCCATTTCAGGGTATCCATTAAATTCTCTTACCCACGTTATAATTCTTTCAGCGCGGCCTTGGCTTACCACCCGCAGTTTTGTCACAGTCACACCACTTGGTGGTTTTAAAAGCATTCTGTTAATTTTATGTGCGGCCACCTGAAGTCTTTGAGATTCAATTCGCTTTGTACGCCACTGGTAGCGAGCCATTTCTTGAAGGTACCAGCCCTTGTCATCCTGTTCAATATGCCCTTTATCTAAGAGTTTTTGGAGTTGTTCTGAAGCACCAGCATAGTCATTGTTTAAATATGCTTCTTCGGCTGTAAGTTCAGCCTCGTAGAGACTCAACACGGCCTTGTTTGGTCCACGTGGAATGATGCCATCCATTTGTTGAACATAATATTTTTTCCAATCTGGATCGCGCAATAGACACTGACGAATAAGCGTAATAAATTCCTTTTCGGGATTATCGCTATCCGTCATATCTTGGCGAGCCATATCGGAGACTTTAAGGCCGATCTGGATTTGCTTGTCCACCTGTGGAGAAAGGAAGCCCCTAGTAGAATTCGTCCGAATTAATCGAATTAGGTCATGCCCAATTAGTATGATTACAGAGTAATCTTTTTCTCCGCGAACGCTACGGCCCATACCCTGCTCTACGGTACGCACTGCCCGCATGAGCGTCGCCTCGCTTTTTGGGCGCACTTGCTCGGCATATAAATCAACAAGGCTCTCAGAGTAAGGACAAGAATCAAAAATAAGAAGGCGGCATGTATCGTCGGGAAAATCAATACCATCATAGCGGTTTACCAATACAACGGTCTTGTCGTAATTCCCCTGACGAAGATCCTCTACAGCTTGACCGATCGTGTTCTTGTCCACGATAATAGCACCCTGATCCTTCCAATTATTACTTTTTGCAAAACTAGAAGTAAGGACGACAATGCCAAATTTTTTTCCGTTCTTCCATATTTTTTTAAATTTATTCAATATATAATCATGGTCTAGACTATCATGAATGAGCGATGGAATAACCACCATCCTTTCGCCTGACCATGTTTCTTTCTCATAAGTAAGAGGCTTGGTGATCGTTTCTGGTGACAACCTAAGACCCTTCACCAGAAAGGCGTCGTCGGTGACCGTAGCCGACATAAAGATTCTATGCTTTGCTTGCGAATATGATCCAAAGACATCAAGTGGTGGCAGATACGGTTCTATCTCAAAAGACGAACTCGAAATGATACATTGACAGTGTGCCAGAATGTCACGCAGGAGAGGCCAAGCGAACTTTACCGAATTTCTTTCTGACTGTGCTGAAAGGATCTTCGCAACCGCCTCCTCTTGTTTCATCCAAGCCCAGTACGGCACAGGTAGTAACGCATCCCGTTTGTCGTTCTCGATATCTGCATAAGTACCGACTCCCTGTTGCTCAAGATCGGTTGAGAATAATGATTTGATCATCATATAGGCGGGTTCATCTCTAGGGACTCGGATTCTACAAGCCTCACGAATACGATCAACGCAGACGTGTGCATCATCCATAAGTACGGTATCAATTTGAATAGAATTATTGCTTAGGCCGAATTTCGTCATACCGTTAAATAACTTTTGAACCGGAACGACAAGAATGCTAGTCGAGTTTAGAAATTCTTGGGGAAGCTCATTATCCGCCGTGCATGTCTGGATACCAAACTGTCGAGCTTGTTCACAGGTTTGATCGACCAAAAAGTGATCAGGACAGAGGTAAACAACGGGACCTTTGCCAGCATTGAGACGAGATTGGAGCATGAGTAATCCAACCAAAGTTTTTCCTTGTCCAGTGTGAAGCTTGACGATTACATCTCGTGTATGCGCTTGGCCTTTATGCCATTCGCGTAACACCGCCTCCTGCGACAGCCGCAGTGGCCCTTTGTCATGCGCTCGATCAAGAGTGTCGTAGATTTCAATTGGATCGACAGATTTGATGGCTGATTCACCGGTAAGACGGCTCCTAAAATTCACCATAACTCGTTCACCTCAGAAAAATGTGTCTGCCAGTTTTTGTGCATCCAGAAAGTATCAATTAAAATTAGAAAGGGGTTGGTGTAGAAACTTATAATGAAAGACTATTAATGTGAGACATACAATCCTCCTTACCCAAAAAAGGGAGTATCAACACCCCATACCAAGCCTACAAAAGCAGTGAAGCAGAAAATGGGACGGTGTCTATGAAACCTGATCCCCGGTTACCTGAAGACCGGCTTTTTTATGATTCGCGCTCAATGGCAGCAATTGGGGGTACGAGTTGGCTCCGCTGGTCACGTTAGCGAACGAGGTCATAGCCTCAATGGTTTGTGCGATCTGTGGCCCATGCTTCACTGGGGTATTATCTTTCATTATTGGGGGCATTGCAAGCCCTCAACATGACCGTTAGTAACATTGTGAGTATTTATTTTTATGGTTCTGAAAAATTGGAAATTATATACATTTAAAGTTTTATTATCTATAATGGCGCGCAACTGTATTATAAATATTATTACTTGTATAGCAATTGCCCCATCATCTCATCGATCTGCCCAGTCGCCGATCGATCACCAATTCGGCTGGGATCAAAGCGGTACTCGACGACTCCAGATGGATCCCGTACAGATACGGATCCGGTTGGACCCAGAAGCGCAGCAGTTGGGGATGGTTGCGGTAGCCCCGAGTCTCTCCACGCAGGACCGCCTGCGCCAGCAACGCCTCACGCCAGACGGCAACCAGCCCTTTGGCGTCCAGGTATCGGGGATGCAGGGTCCAGAGTCTCACGGGCAGCGCACCTCATGCGGTGATGGGAGTCGTCGGCACAACCGAAAAGGAGGCGCGGACTGTTCTTCGCGTGTTCCGGTTTTCTGGCCAAGGCCACCAATGATACCACCAGAACCCACCGGCGCAAACGTGACGCGACTGGTGGCCAAGGGTGCCGTTCTGGCAAGGCGCGCGTGGTGCATTCAGGAATAAAATATGTTTCAGCATATTGAATCGGACCCAAGTTCGATCCTGTTTGCCATTTTTTGCAAATACCCCATCGAACTGGTCCTGCAGCAAGCTGTGGACCAGCCATGTTTATTGATATTGAAAGAAAAATGTCTGGTCCACAGGGCTGTGGACCAGAAGGCGTCTGGTCCACAGGTTTTGGAGAATTTGGGCCGAGAGAGAATGAGGAACGCGGTTTTCGGTGTTCTCTGGTCTGGGTTCAGACCGAAAGGAATTTCAAACCGGTTCTGGTAACCATTGGAAACATTGGACTTTTTAGGCGTAAAAAAAGCCGCCCTGGTAGGCGGCTTTGATTTTGAGACTTTACTAATAACTTTAATTGGTGGAGCTGAGGGGGATCGAACCCCTGACCTTCGCATTGCGAACGCGACGCTCTCCCATCTGAGCTACAGCCCCATTGCAGGTGGTGAAAAGGGATTATGCACCATTTTGGATCAGAGGACAAGGGCAAAGATGACCAGGCCCAAAATGATTCGGTAGATCGCGAACGGAACCAAGCTTTGGTGACGCAGCCAGGCCATCAGCCAGTAGATCACTCCGAAGGCGGAAATCCCGGAAACCGCCAGGCCCAGGCCCATGAAGAGCCATTCGGAGAACGAGGGGGAGAGGTGGAAGAGTTCACGGAATTCCAGCCCCGCAGCCAGCACGCCGACGGGTATGGCCATCAGAAAGGAGAAACGGGCGCTGGCTTCCCGGGTGAAACCGGAAAAAAGAGCGGCGGTCATGGTGACACCGGAGCGGGAGGTGCCGGGAATCAGGGCGAACATCTGGGCTGTGCCGATGATCAAAGCATCGCGCCAGCTTAATTGATCGATGCCGCGTTTGCGGATGCCACTGCGATCCGCCCACCAGAGCAGAGCGCCAAAAAAGAGCGCCGTAGAGCCGATCACCAGTGGATTGCGGGCCAAGGTCTCCACATGATGCTTGAAAAGCAATCCGGCCAAACCGATGGGAATCGTGGCCCAGCCCAATGCCCAGGCCAGATGGCCCTCCGGATTGTTGGCAAATCCACCGGGTCGCAAGGTTCTGACAAAACCCATGGTCAGACGGACCACGTCCTGACGAAAATAGACCAGCACCGCAATCAGACTGCCGGTATTGGCCGCGATATCGAACATCAATCCCTGGTCCGGCCATCCCAACAGCCGGGGAACCAGAATCAAATGCGCAGAAGAACTGATGGGCAGAAATTCGGTGATGCCTTGCACAATGCCCAGAATGATTGAATGAAGCCACTCCATGGGTGATCCTGCCTTTCCCGTCCGCTTGAAGAAGTCCTTGGATTTTGCACAGCCATCCCCCGTTGGAGGATGAAGCCAGACAGGATAGATGATCGGAGCGCATTTCGTCCAAGGAAATCCTTGACTCCCGAAGCCTGGCTGGTTCATGTTGAACCGCAAAAAGGATTCATCCTTCTGGTCCGACACCCTTGATCTTGTTGATACGGAATTCCTTTCCCATGATGCCACCCAGCGATCAAATCGACCCGGAACGCTATCTGGCCCTGGTCCACGCCCTGGCCGAGGCGGGCAATGCCAAGGCCCAGCACAACCTGGGGGCCATGTACCTCAAAGGATTGGGGGTGGCACGCAATCCGGTACAGGCCGCCGCATGGTTTCGCAAGGCTGCCGAGCAGGGCGAAACGCTCTCCCAGCACAATCTGGGCACGCTCTGTTTGCAGGGAATCGGCGTGGCCAAAGATCCGGTTGCCGCTTATGAATGGTTCCGGCGCGCGGCCTTGCTGGGCGATGCCCGCTCTGCCCAGTGTCTCGGGGCGCTCTATTTCGAGGGGCTGGGAACCCAGCGTGATCCGGCGCGGGCGTTGATCTGGTTGAGCCGCGCCGAGTCCGGCATGCCGGAAGAGTTGCGCGAAGAGATTCAGCAGGCCATGATTCTGGTGCGTCAGGAGTTGGACCCGGCAGCATTGGCTTATGTCGAAGAGCGGATCCCTCATCCGGGTGAAGAGGATTGAGGCGTGCTCGATACGCATTGTCATCTCGATTTTCCGGTGTTCGATCCGGATCGAGAGACGGTTCTTGAGCGTGCCCGTTCGGTCGGGGTCAGGGGATACCTGGTGCCGGGAGTGCGTCTGAGGGATTTTGACCGGGTGGCGGCGCTGCGTGGACCCGAAATCGCAATCGCCTTCGGTTTGCATCCTGGTTTTCTCGCCGATCATCCTGCCGATGGTGTGGTGCAACTGGAGCGTTGGATTCTGGAGCATCAACCGATGGCAGTGGGCGAGATCGGATTGGATTATCTGCTGCCCGAAGAGCATCATGCGGCTCAATGGATGCTGCTGGAACAGCAGGTTCGTTTGGCCGCGCGCCATGCGTTGCCGCTGTTGTTGCATGTGCGGCGCGCGCATGATCTGGTGCTTTCATTGTTGCGGCGACTCTCTTTTGCTCATGGAGGAATCGTGCATGCCTTCGGAGGCAGTCTGCAACAGGCCGAGGCCTATGGACGGTTGGGTTTTTGTCTTGGATTGGGCGGGGTGGTGACGCATGATCGGGCGCGACGGATCCGCCAAGTGGCTGCCGTCATGCCGGAAGAGTGGATGGTGCTGGAGACCGATGCACCGGACTTGGCGCCTGCCGGGCATGCGGGAGAACGCAACGAACCCTGTTTTTTACCCGAGGTGGTGCGGGTTTTGGCCGAATTGCGCGGCGTGGAACCCGAACAGATTGTGACGATCACGACCCGCAATGCCCGTCGGGTTTTGAACTGGCCGGAGGAGTAACGCATGCAAGAACCAGGATTGTTCACCCGTACCGGAATTCTGGTCAAATCCGCCGGATTGGAACGGTTGCAAAAGGCTCATGTCCTGCTTGCCGGGCTGGGTGGGGTGGGGGGATATGCTGCCGAGGCTTTGGGACGGGCAGGCATTGGTCGCCTGACCCTGGTGGATCACGATGTGGTTGCCTTGACCGATCTGAATCGCCAACTGGCCAGCACCCATGAGACCATGGGAGAAAAAAAGGTCGATGTCCTGGGCCGCCGCATCGCTTCGATCCATCCCGGCTGTCAACTGGAACTGCTGGATCACTTTCTGAGTCCTCCGAACATTCCGGGAATTCTCGATGCCGCCCGACCCGATTGGGTGATCGATGCCATCGACAGTCTCAACGCCAAGGTGGGACTGTTGATCATGACTCGGGAGCGGGGCATTCCTGTGGCCAGCAGCATGGGGGCTGGAGGACGGATCGATCCCACCCGCCTGGTGGTGGGCGATTTGATGGATTCGGAGATCTGCCCTCTGGCGCGGGAGGTGCGTCGTCGGTTGCATCGGCGTGGTCAGGGGCGGGGAATTCGGGCGGTCTGGTCCACCGAACCGCCTGCCGAGCCTTTGCCGCCAGAACCGACCCCGACTGGCCGACCGCGAGCGGTCAATGGGACCATCAGTTATCTGCCCGCGCTGTTTGGCATGACGTTGGCGGGCATTGTCATCCAATCCTTGTTGACTTCAGCAGTGGCAGAGCAGGAGCGCAGCGCATGAACCGCGCCCTCTTGGAAAGGTCCATTTCCCGGGCGCGAACAAGTCATGGCGACCGTGTTGAAAGAAAAGAAGGAAGTGTGCATCTTGAGTTCAATCCCATTGCCTTTGGGAGCACGCCATGTGATGAGAGAACATCCTGAATCGACCGCCATCGCGGTCTTGCGTCCTGGCGCCGGTCGGCGTCTGATCGGTTTGGCGGTGGCGCAGTTGCCTGCGGTCCGGGCGCGTCTTGCACAGGGACGCATGGTGATTGTGGGCGGCACCACCACCCGGCATGTGGTCCATGCCCTGTTGGGCGAGGATCCGGGACGGGACCGTTTTGCCGTCGGCTGGATCCGGGACGGGCAACTGGGAGAGACCCCTCGGGAGGGGCGCGGTCCTGGACCTTATCTTTTTGAAAACGGGCAGGTCTCCCGTGGTTGGCCCGGCCCGCTGCTGGAGCGGTTCGCTGCGGGTGACATTTATGTCAAGGGGGCCAATGCCCTGGATCCGCTGGGCAACGTGGCGGTGCTCATGGCCTCGCCCACGGGCGGGACCATTGGCGCAGCCATGGCGATTCTCATGGCACGGGGTGGAGAGTTGATCGTGCCGGTCTCCCTGGGCAAATTGATCCCTTCTGTGGCTGCGGCCTGTCGTCTGACCGGGCAGGGGCGCGCCATCCGGGTGATGGGCACGCCAGTGGGCTACATGCCGATTCTGGCCGGTTCGGCCACGGTGATCACCGAAGTCGAGGCGGTGGAGATTCTCTCCGGGGGGTTGGTGCAGGCCACTCTGTTGGCTGCCGGCGGCGTGGATGATTGTGCGGGTGCGCTGGTGCTGGCTTTGGCCGGGGCGCAGGGCGCGGTCGAGGCCATGATGACACGTCTGGAAGGGTTGAGTGAGGGAGGATTCCCCACTGCGGATCCGGATTGACGCAGGCGCATTGGGAAGACACCGCACCCCCCATCACGAGGGGTGCGATGAATTGCAAAGATCATCGGGTTACGACAACCATTCCAGAGCGCCATTGTCGATGTGATAGACCGCACCGACCATTTTGACTTTGCCCTCGTGGCGCAGATGGGACAGTTCCTGGCTGTTGGCCAGCAGATCCTGAATCGACTGGTTGACATTTTCCCGAATGGCTTCCAGGATCAGTTCATCTCCGGCCAGACCTTTGGCTTTGGCCCGTTCTGCGGCGGGGATGATGTTGTCCACCAGTTTGGGAATGCTGCCGCCCACTTTGTCGCCTTTGACCACGGCGGTCACGGCGCCACATTTAGTGTGGCCCAGCACCAGGATCAGCGGAGTGTTGAGATGGCCCGCGCCATATTCGGCAGTGCCGATTTCGTCGGTGTCGGCCACGTTGCCCGCCACCCGGATGACGAACAGATCCCCGATGCCGCGATCAAAGATGTGCTCCACCGGCACGCGGGAATCCGAGCAGGAGATGATGGTGACAAAGGGATGTTGCCCCTTGGAAAAGGTTTCGGCAATGCGTTGCGGGGTCAGGTTGGGTCGTTCCGATTTGCCGGTCATGAAACGGGCATGACCCTCTTTGAGGAGTTGGAGCGCCTGTTCCGGAGTCATGGCCGGAGCGGCGGAAGGATTGGACGCCAGAGCGAATCTGGGCAGCACGAGCGCGCCCACGCCGACCGCCATGCCGGCAAGCATGTCGCGTCGGCTCCAATGATGTTCACACATACACGGTCTCCTGCTGTTTTGGGGATGGGAGGAGTGGATGCGGATTTCCGGGGCGGGAATGCGCAACCTTACACTTGAGTTGCAAATTGTATTGTATCGGCAGGTGAAACACAATCCTTGATTGACGTTCCCGGGAGACCATCATGCATCAACCCACAACAGCAGCAACCACCCGCAAAGGGATCATTCTGGCTGGAGGTTCCGGAACCCGTCTTTATCCGGTCACGCAGGCGATTTCCAAGCAGTTGATGCCGGTTTATGACAAACCGATGATTTATTATCCTCTGAGCACCTTGATGCTGGCCGGGATTCGGGAGATTCTGATCATTTCAACGCCACAGGACACGCCACGTTTTGCCGAACTGCTCGGTGACGGATCGCAATGGGGCATGAGTCTGAGCTATGCGGTGCAGCCTGCTCCGGATGGATTGGCGCAGGCCTTTCTCATTGGGCGGGAGTTTCTCGCCGGGCAGCCGAGTGCTTTGATTCTGGGGGATAATCTTTTCTACGGGCATGCGTTGGTCAGACTGCTCAAGCGTGCCGATCATCGTCCCCGGGGAGCGACGATTTTTGCCTATCGGGTCTTGGACCCGGAACGTTATGGCGTGGTGGAGTTCGACGCGACGCAACAGGTATTGAGCATCGAAGAGAAACCGGCGGTCCCGAAGAGCCATTATGCGGTCACCGGACTCTATTTTTATGATGAACAGGTCAGCGATATCGCAGCCGCGATTCGTCCGTCATCGCGTGGCGAACTGGAGATCACCGATGTCAACCGTTGCTATCTGGAGCAGGGGGAGTTGGCGGTGGAGATCATGAGACGCGGTTATGCGTGGTTGGACACCGGTACCCATGACAGCCTGTTGGAAGCGGCCAGTTTTATTGCCACCTTGCAGAAGCGTCAGGGATTGATGGTCTCCTGTCCCGAAGAGATTGCCTATCTTTACCGGTGGATCGATGCCGGACAGGTGCAAAAACTGGCCGCTCCACTGATCAAGAGTGGCTACGGGCAGTATCTGTTGTCGTTGTTGCGTCAGGATGTCATCCAGCCTCCCGTCAATGGGCAGGAGAGGATTGCTCCAGAGGTTTGAATTGGGATTCCAGCATATCGGCCTGTTTGTTGTTTTCGATGGTGTCGAAACGGCGTTGCTGTGCCTTGACGCGAAACGCCTCCTGGGCGCGATTTTGTTGCAGGATCTCTTCCAGCATCATTTCCCGCATCTGCCGTTGAGAGATGCTCATGAACTGAATCATGGCGACCACGATCACGATCAGTCCCACGAGCATCGAGATCATTTTGCCGTTGCCGGCCTTGGGTTCGGTGCCTTTTTTGGAGGATTCGCCGCGTTCTGCTCTTTCGTCGTTGCCGTTTTCGTCTTCCATGGGGGTCGCCACTGGCTGGGGTTGCGTCACTGCGCCGGCACATTTCCGGGCGCAACGATGGGTTCACGATGGGTGAGAGGTACGGTTGCGGTCAGGAATGCGTGACGGATGGCGTTGCGCATGGCCGGAGTCTTTCACCTGGGGTTGCTTTCATGCAAGATCCGTCCCGAACCGTTGCACCAGGGGCAGGAATGGGATTGTTCGGTTTCGTCCAGCACAAAAAGTTGCCCGGCACCACCACACTCTTCGCAGGTTTCCGCTTCCATGCCGATGGTATTGGCCGCAGGTTGGGTCGGGGAGGGCGTATGGAGACCGAGGGCCTGACGTCCGGGGGTGGTCAGGTCATAGCTGGTGGCCGTGCCCATGGGTTGATCGTTGGGAGCCAGTTGAATCCAGCCGCGCGCCTTGAGCGCGGAGAGCACCCCAAGCGGAATTTTGACGGCGCGTCGCTCCAGGATGGCTTGCAGGGCTTTGTGATGTGCAGGGGTGATCTGGGGTGTTGTTGGCATGGGAAATCAACGGGTCTGGGTGGAGGTGGAAATCACAGGTGGATGATCCCGTCGCAGTTCCGGGCGAGTTGTTCCGGATCGACCGGGCCAAAGACCCACTCGGCGCCCATGGCTTCCAGGGCCTCGTGACAGGGCCGGGCCGCATCGGGAACGGGCGTCGGAGCAGGGGCGTACAGGGTGATCCGGTGGTCGCATCCGGCCAATCCGGCCCCGATCCGCAACGACTCGCTGATCGCCTCGTCCGGACCATTCAGCAGAATGGCGATCCGTTTGAGGGGCGATGCAGCCGGATGGCCAGGCCAGTACAGCACAGGCAGCGAGAGGAGCAGATCGCTTGCGCGGAGCATCTGGCCCAGGGTGGCCAGTCCGCCGGGCTGGATGCCTGCGGCGGGGTTGGGTCCTTTGATCCGTGCGTGGCCCTGGGCGCAGAAGCTGGCCTGACCATCCGGGCCGATCCATTCGGACCAGATCGCATCTCCGACCTGGTGGACTCCTTGATAAAGAAAGAAAATCCTGGTCTGCCAGGATGCGTCCAGGCGGCTGCGCAACGCCTCCTGCCATCCCGTGGGAAGCGTGGCGCGGGTGATGATCAGGGTCACGATACGGCGCGGAGAGGTGCTCACCAGTAGCGTCCTGCTCCGGCGACGCCAAAGATGATCAGGCCGAGGAGCAGATTGATGCGGACGATTTTACGGATCCGCTCGATATAAAGGCCGGTCTCCGGAATCAGCAACTCCCGCGCCATGCGCTGCATGGGGCGAAAGGCTCGGAAAAACAGCAACAGAAACAGCAGGATCATGCACCAGCCGATCCCCTCCATGATCCGGATGTGGCGTCCCGCGCCGGTCATGCCGCCGAATCCCTCGAAGATCATCCAGTAACCGGTGAGCGGCAGGATCAAGACCGTTCCCCAGACCACCACCATGAACCGTTCGAGCACGCGGCTCCACAGTCCCACCCGGAGTGGCATCTCCAGCGGGAGCGCGGCGGGTCGGAGGACCACCAACGCGAAAAACATGCCGCCCACCCAGAGGGTTGCGGCGAGCAGGTGCAAAGGAAAGGCAATGGCCATGATTTTTCTGTACGGTTGATTTCAGGAGTGGTTGCGAAGCTCATCCCGATGCAGGATGAGCCACTGCATGGCCAGAATGGCGATGGCCGAGTTCAGGGTGTGATCGGTCAGCCATTGTCGGGCCGTGGCAAAGGGCACGACCATGGGTTCGATGTCTTCATTTTCCTGTTCCAGTCCACCTCCTGCCGTGCGTGGTTGCAAGGAGTCGAACAGACCGCAAAACAGATGAATCCGTTCGCTGCTGCCGCTGGGACTCAAATAGAAGGTCTGGATCGGTTGCAGGGTGTGCGGGGTCCAGCCGGTCTCTTCCAGGGTTTCGCGCAACGCCACGGTTTTTGGGTCAGGTTCCGTGCCGCAGGAGCCGGCAACGATTTCGGTGGTCCAGCCCGATTCGCCCCGCAGATGGGGGCCAGGCCGGAATTGACGGATCAGTCCAACACAATCCCGGGTCGGATCGTAGAGCAACACTGCGGCGGCATCTCCCCGTTCCAGGATTTCCAGATGGAGCGCCTGGCTCATCTGTCCGTTGAAACGTTGAAAGCGCAAATGCAAACGCAGCAGACGAAAGAAACCCCGATAGAGTTCTTCGCTGGCAAAAAGATCCACTTTCATGGTGGGTGGCTCCAGACGGCCGTTCAATGAGAATTCTGTCACAATAAACGAATCGTTTGCCACCGAAAAGGAAAAACCTGCTGTCACGCCACCGGATCGGACCGGGCGGAGAGCGGGTTTGCGCGTTCCGGGATCTGCGGTATAGTGATCGGTTGAGGGTTCAATCAAAGCGGGGAGAGCGCCATGTCTGATCAGGAAAAACAGAATTGTTGGGATTTTTTCAACTGCACGCGCAGTCGTCACGGGGCCAGAATGGACGGCACGCCTTGTCCGGTCAGTCTGACGACGGCGTATACCGGTTTCAATGGCGGCATGGATGCGGGGCGTGCCTGTTGGACCATCGAGGGAACGTTCTGCACCGAATCCAAATGCGGTCCAGGGGATGATCGCGGCGGATTCGGTTTCAAGAAGGACCATTGCGACAGTTGTGCGTTCAAGGCCAAGGTCAAGGCCGAGGAGGGGGAGAATTTCGTGGAAGACCGGCGTTCGCAGTTCACCCGACGGTAACCGGTCGGAACGCCCGGAAACGCGATTTGGCGAAAAGAAAAAAGCGGGATCGGGGGAGAACTCCCCCAATCCCGCTTTTTTTCGTGCCTGAAGAACAGAGAGTGCAAGTCGGCGACAATGCCTGCGTTGATTTTTCCGACGTTCAGAACGTCTCGAACTCGTCATCGGCATGACCGGATCCCATATCCAGGTTCATGCCGCCCGATTTTGCGGATGCCGGAGCGGGCAGGGCTTTTGGCGCAGGTTTGTGGCCCAGGGCGGCATGGGGTTTGTTTCCGCCGTTCACGACCGGCCTGGATGCGGATTTGCGACGTGGAGAAGGGGTGACCGCCAACTCGCCGATATTGAAGAAGGAGACCGATTCTTTCAACAGATCGGCCTGGGCGTTCAATTCTTCGGCAGTGGCTGCCATCTCTTCGGAGAGTCCGGCATTGGTCTGGATCACCTGGTCCAATTGCTGGATGGCCTGATTGATCTGGGTGGCGCCCTGGGTTTGTTCCTGGCTGGCGGCGGCGATTTCCTGGATCAGTTCCGCTGTTTTTTGAATGTCGGGCACCAGTTTGTTGATGATGCCGCCGGCCCGTTCGGCCACTCCCACACTGGTCGAGGAGAGATGGCTGATTTCGCCAGCTGCGGATTGGCTTCTTTCCGCCAGTTTTCTCACTTCTGCCGCCACCACGGCGAATCCCTTGCCGTGTTCGCCGGCCCGTGCCGCTTCGATGGCGGCATTCAGGGCCAGCAGGTTGGTTTGACGGGCAATCTCTTCGATGATGCCAATTTTTGAAGCGATTTCCTTCATGGCATGCACAGCCTCGCCAACCGCGACTCCCCCTTCGGAGGCATCCTTGGCAGCCTTCTGGGCGATGTTTTTCGTGGTGTTGGCGTTATCGGTGTTTTGCATGATATTCGACGACATCTCTTCCATGGCCGAGGAGGTCTCTTCCACGGAAGCGGCCTGTTCGGTTGCCCCCTGGGAGATTTGCTGGGCGGTTGACGAGAGTTCTTCGCTGCCGGTCGAGACGCTGTTGGCCGTATTGCGCACTTCGGTCAGGATGCTTTTCAGCTTGTCCACCATTTCGTTGAGCGACTTGGCCAGGACACCGATTTCGTCTTTCTGATCGATATTCAAGCGGGTGGTCAGATCCCCGCGTGCCAGGGTTTGCGCAAACGAGACCCCCTGGACAATCGGTTTGGTGATCAGGGCGGCCAGGAAGAGGGCGATCAGAACGCCGAGAACCACCGCGCCGAAGATGGTGCTGATGATGATGGTATTGGCTTCGGAGGTCAATTTTTCCGCCTCGCTCCGGGCGGTGACCAGTTGTTGATAGCCGGCGTCTTCGGCGGTCTGTGCCTGTTTGATCACCTCGGATCCCAGGCGACCCATTTCGGTCAGAATGGTTTTCAGTTCGTCATCGTTTTTGATCCAGTTCTTTGCCGCCTCGGTGTATTCGCGGGTGGCCTTGCGGGCATCCTCGATCAGTTTCAACTGTTCGGGTTCGCTGGTGATTTTCTGCAACGCATCGTAAAGGTTCATCAATTCCGGAAGCAGTTTGTTCATGTGCTTCCAGGCGTCGCGGGTTTTATAATTCACCTCTTCCTTTTCCGCGCGCATGATCTCCAGGGCATGGACATAGATTTCGGTGGTCACGATGTACCTTTGGACATAGGAGTCCAATGTTGCGGAATCCGCTTTGCTCTTCATGGCGGCGGTATAGGCATCCACCTGCATCTTGAGGAATTTGGTAGCCGCATCTTCAACGATTTTGCCTTTTTCAACCATTTGTGCCACGGCATCCTTGTTGGCTTTCAGGGCCTTGACTCCGGAACGATACTTGTCCGCATAGACAGCCGTACCACTCCTGGCGACCTTTGACTGGTCCAACAGGGCATTGTTGTTGTATTTTTTGGCCAGTTCATCCACCTTGTCCAGGAACTGGTTCAGCTCCTTGACATTTTTTTCGGCCTTTTGGTGAATGCTGTCTTCTTCGTACAACAGATAATTTTTTTCTTCCATGATGGTGGCGAGGGCCATGCGTTCCACCCCGGTCGCATATTCCACCGCCTTGGCATTGTTATCGGTGATGCCGAACAAGGCCCCCGAGACTTTTCCAATATAAACATTTGATAAAAAGCCGAAAATGACCGTAATTGCCACCAGCATCAAGGCACCGGCAAGAATTTTTATCTTGATACTCAGATCATTCAGTCTCATGTTTCAGGACTCCTGTATGGGATGAAAGCGGGAATCAGCTCGTTTTTTCAAGCCGCATCGGGCAGCAAAAAATTTATTGGGTATTTTAAATTACTTTTTGGTTTATCGTGATCTGAAAAACACAATTTGAATTATTTTTATTTGGATGCTTCTAAATAATATGCCATAATTCAGCATGGAGCGGCAAGAAAAATAAGCAATTAAAAATTTCTATATGGCGTTGCAACATTTTTTTGCTCAAATTTCCTTGCCACGCCGCACCCCGATGTGTCACTATTTGTTACAAGTAGATGGTGCGGTAATTGCTTCCCTTTAGGGCAAGCGGTTTTGTGCCGAAAAGGGGATCGTGACCGTTGCTGGTCATGGTGAGTTTTCCGGATTCCGGGGCTGGATAGCGTGCGAGACGGGTCACCCTTCTCGACGCTCCAGCCCGACGGATCCGCCCTGGATTCAGTCGCCTGAATCACCCCACAACCGCACGGAAAAAACATCATGTCCCCATGGAGCCTGACAAAAAAATCTTTGTTGTTGGCTGCGCTGGCCCTGAATGCCACCCTGAATGCCGGATGTTCCGGCATGATGCGCAATTATGACAGCGAACTCCAATCCACCACCCAAATGGTGGCTGCCAATCAACCGGAGCAGGCACTCCAGATCCTCGAAAAAAACAATCCCGACAAACAAAAAGATCTCCTTTACTATCTGGAAAAAGGGGAGTTGCTGCGCATGAGCCGGGATTTTTCGGCCAGTCGCGCCTGCTGGATGGATGCCGATCGGGTGGTACGGCAATGGGAAGAGACCGCCAAAACCGATCCCGCCAAACTGCTGGGACATCTGACCAGCGCGGTGGTCAACGACAAAACCCGCCCCTATGAAGGTTTCGACTACGAAAAAGTCCTGCTCACGGCAAAAATTGCCCTGGATCACATCGCCCTGGGGGATTGGGATGCGGCCAGGGTCGAAATCAAAAAGACCCACGAACGCGAAGCGATCATTGCCGAACTCCATGCCAAGGAGGTGATCCAGGAGGAGGAAGAGGGCAAGAAACGCAATATTTCACGAGACATCAAGGATCTGCACGGTTATCCGGCCGAGACCCTCAACGATCCCCAGGTGATTGCCCTCAAGAACAGCTACCAGAATGCCTTCGGTCACTATCTGGCCGGATTCGTCTACGAGGCGTTGGGAGAACCGGGCCTGGCTGCGCCGGGGTATCGCCAGGCCATTGAGTTGCGACCCGATGTGCCGTTCCTGGAGCAGGGGTTGAAGGATCTCGACACGCGAATCAACGCGCGGACCGGAAAAACCGATGTTCTCTTCGTGGTGGAGAGCGGTCTGGCTCCAGGCCGCCACTCGATGATGATCCCTTTGCCGATCCCCACCGTGGGAATCGTCAGCATTTCGTTTCCTGTGATTGCCAAAAACCCTTCCGCGTCCTATAATCCTGCTTCGTTGACGATCGGCGACGGCAGTTCCGTCGGACTCTCGGCGGTCACCAGCGTCGATGCCATGGCCCGGCGCGCGCTCCGCGACGAACTGCCCGGCATTCTGTTGCGCAGCGCCATCCGGGCGACCCTCAAAGGGGTGACGCAGAAAAAACTTGGCGACCAGAACGCCCTGTTGGGGTTGGCGGTGATGGTGGCTGGCGTGGTGACCGAATCCGCCGACGAGCGTTCCTGGCGCACGCTGCCCGCAACCATCTCCCTGGGACGGGTCGCGCTCAAGCCGGGACTCCATGATCTGGGCGTCCCAGGTGCAGCCGGTAAACCTTTGAGCGTCGAGGTTTCGGGTCGTCACCAGGTCGTGCATTTGCGCATGGTGGATCGCGGGATCTATCTGGCCAGCACACCCGGAGCATCCCACGGCGCCTTGCTGCCGCCTGCGGATCACGGCAACAAGACACAGGAGGCCAGTCCCGGAAAATCGGAACGTCGCAAAAACGATTCCTCCAAACCGACCAAGGAGAAAAATCCATGAGATTCCTTCCCAGACACGTTGTCCTGATCGCCCTGGCAGCCGTGGTCGCGGGCTGTCAGACCACGCAGCGTCCGGTCGCAGCCGGTGGCCCGATGAGCGCGGCCAGCAAAATCGAAGAGATGGGCGTCATGAATAAGCTGGTGCCGGGCGAAATCCGGGTGGGACGCCGCAACAACCTCTTGAACATCCAGGCCGAGGTGGTCAATCCCACCAGCGATGACGAGCAGTTGTTCTACCGCTTCAAATGGCTGGATGCCTCCGGTTTTCTGGCCTGGGACGAAGAGCCCTGGAAGCCGCTGCTGATCCATGGTCAACAGAAACAATATCTGCGCACGGTCGCCCCCACCCCCAAAGCCGTGGATTTCCGGATCGAAATGCACACTTCGGACAACTCCCCGGTGGATCTTTTTTCCAATCAGCCCCAGAAGCCCTTGTGACAAGGAGTCGATGAATCATGTTCGAGATGAATAGAAATCTTCAGCAGGCAGCCGTCCTGGCATTGGCGTTGGGGCTGTTGTCGGGTTGCAACAGCGTGAACTCCTCCTCGTCGCCGAGCGTCGGCTCCTCTGCGGTCCAGTATGGCGATGCCAAGGCCGTCGAGACCGTGACCAACGAATTCGGTTCCACCGATCTCCAGACCATTGCCGAAAGCATGACCCGTTCCATGCTCCAGTCGTCGGTGATCGCCCGCGCTCCGGGCACCCGCCCCCTGCTGACCGTGGCCGAAGTCAAGAACAAAACCAGTGAATATGTGGATACGCGAGCCATTACCGATACCATCCGCTCCCAACTGCTCAAGAGCGGTTCGGTGCGGTTCGCAGTCGATGCTGCCGCCATGCAGAACCAGACCGAAGAGTTGATCCGCCAGAATCAGACCGGACTCTACAACAAGAATACGGTCAAGAAGATCGGCAAAATGGAAGGCGCGGATTATCGCATGGAAGGCAATATCGTCTCCATCGTCAAAAAAACCGCCGACCTCCAGGATGTCTGGTACAAATTCAATCTCCAGTTGATTCACATCGAGTCCGGCACCATCGAGTGGTCCGACGAAAAGGAGATTCGCAAGACCTCCAAGCGTTAATCCTCTGAAAAGGTAAGGAGTGGTCCATGTGCGCGCGCCTGACAGTGCTGGTTGTTTCATTCTGGCTGATCCTGGGAACCCTTCCGGCCTGGTCTGCTTCCAAAGCGGTCAGGGAGTCCGGTCCACCGCGTATTGCCGTGACCGATCTGACCTACGAAGACAAGGTGCAGGAATATTTCCGCAATGTGGACATGAGACAACAGGATGCCCGACCGGGACGGGGCCGCTATGGCGAGCGGGAGAGTTCGGTCAGCTATCAGTCGCAAGAGGGGACGCGCATCATCATCGATCGCGGTGAATTGCACAAATTCACCAGTGATATCAAAGGAGAACTCATCAAAGCCGGCTACCCGCTGGTTCAGGGACGCCCCTTTGCCATGAAAGATCAGGAGCGGATCTTCGACATCATCGCCCGCATCAAGAAAGGCGATTACAGCGGCGCGGATTATGTGCTGTTCGGGACCGTGAGCAGTCTGGAATTCCGGAACGAGACCACCCCGGTCTCTGGCAGCCAAACCGTGTCCCACGCCCTCAATCTGGAACTGGTGGTTGATTTCAGTCTGATCAACACCAAAACGTTCGCGGTGTCTGCTGCCTTCAACGCCATGGGGGTCGGCTCGGATGTGCGTCTTCAGGAGTCCGCAGCCGCCCGCGTGTCGTTGAGCCAGGGACGGGTGATGGCAGAGGCTTCCAAAAACATCGCCCAGGAGGTGATTCGCCAACTGTCCGAGCAGATCAGACTGCCCGGAGGCGATCCTGTGGGCGCAGGACGGTCGGGCATGCCGCGTCAGAGCTATCCAAACTATGGTGAACCCCCGGAAGAGGTGATCATTTACAAATGATCATTCGTTTCTTTTGCAGCACAGCAGCAACGATGAATCGATAAAATGGGGACTGTCGGGCCTGTCATTGTTCGTAAAATGTGCTACTATGGTCCGCAGGGTTTCCGGGGGAGCACGGGGGAGCAAGGTTCCCATGGATTGAGGGCGGATGGCGGATGCGTGAGATAACAGGGCTGGACATCAAGGACTTCCTGCTGATCTTTCAGCAGGTTGGTTTTTTCGATCCCTTCTCGGACGAAGAACGTCGGGCTTTGGCAGGCGGTTATACCCATGTGGTCGCTTACGACGTTGGCGAATATCTGATCCAGGAGGGCAGCTCCGAGGAACGCAGTTTTTTTCTGTTGCTTTCCGGGGGGGCGAGCGTGGTCAAGCAGGGGGCGAGCATTCCCCTGGCCTCCATGGTCCCTGGCGATTTTTTTGGCGAGGTCTCTTTTCTCACCACCCGGTCACGCACCTCCAACGTGATCGTTCATCCTCCCGATGCCGATCTCGATGCAACCCCCACCATTCCCAATCTGTTTGGTCTCGGCCTGACCAGTGCCTTGCAATCGGCCACTGCCACGGTTTTGCGTTTCGACCACGCGCTGATGACCAGTCTGGATCCGCTGCTGCGCATCAAGATCAAAGACCAGATCATCCAGCATCTCACCGAGCGGGTGGACCGGATGCACGAACAGGTGGTGCGTGTCACAGGTCACGATCCCATGCTCAGCGTGGATCCGGAACTCGAAGATCAATTGCGCGAAGGTCACAATCCTTTGGCCGAACGAGAACGCACCAAGGATCGCCTGATCGAACAACTGGCTGCTTTTCTCGATGAACTCAACCAGAGTCTGGTGGGGTGTTGACACCGTGACCATGCCGGTGCCGGGAGCGGAGGGCGGTTTGCTGCGGATGGCAGCGGCGGGTGTCTCATGGTAAGGGTCTCGGGAGGAAGCTTGCGGGGACGGGGACTGTTGACCCCGCCGGATGAACGGGTCCGTCCCACCACCGGGCGGATGCGGGAAATGATCTTTTCGATCCTCGGCAGTCGCCTGATCGGAGCGCGGGTGTTGGATCTGTTCGCCGGCAGCGGTGTGCTGGGCATCGAATCCGTGAGCCGGGGAGCGGCCAGCGCCTGTTTCGTGGAACTGGATCGGGGGGTGGCCCGGTTGCTTCATGCCAATCTGGTGAGCTGCGGGATCGAACATGCCAGCACGCTGATCGAGGATTCGGTGGTGCGGCCCGGAGTCGATGAGAGGATTCAAAGGGATCTGAAAATCCGTTGCAATGTTTTTGCTCCCTTTGATCTGCTCTTCATGGATCCTCCCTATCGTCAGGGTCTGGTTCCGGCAACCCTCGAAATGCTGGCTGCCTCAACCCTGCTGGCACCCGGAGCCGTGGCTGTGGCAGAACATGAAGCGGGAATTGTGGGAAAAGGGGTTGCTCCGGCCTGGCGTCCGATGCAAAATCGTCGTCATGGGGAGACCCAAATCTCTTTTTGGCAATGGAGTGGTTGACCACGGAAGGAGTGCATGAACAGAATCGCGGTTTATCCGGGGACTTTCGACCCCGTGACCTTTGGCCACCTCGACATCATTCGTCGCGGTGCCTTGTTGGTGGACCGGCTGGTGGTGGCGGTCGCGGTCAACACCGAAAAACAATTTCTTTTCACCACTCAGGAGCGGATCGATTTTCTGCGCGCTGCGGTGAAAAACATTCCAGGGGTCGAAGTGTGCCAGATGGATGGATTGCTGGTCCATTTCGTCGAACAACTGGGTGCCCACTTCGTGCTGCGCGGTCTGCGGGCGGTTTCGGACTTCGAATACGAATTCCAGATGGCTGGCATGAACCGGAAACTCAACGCCGATGTGGAAACCGTGTTTCTGGTTTCCGGGGAAGAGACCCTGTTTCTGTCGTCCCGCCTGGTCAAGGAGATCGCCGGCATGGGAGGGGATGTGAGCCGTTTCACTCCTGCCGATGTCATCCCTGAATTGCGTCGTCGCATGATGGTGCGGTTGGGACGGGGGATGGGTTGAAGAAGCTCCATATCAAGAACTATGGCTGTCAGATGAATGTGCACGACGCGGGACGCATGGCGGCGTTGCTGCACGACACCATGGGCTATGAGAGCGTCGAGGAGCCGGTGGAAGCGGATCTGATCATCCTCAACACCTGCCACATCCGCGAAAAGGCCGCCGAAAAGATTTTCTCCGAGCTGGGACGGCTGCGCAAACTGGTGGACGGGCGTCCGGTGATCTTTGCCGTGGGCGGCTGTGTCGGACAGGCCGAAGGAGAGGCCATTTTCAAGCGCGCGCCGTTTGTCAGCCTGGTCTTCGGCCCGCAGAACTATCACCGGCTGCCCGCCATGCTCGCACGGCTGGAGCGGGAAGGGGGACGGATCGGCGATCAGCAGGAGTCTGTGGATGCCAAGTTCGACGCCCTGCCTGCCATCACCGCTCCCGGCCCGATCGCGTCGGTGGTGGTGCAGGAAGGGTGCAACCGTTTCTGCACCTACTGCGTGGTGCCTTTCACCCGTGGTCGCGAGTGGAGCCGACCGGTCGAGGCCATCCTCGACGAAACCCTGGGCCTGGTCCGGGCCGGAGCGCGGGAAATCCATCTGCTTGGCCAAAACGTCAACGCCTATCAGGCCATGGCGCGTGACGGGGTGGTGTACGATCTGGCCCTGCTGATCCGGCAGGTGGCGCTGTTGCCTGGCGTGGAACGGATCCGTTTCGTCACCTCCCATCCCGCAGACATGAACGATGACCTGGTGGAGATCTTCGCCCAGGTGGAGAGCTTGTGTCCCTATCTCCATCTGCCGATTCAGAGCGGATCGGATCGGATCCTGGCCCGCATGGAACGGGGTCATACCGTGGCCGATTATCTTGGCTGGATCGACAGGCTGCGGCAGGTTGCTCCGGGCATTGCCTTGGCTTCGGATTTCATCGTCGGTTTTCCGGGCGAAACCGAGGACGACTTCCAGGAGACGCTGGATCTGGCCAATCGGGTCGGATTCGATCATGCCTATTCTTTTGTCTTCTCCTCCCGTCCCGGCACCGCAGCCGCCGATCTCAACGATCCGGTCGCGCTGGAGGTGGCCCAGCACCGTCTGGCCCGCTTGCAGGAGGCCTTGCAGGCCACCCAGTTGGAAAAGAATCGGGCGCGGGTCGATTGCGTCGAATCGGTGCTGGTCGAAGGGTGGTCACGACGCGGCGCGGGAGATTTGACCGGTCGCACCCAGCACAATCGCACCGTCAATTTCCCCGGAGAAGAACACCATATCGGGCAGGTGGTGCCCGTGCGGATCACCGAGGGGCTGCCCAACTCGCTGCGGGGTCGGCTGGCCTGAATGATGGAACCCCCTGTTTTATCCTCTTCGACGAATTCATTTCAGAATCCTCTACGGACAACCGTAAAGAACCCCATGCCCGACGCTGCGGTCGTGATCGCGGAGGAGCCGGAGGAAGGGGAGACGCGACGCATCATCCTCACCTTTCCGAACAATCAATTGGCTGCTGCGCTGTTCGGGGCGTTGGACCTCCATTTGCGGCTCGTGGAACAAAGGATGGGCGTGGAGCTGCATCCGGTGGGCAATCGTGTCACCCTGATCGCCGCACCCGAACGGGCCAGACCGGTGCAACAGTTGCTTTTGGCCCTTTATGCGGCCCTGGAACAGGGGCAGAATGTGGATCTGGCACGGGTGGAGGCGGGTATGCTGGCATTGGAACTTCCCGAAGGGTCGGCGGATCCATTGTCAGAACAGTGCCTGTTGCGCACGCCGTTGCGGGAGATTCATCCGCGCACCCCGCGCCAGGCCGAATATCTGCGTGAACTGAACCGTTCACCGGTGGTGTTCGCCATTGGTCCGGCTGGCACGGGCAAGACCTATCTGGCCGTGGCCGCTGCGGTGATGGATTTTGTCGAGGGACGCACGGCTCGCATCGTGTTGACCCGTCCGGCGGTCGAAGCCGGGGAACATCTCGGATTTCTGCCCGGAGATTTGCAGGACAAGGTGGATCCCTATTTGCGTCCCTTGTATGATGCGTTGCATGACATGCTCGGTTTCGAGAAGGTGGAACGGATGTTGAGCCGCAATCAGCTGGAAATCGCCCCCCTGGCCTTTATGCGGGGTCGCACGTTGACCGAAGCCTCCATCATTCTGGACGAGGCGCAGAACACCACGGTGGAACAGATGAAAATGTTCCTGACCCGTCTGGGAGAGGGGTCGCGGGTGGTGGTCTCCGGGGACATCACCCAGGTCGATCTGCCCACCCATCGTCGTTCGGGTCTGGCCCATGCCGTGGAGGTGCTGCGCCGGGTCGAGGGGATCTCCTTTGTCTGGTTCACCCATCGTGATGTGGTCCGCCATCCTCTGGTGCGACGAATCGTCCAGGCCTACGAGGAAGCCGCCGCCCGAGAGGGCATGGCAGAGGGAAGAGGCGCATGAACACCGCGAATGCATCGATGATCCCTCGGATACGGAGAGGGCGCCATGGCCGTTGAACGCGAAAAGTGGGTGGATCGGTTGCGGGGACGCCCTGCGGATGGCATGGGTTTCTTCTCGCTGACGGTTTTTGTCGATTTGGGTCTTTTTTTTCTGCTGGTGGCGTTGCTGACGGTGATTTTTTCACCCGTGGTGCTGCGTCCTTTGTATTTGCCCCAGGTCGGGGATATTGCCACACGAGACATCAAGGCGGATCGGGATCTGTTGGTCGAGGATGCCGAAACCACGCGGAAACGACGGATGGAGGCGGCGGCCACGGCAGTACCGGTGTACGACTGGGATCCGGGCATGATGGAAACCGTGGCCCGGCGCATTGGCGAGCATTTGAAATGGCTGGACGAATCGCGCCTGGTCACCCCGCGCCCGGATCGGGAACAGTTGCGGGATGCCTTTTTCGAGCGGCTCGAAGACATGGTGGACGAAAGCGCTTTTTCCGCCCTGATGAACATGAAAGAGCTGAATCTGCTGGCCACGGACATCTCGGCTTGGCTGAGCGAACACAGTCAGATTCGTGTGGTGAGCGGTCCGGAAGTATTGAACGATCTGGCGCACAATCCCTTTGTGATTCACAACATGGGCGACGAGGAGATCCGCACCACGGCAGCCAGCGGCGCCACGGGTCTGATGGATCTGGTCGGCATGCGGCGGATGCTGGAAAAGTCGGCGGAGCAACGGTTTGCCCATCTGCCCGAACCTGTGCTCAAGTGGGTGCTGGATCAGGTGAGCATCTACATCCGTCCCACGCTGGTGCTGAATCTGGCCGAAACCAAAACCCGACGTGATCAGGCGGCTGCGGTCGTGGATCCGGTTTTCTACCGTGTGCGGCGCGGTCAGATGGTAATTCAGGAAGGGGCCGAGGTCACGGATGCGGCCCGCCTCAAGATCGATGCTTTGAACCAGAACCGCTGGACCGGAAAAATGGCCCTGAACATCATCGGGCTGGCCATGGCCTTGTTGTTGTTCATGTGGCTCGGGCGCAAGTTCCTGATCACCACCTCGACGGACTTTCCCAAGGATCGCAAAACGCTGTACATTCTCGGCACCATTTTGCTGGTTACCTCGCTTTTGTCCAGCATCACCTTTACCATTGGCCAGGGTCTGGCGGAAATTTTCGGCTGGCCCACCCGCATGGCCGCCTATCTGCCGTTGGCGGCATTGGGGTCGGCCATGGCCTCGTTGACCATTGGCGCCCGTGCCGGGATTCCGGGTGGCGCGTTGATGCTCGGGGCCTTGGTTTCGTTTCTGTGCGCTTTGGAATCCGATGGCGGGTTGCCGATTTTTCTGTATTTCATGGTGGGATCCCTGGTGGGCGGAGCCACCCTGCGGGTCTGCCGCAAACGCTATGACGTGCTGATCGCCGGATTCTGGATCGGTCTGGCTCAGACCATCACCGTGCCGGCGGTGGAGTTGCTGTCGGATCGTTCGCCGAGCTGGGACTGGACGCTGGGCGGTGGCGTGGCCATGACCAGTGGCATGTTGATCGGCCTGTGGGGTTTGGCTCTGATTCCGTTGTTTGAATTTCTTTTCAATATCACCACCGATTCCCGCTTGCTGGAGTTGGCCTCCGGGGATCATCCGTTGCTGAAAAACCTGTCGTTGCGCAGTCCCGGCACCTATCACCATTCGGTGATGATGGGCAATCTGGCCGAGGCTGCCGCCGAGAGCATCGGCGCCAATCCGCTCATGGCCCGCGTGATGGCGCTGTATCACGATGTGGGCAAGATGAACAAACCCCATTATTTCGTCGAAAACCAGTCGGGCGAGAACCGGCACGATCATCTGTCGCCTTCGATGTCGGTCAAGGTGATCCAGGGGCATGTCAAGGATGGGGTGGAGATGGTGCGGGAGTACAAACTGGGCGGTCCGATCCTGGAGGCGGTCACCACCCATCATGGCAACTCGCTGCTGCAATTCTTTTACAACCGCGCGGTGAACCAGGCGGCCAAACGGGGCGAAAAGATCGCCGACGCCGATTTCCGTTATCCCGGTCCCAAGCCCCAATCCAAAGAGGGGGGCATCCTGATGATGGCCGATTCGGTGGAAGCGGCGGCGCGCACGCTCAAGACCCCCTCTCCGGCCCAGATTCAATCCCTGGTTTCACGCATTGTGGCTTCCAAGATCGCCGATGGTCAGTTGCAGGAGTGTCGTTTGACCTTGCAGGAGATTGCCCGCATCGAAGAGGCTTTTACCCGGGTGCTGACCCTGGGCTTTTATCATCGCCGGATCGAATATCCGGATCAGGTCAAAAAACGGATGGAAGGAGCCCGTCATGGAGGCCACAGTTCTGGTAAACCTGTCGTCGCCCCAGTGGCCCGCAGTTGAGGAAGAGCGGGTCGCGCGCGCTGTTCTGGCCACCCTGGAGGTCGAAGGGCGCGCCACCGAAGAGATCGAGGTAGGGGTATTGCTCACCGACGATGCCGAGTCTCAACAACTCAATCGGACCCATCGCGGTCTGGATCGTCCGGCCAATGTGCTCTCCTTTGCCATGGAAGATGGCGAAGATTTTCCGGATCCCGAGGGTGGACCGGTGTTGCTGGGCGATATCGTCATCCCCTTCGAGACCACACAACGGGAGGCCGGAGAATTGGGCATCTCCGTCGAGGCCCGTCTGCTTCATCTGGTGGTGCACGGGGTGCTGCATCTGCTTGGTTATGACCATGAGCGTTCTTCTCAGGATGCGGAGCGTCAGGAGACTCGCGAGGTGATCATTCTGGCCCGACTGGGACTTGCCAATCCCTATGAGGGGTGAGCGGATGGGGTGGTCGGATCGTGGTTGGATCGGTCGGTTGCTGCTGGCCGCCGCCGCCGGGGGTTTGGCAATGTGGGGCCTGCCCCCCGAACCCTCGCCCTGGCCGACCGTGATCGGTCTGGCGGTATGGTTGCGGGTGCTGGAAGGGGTGGTTGCCACCGGCAGGCGGGCCTGGCTGGGTCTGGCCTTTGGACTTGGCCATTTCGTTCCGGGTCTGATCTGGCTGTGGACCAGTTTGCACATTTACGGCAAACTGCCGGGTGTGGTGGCCGGTTTGATGATTTTTGGTCTTGCCGCCATTCTCTCAGGATATACGGCGGGATTCGCCATCGTGTTGCCCCGTCTCGCTCCGGGGTATGGGGTGCTGCCGCTGGCCGCAGCGGCCTTGTGGGTGGTGGGAGAGTGGCTGCGGGCGCATCTGTTCAGTGGTTTCCCCTGGAATCTGATCGGTTATGTGTGGGATGGCGCGGATCCGCTGGTACAGATTGCGGATCTGGGCGGGGTCTACCTGCTTTCCGGGTTGACCTTCTTTCTGGCGGGCGTGGTGGCGGTGGTGACACGGCCCGCGACATGGCAGTACAACCGCCAGGCTGGAATGGCCTGGCTGCTGGTGAGCGGCGTGGTGGTGGGCGCAGGCTGGAGCTATGGCCAGGGACGGTTGCAGGAACTGGCGTCGGTCGGGTCTGGCCAGCCGTTGCGGGTTGCGATGGTTCAGGGCAACATCGCCCAGGATGTCAAATGGGATCCGGCGCGTCAGAAAGAGTGGTTGAACCGTTATCTGGATCTCTCCGCCGCCTTGGAGCAGGGGGTGGAGCTGGTGGTTTGGCCCGAAACCGCAGCCGCTTTTTTTCTGCAATTCACCCCCAAGAGTCTGGAGAATATCGTCGAGATCAGTCGTGGCCTGCGCGCTCCGATCCTGACCGGCGCTCCCATGGCCATGCGGGATGAAAAACAGGAATGGCAATATTTCAACAGTATGGTATTGATCCATGCGGACGAGATTGGCGATTTTGTCCATCGTTATGACAAGCACCATCTGGTGCCGTTTGGCGAATACATTCCGTTCCGTTCGGTGGTCCCGGCTTCGATGCAGAAACTGACCCATGGTGCCAAGGATTTTTCTGCGGGGCCAGGCCCGAAGATTCTTGAGTCCGAAATGGGCGCGTTGGGTCCATTGATCTGTTACGAGGTGATTTTTCCGGACGAAGTGCGGGAGTTGGCGCGGCAGAAGGCGCGCTGGCTGGTCAATGCCACCAACGATGGCTGGTTCGGCGAATCCGCCAAGCCGCAACATCTGGCCATGGCGCGGATGCGGGCGGTGGAAAATCGTCTGCCCATGATCCGGGTCGCCAATTCCGGAATTTCGGCAGCCTTTGACCATCTGGGACGGGAACTGGGACGCATTCCATCCAACGCGCAGGGATCGCTGGTGGTCATGGTTCCCGAGGGGCCGGGCGAGAGCTTCTGGAGCCGTTTTGGCCATCTGGGGATCTGGGTGTGGAGCGGGTTGTGTCTGGTGGTTTGGGGAGCGGGGCGGATCTTTTTATCGGTAAGGTGGCCAGAAGTCCAAGATCACCCGATTTTGACCCGCAGGCAATAGGATTCCTTGAAATGTGTGATAAACGGGTTGCACTGTTCCGGGTTGCCCGTTGATCGTGACGCGCCAATTGGGATCATAATTGTTGGTAATCACCAGCAATCCTGATCCTGCACTCTCTGTGGTCAATATGATCTGGTCTGGTCTGGCGTGTTCCCATGTGACCTTTCCACGCTGCCACGCCGACTCCCCGGAACAGTTGAAATCCTTCTTTTCCACAAAGGCCGTGTATCGCATCTCTTCTGACGGAGTGGTCGCCAAAGCATCCAGCAACGAGACCGCATCGGAAAAACAACGGGTACGTTCCACCATGAAGGCGCGTGGCAGTACAGCCTGGTTCTCATAGAGATACAAGGCATGATGGGGCACCTGTTTTTTGACGGTTCGCCACACCTTGTCACGCAGACGCAATTGTTCCCATTCCCGCCCCTGGGCCAATTCATCCTGAGGATCATGACGCAATACCAAAGATGGATCATTCAATGGCCAATGAGAGATCAGGAAACGGGTATTGGCCAGGGACAACAGATCCAGATTGAACCAGGCACGCAACTCCAGTGGCGTGCGATCCGCAAAACGTTCTTCGGGCGTCATGAACAGATAATAAAAAATTGAACTTTTGGGTCGCAACTCCGGGAAATGGTCCAGCGCTTTGGCAATCACTCGCTTCCAGTAATTGTCATAACGGTAATAATGAATACTGAAGTATCCATCCACACTCTCCAGACCATAAGCGTTTGCATAGGCAGGATAGAAACGTCCCCCGGAGGCAGAGGCGATCGTTGCCGGCCATGCGCCAACCGTGGCGACCCGGAAAGGGAGTGGTTCTTTTTTGTTGAGTGTTGACAGATCGCGTAACACTGGATTCTCAAAGTTGATGGCATAATTGTCCGTAGACAATCGATGCATCAGCGAACGGGTCACATCGCCCCATCGCCACAGAGGAATGAGCAGAGCGCAGAGCACCACCAGTGCGATTGGTATGCGAATCGCTCGGTTGGTGTTGATCCCCCGAGAACGCAATCGATCCAATCCGATACCACCCAACAACGGACCGAGAAACAGAAGAAGCTGATTCAGATCCTTCAAATTGCCCCGTGAGGGAGGTATGGTATCCTGGAAATACAACTGCAACCCATGCCCCAGTTCCGCTCCCAGGGCGGTCAATACAAACAGCAGCATGACAGACCATGCGATGCGATCTTTCAAGAAACGTGAGGCCAGCATTCCCAACACAAACAGTGCCAGGAAAAGTCCATTTTGCGGCATGGCCGACCAGTCTTCCCAGAATTGCTTGAACAGGTCGTTCCATGAAGGCATTGCCAGATGTGTCTGGCTCTGCCAACGGGCGGTCAGGGGACTGAAAGAGAGCATGGCCACGATGCTGGGAAGTTCCGCCAATATCACACCGACGACCCATCCTGTATAACGGGGCCACAATTGCGAAAAATGAGTGCGCTGGACAATCAAGAACCAGAATGGCCATGCAATAATTAGTAAAGATGTATATACGACCGAGTGGCCCGTCAAACCGACCAACATCCCCAACAGGATCGATAATGGCACACTACGTCTGATCGATTGCGTTAATATTTGACTGAACAAAAGTAAAATCAATGCAATGGCTGGAAGACCAAGAGCATCCCACAGACAGGCGTCGTGAACATTCCACCGGTAGAGAGAAAAAGAAAGTCCTGCAAACAAAGCAGACACTTCATCCAGTTTCAGGATTTCCCGGCACAGTCGGAAGGTAAAGTAACCTGCGACAAATCTCTGCAACCACATGATCAGGCCATAAGCCGCCCAACCTGGCAAAAACAGGTAAGGCAAATGATCAACCAGCAGACTGTCTGCAAAGGGATTAATTAAAAAAGGAATTCCTGAAATAATTTTTGTCTGCCAGAATATCAGCCCATACTCCAATATATTTTTTGCGGCAAGGATGCGATACGGCAGATTCGCATCTGCATTGTCTTGAATTCGCAAATAGGAATTCGGACCAAGTGCCCAATAGATTGCAGAGATCAATAGAGACCAAAGCAACCAGAAAATTGTCCAACGGATCGAATTATCCTGGAATACCTTTTCGGGAACCTTGGGTTGGTTCGCAGGGGCAAGCCATTCAAAGTGTGTCATGAAAGCTCCAGTCAACGCACACATCATGATACAGGATGCCCTTGGGCGGTATCTTTAAGAATCAGAATTGATTCTAATTCAATATAAATCAAGATGTTCTGGCAAGAGTTGTCAATGATATGGATGGCATTCTTGACGAGCCTGATCAAATCGTCAAGGTGCCATGATCCGACAATTGCCAAATCAGGCCGTACAAAACATGAGCAGGGTACGTTGGGCTTGATCCACATCGCGGCTTGATGAAACACAGGATGGTTCAAGCCGATTTCAGTTTGGACCTGTTTTTGCAAGTCAGTGGGTTGCGTCCCAGGCTGAAAATCTGGAGGCCGGGAGCACATTGATGAGTCGAGAGGGATATGATTGTATAAATGCTCATTCATATTCAGGGGTTGTCGGGAGAGGAGCCTGTTTGCGTCAATGATTTGGCGTGATGGCAATTACTCACCAAAACGGTTCGTGGTATGGTCAAGCCGGGAGAGTGGTGATGTTTTGGCGTTCCCATGGGATTCGATTGCTGCTGGGTGGAGCCTTGTTGCTTGTCACCGCGTGTACCCATCCGGGGCGTCCAACCGAGGATGGGAGCGATGGGACGAAAGGGGAGTCCGGAGCGATTGAATTTCAGGGTGCTTATGACGCGGTGATGGAAGAGGTGAATGTCGGCACCAAGAAAAGGGGAGCGGAGAGTGGCCGGAAAGAGGAGATTCCTGAACAGGTTTTTCAGGAACTGCTCGGTCCCGAAGAGATGTTCAGCACGACTTCGCGTCCCAATCCGGTGCGCAACGAATCGGTGGTACGACGTCTGGATGTGAATGTCAGCGGAGTCAATGCACGGGATTTTTTCATGAGTCTGGTGCAGGGAACGCCGGGTCTGAACATGGTGGTCCACCCTGAAGTCAAAGGGGTCATCTCTTTGGAGTTGAAAGGGGTCACCGTGGATGATGTGGTCGAAGTGGCCTGCGAGATGTATCAGTTCGATTGTCATCCCTTTGCCGAAAATGGCCAGGGGGCGATTCGCGGCTACAAGATCTATCCCTGGCGTTTGGTCACCAAGACCTACCGGGTCGATTTCCTGCCGGTGAAACGTGGCGGACGCACCGATACCCAGGTGAGTTCCGGAGGTGGCAAGGAGTCCACCTCGACCAGTACGGCCTCTGGCGGCCGAACCGATTCCAGGAGCGAATCCCAGAATTCCGGCACCACGGTGGAAACCGCTTATGGCTCCGATTTCTGGCTGGATCTGGAAAGCACGATCCACTCGATTCTGAAACTGGATCTGGCCATCGACAACATCCAGGAGAGTGTCAACGGCAAAGGCGAAGTGACCAAAAGAGAGATCTCGCGCAAACGCGATATGGTGACTTCCACCACCAGTGTGAACACTCCCGGCAGCGGCACCGGGTCGGAGAGTGCCGGAAAATCCGACAAGCCGAACCAGCAGAGCGTGACCATGCCGTTCAATGCCGGGGAGGAGTTGAAAAGCGTGATCATCAACCGTCAGGCCGGGTTGGTGACCGTGCGGGCCTTTCCCAAGGAGTTGGCCGAGATTGATCTGTTTCTGGAGGATCTGCGCACCCGCAGTCAGCGTCAGGTGATCCTGGAAGCCAAGATTCTGGAAGTGGAATTGAACGATGGCTATCAGTTCGGCATCGACTGGCTGGCCATCAACAAGGGATTGGGCAGTGACCGGTTCGGACCTTTGGCTTCGGAACCGAACAATGCCAAAACTTTCGTGAACAGCATGAGCGAGCAGCAGGTCTCCGGGGATACGGTTCTTAACCTCAACCCGTTGTTCACCAAGGGATTTGTTGGTTCCCAGGCCGGTGCCGGGGCACCGTTCAGTCTGGCCTTCCGGGCGCATGATTTCACCAGTTTCCTGGGATTGTTGCAGCGTCAGGGCAAGGTGCAGGTGTTGTCCAGTCCGCGCATCGCCACGATCAACAACCAGAAGGCGGTGATCAAGGTGGGAGAGGACGGATTTTTCATCACCGGCATGGAGAGTCCCTCGGGGGTTGGCGAGACGGCGGCCTATGTGGATCCCACGCCGATTTTTACCGAAATGTTCACCGGTGTCGCGTTGGACGTGACTCCGCAGATCGGCGAAAACAGCATGGTGACCCTGCATGTGCATCCCATGGTACGCACTGTGCAAGACAAAGAGAAGAGTTACAAGATCAAGGACAAGCAGCACTCGGTTCCCATGGCGTTGAGCACCACCCGCGAAACCGACAGCGTGATCCGGGTGAGCAGCGGCGAATTGGCGGTGATCGGTGGTCTGCTGAAAAAAGAACGACGCGAAGACACGGACAAGCTGCCTTTTCTGGGGGATTTGCCTGGGGTGGGGGTCTTGTTTCAGAAGGTTCGTGAATCCTGGTACAAAAGCGAAATGGTGATTCTGATTCGTCCCATCGTGGTGGATGTGCAGCATGACTGGTCTGCCGAACGCAAACGCACGGCAGAACGGATCGGAGACATGCGCAGAGAAGGACGGGGTGGGAATCTCTAAGGTCGGAAAATGGATTGCTGCGGCATGAAGGAGTTTAAACCAGTGAGCCGGATGACAGAAATGTGGAACAAAACGGAACAAGCGCATGCGGATCGACTGGAAGCGGATCCGAAAAAAAGCTCCTGGACCACCTGGGCCGGTTGGGGTGTGGCTGCGGTGGTGGTGCTGGCCACCGGTCCATTGATCGTGGAACGTTACGTCAAAGGGTCCATGACCCCGGTTGCAGCCCTCATGGAACTGAAAAACGCGCCGCAAGCCTCTTCAGCCGGTCTGGGAACGATTCATGCGGTCACCGAACCCCCCGGAGCTGGCGTGCTGCTGGATGGCCGTTTTGTCGGTGTGACTCCGGTACGGTTTCAGTGGGGGAGCGGAGCGGCGACGATCACCTTGAAGAAGAACGGCTTTCAGGATCTGATCGCCCCGCTGCAAGTCGATGTGGCCAAGGAGGTGGATTTCCGGGTCACTTTGCAACCCGAATCCCTGCCCGTTGCGGCCAAGGGGGAGACGACGGCTCCGGTTGCAACTCCGGTTGCGGCCCAGACGGAACCGCCTGCGTCCCCTGCGGTGGTGGCCAAGGGGGCATCCGTGCCATCGGATCCGGTCACGCCCAAGGCGGATCCCGATCCGGGGATGCATGCATCCGCACCGCCGCCTGTCAATTCCATGGCGGTCGGGTTGATCCCGGCAAGTGAAGAGTCGGAAATCGATGCTCCCCTCAAGTTGGCCGGGGTGATCCGCTATCCTCCCCAGGTCAAACTCAGCGAGTCGGCCAAAGCGGTCGAACCGGCCAAAGCGGTCGAACCGGCCAAGGATGAGAACAAAGCCAAGAAGAATGCCAAAAACGGCAAGTCGGGCAAGGGTGGCACCACCGAGGCGGATCTTGTGGCAAACGTGCAGGATGTGCGGGAAATCTCAAAAGATCCCGAACTGCTGCCCCTGCTGCGTCAGCCCGAGGGATCGCCTTCCGATACGTTGAATTTTGCCTATTCGATTCAGATGTCGGCCTTTCTGGATCGTGACAGTGCCATTCGCAATGCGGCCTTGTGGCGCAAACGCGGGTATGATGCCTATGTGTTGGAGTTGTGGGGTGTCAAGGATCCGAGCCGCCTGTGGCAGAGTGTGCGGGTGGGGCGCTTCAACGATCTGGCCAAGGCACGCCAGGCGCTGGAGGCGCTGAAACGTCAGGAGAAGGTGCCGGGATTCTATGTGGCCCGCAGCGACTCCTTCACCCCGCCCGAAGGGGCGGCTCCCACACAGGCTGCCAAGATCATTCCCATGACCGGACCGGATGGTCCGGCCAAGACGGTGGCCGAAGGCGCAGCCGTACCAGCGACCACCGCACCGACCAGCTTTGCCGAAAGTCAGGAGAAGGTTCAGGATGTGGTCCGTCTGGAGGGCCAGACGGCACAGAGTCCGGAGGCGATGGCTGCCCTGGCTCCGGCCCCGTTGGTGACGCCCATCCGCAAGACCGAGAGCAAAGAGGCCAAAATCGCGGCCAAAGAGAGCAAAGAGAGCAAAGAGAGCAAAGCCAAGGAAAACAAGACTGCGGCCAAAGAGGTCAAAAGTGCGGACAGGGAAGCCAGAAGTGGCGCAGTGGATGAGAATCGCCCAATCGTGAGCGAAGTGCCGGGCACACCCGAAGAACCAGGCATGGCAGCGACCCCGCCGAGCCGCGCCGATTTCGAGGCTGAGTATCCTTTGGCCACAAAACCGGTCGCGCCTCCGGTCGCCAAAGCGGAACCGAAAGCCGAGCCAAAAGCTGCACCCAAAGTCGAATCCAGGAGCGAACCCAAAGCCGAACCCAAGGCCGAACCCCGATCCGATCCGGCGTCCCGCAAGGAGTCCTCGTCCGCCCGCAAGGAGCATGAGCAGGCAGCCAAGAGCGTGGTGGCGCTGCAACCGAATCTGGTGGGCGTCCAGACCGCCAAGGATGTGCTGCCCGAGCCGTCGGCCTGGGGCGAGAACGAATTCCGGGGGCAACGCCAGCAGACGGAATGGAAAAATGCGGGCACGCCGACCGCGGAACAGAATCGCGCTCTGGCGGCTCCGGTTGCCCCCGACGCCAAGGGAGCGAACGACGGCAAGCGACGTGATTCCACGGTCAAGGCCGCAGTCGATCAGGCGGGATGGGTGGATCGCAGCTATCAGCAGTCGCTCGAAAAGAAGGAGTCCGGGGATCGGGAGGGCGAAGAGGCGTTGCTGCAACAGGTGATCAAGGCGGATCCGGGCCACAAGGCGGCGGTGCGGCGTCTGGCGCGGATCATGGTCGAAACCGAGCGTGGCGAAAAGGCGTTGGAACTGCTGCGCCAGTTGACCGGCGGACGCGGGGACAGCTCCCTGGCTGACGAAGATCCCAATCTGGCCGCCTTCCTGGCGGCTCTGTATCAACGCCGCGAAGAGCATTGGCAGGCAATAGACCTGTACGACGCCCTGCTTAAGAAGTATCCTAACAAAGGACTGTGGCAGATGGGCATGGCCATCTCCCTGGAAAAGGTCGAAGAGAACAATCAGGCCCTGCGCGCCTATAAAAAGGCCCTGGCCAGCGGCGAACTCAATCAGAAACTGCAAAGCTTTGTACGCAAGAGGATCGAAAAACTGTAACCTATGGTCCAGCCTCCCCCCAACAAACCCCGCCTCGGTGATCTTCTGGTCGATACCGGGCTGATCTCTGCCGAGCAGTTGCGTCAGGCGCTGCTCCATCAGGAGAAAACCGGGGCCAAGCTGGGGGAGGCGCTGGTCCATCTGGGCGCGGTCACCGAACAGGCGCTCCAGAACTTCCTGAACCGGCAACGCCAGAAATTGCGTATCGGCGACAAACTGGTCGAGGCCGGAGTCATCACCGCCGATCAACTGCAAACCGCGCTGGCGGAACAGAAAAAATCCGGCAAGAAACTGGGACAATCCCTGGCCCAGTTGGGGTTTCTGAGCGAAACCGGATTTCTGGAATTTCTCGCCGCCCAGTTGCGCATTCCCTATGTCGATCTCCGCAAATTCCCGTTTGTTCCGGATGTGGTCAAACTGCTGCCCGAGACCGCTGCACGACGTTTCCGTGCGGTGGTGCTCGCCCGTGACGCCGAAGGATTGCGGGTGGGCATGGCCGATCCTACCGATGTTTTTGTCTTCGATGAACTGTCACGCGCGCTTGGTCAAACCCCACGACTGGCCTTGGTGGGCGAAAGTCAACTGCTGCGTGCGCTGGACCTGATCTATCGGGGCGAGGGGAACATCCGCGAACAGGTGGTGGCCCTGGAAGAGGAGGTCGGCAAATCGGAGTTCGACCTCGATGGCATCGTCCAGTCCGAAATGTCTGTGGACGCGCCGGTGGTCAAGATCCTCCAGTCGCTGTTCGAAGACGCGATGCGCATGAATGCCTCGGACATCCACATCGAACCCGATGCCGATGTGTTGCGCATCCGGCAACGCATCGACGGGGTGTTGAACGAACAGATCGTCAACGAAAAAAAGATCGCCCCGGCACTGGTCTCCAAACTCAAACTCATGGCCAGCCTGGAAATTGCCGAAAAACGTCTGCCCCAGGATGGCCGGTTCAACATTACCGTCAAGGGCAAAAGCGTGGATGTGCGTCTCTCCACGCTGCCGATCCAGGACGGGGAATCGGTGGTGATGCGTCTGCTGGATCAATCCGCAGACAACCTTAATCTCGACATGGTGGGCATGGAACCGATGCTGCTCAAACGGTTCCGGTATTGGCTCAGTCGTCCCCACGGGCTGATCCTGGTCACCGGTCCGACCGGAAGCGGCAAGACCACCACCTTGTACGGCTCCCTGAACGCCCTGAACTCGCCGGGCAAGAAGATCATCACGGTCGAGGATCCGGTGGAATACCGTCTGCCGCGCATCAACCAGGTGCAGGTGCGCGCCCGCATCGGTTTGACCTTTGCCCGCGTGCTGCGCACCGTGCTGCGTCAGGATCCCGATATCGTGCTGGTGGGTGAGATGCGCGATCAGGAGACCGCCGAAATCGCCATTCGCGCGGCCCTGACCGGCCATCTGGTGCTTTCCACCCTGCATACCAACAGCGCCGTGGCGACCGCCATCCGGCTGGTGGAGATGGGGGTCGAAGGATATGCCGTGGCCTCGGCCCTGAAATGCATCCTGGCCCAGCGGCTGGTGCGCCGCATCTGCCAGGATTGTCACGAACAGGTGGAACCGGATCCGGATGAGCAGATTCTGTTGCAGGGACTGCTCGGCCCGCGCGCCAAAGGGGTCCGATTGAGCCGGGGCAGGGGGTGTCCCCAGTGCAACCGGACCGGCTATCGGGGTCGGATCGCGGTGGTGGAACTGCTGGAAATGAGAAGCATTCTGGCCGAGGCGTTGCGCAACAACGATACGACCTCGTTCATGCGTCTGGCCGATTTGCAGCCTGGTTTTGTTCCGTTGCATCGGGCGGCTTTGGAGTATGCATTGCAAGGGATCACCACGCTGGAAGAGGTGATGCGCCTGGTTGGCGATGTGGATGAGGATCAACCCCCTCTCGAAGCCGAAGACGGCGAGGAGACCGTTCCCGCCCCGGAATCCGTCCCGGCCAAAGGGAGTTGATCGATGCCCGCCTTTCGTTATACCGGACGCAGCGAAGGCAAATCGGTCGAAGGGGTGATCAATGCTCCGAACGCGGATGCGGTGGTGGAGCAGTTGTTCAACCGTCGCATCGAGCCTTTGGATGTGCAGGAGATTCAATCCGGCAGTGGCGATATCGAGTTGGATTTTCTGGTCGAGTGGCCCACGGACGATGACCGGATCCTTTTTGCCCGGCAGATGTTCACCCTGACCAAATCCGGGGTGTCGTTGATCCGTTCGTTTCAGGGGTTGGTCGAAAGCACCCACAACAAGCGGCTCAAGCAGGCCATGGTGCGCATCATCGAGGATTTGCAGTCCGGCAAGGAGCTTTCCATGGCCCTGGCCGACCATCCGAAAATTTTCGACCGTCTGTTCGTGCGCATCATCCGCATGGGCGAAGAGACCGGGCGCATGGATGAATCTTTCAAGCAGTTGTATCAATACATGGAGGTGGACAAGAACACCCGCCGCCAGATCAAAAGCGCCTTGCGTTATCCCTCCTTCGTGATCATGGCCATTGTCGTGGCCATGTTTGTGGTCAACTATTTCGTGATTCCGAAATTCACCGGCATGTTCAGCAAAATGGGCTCGGATCTGCCCTTCATGACCCAGATTCTGATGTCCACCTCGGCCTTTGTCCAGGCCTATGCCGTTTACATCATTTCCGCCGTTTTCGCCGTCGTTTACGGATTTCTCACCTACATCAAGACCGTGCCGGGTCGGCTGTGGTGGGATGGCGTGCGGCTGAAACTGCCCATTGTCGGCGGAATCATCAATCGGGCCACGCTCGCCCGTTATGCCCGCGCCTTTTCCATGGGTTCCCGGGCGGGCCTGCCGGTGATCCAGATCCTCGGGGCTGTGGAGGAGGCGGTGGACAATGCCTTCATGGCCAGCCGCATCGCCGGAATGCGCGAAGGCATCGAACGTGGGGAGAGCCTGACCCAATCCGCCTACAACAGCGGCATGTTCACCCCTTTGGTGCTTCAGATGATCTCCGTGGGCGAGGAGACCGGGGGCATGGACGAGATGATGACCGAAGTGGCGGAATTTTACGAGCGCGAGGTGGAATACGAGGTCAAGGGACTGAGTTCCGCCATCGAGCCGATCCTGTTGACGGTCATCGGCGCCATGGTGCTGGTGCTGGCATTGGGAATTTTCATGCCCATGTGGGATATGGGTTCGGCAGCCATGAAAAAGACAAAACATTAAATCTCATGATCTTCGCTCCCTGGCTTCTGTCCCTGTTGCTGGTTCTGGCCGTGATCGGTTCGCTGGCCGGTCTGGTGCTCGGGGCGTGGATTTTCCTGAATCCCAACGCCAACGCCCTGCTGGACCGTTCGGCGGTCGATGCCCTGCGTCCCCTGTCGCGACCGGTGCGGGTGGAGCGGTTTGTCTATCGTCATCACCGCTGGTTTGGCGGCGGCATCGTGGTCGGCTCGTTCTGTACCCTGGTGGCCCTGGGGGGCTATCTGCGCCGCATGATCACCCTGGCCGGATTGAACGGTTTGCGCGGTGTCGATGCCTGGCTGTGGGAGAGCTTATTGTTGTTCGTGGCGCTGGGCAATTTTTTCACCCTGGCCGCCGGAGTGTTGATCCTGATCCGTCCCAGCGGCCTGAAGGGGTTTGAAGCCTGGGCCAACCGTCGGGTGGATTTCAAGCTCTGGCGCCAATCGATCCTCGCCGCCATCCGCAGACGTCCGCGTCTCTTTGCCTTGTTGCTCGCGGCAGGCGGGGCATTTTCATTGATTTCTCTCTGGCTCAAGTGGTGGCGCGGTTGAAGCGGCAGGCGCGGCGCGCCGGAAAGGCTCGATCAGCAGCACCATCCGGGCCGGACCGCTCTCCGGAAAGGCCAGGGCGCGCAGACCCGGCAGTCTGGAGCGGGCGATCAGCAGGGGGGGCAGGGGGTGGATGAGGTGCGCCGGCAGGGTCTGCAACGCCACGGGTCCGGGGATGCGCCACTGGAGCGCCAGATCGGCGTGAACCAGCTCCAGCACCATCCAGGCCGGGGCAGGGGAGTGGTGCAGCTCCGGAAAAGATTCCAGCATGGGAATCGTCGTCTCTGCATCCAGGGGGGTGGCGAAACGGCAGGCGCGTACCCGTGCGGCTTCGATGCCAATCCGGCAGGCCCCGACCGAAAACACCACCACATCCAGGGTCGCGGTACGATCGTTCATCCCAGGCCACGGGCATAGTCGCCCAGCAACACATCGAGATCGAGCAGGATCACGGGTTGATCGTTCAGGTTGAGCATGCCAAACGTCAGCGCGCTCCAATGGGCTGGAAGCGAGGCGGGCAGGGGAACGATGGCGCTTTGCGGCAGATCCAGCACATCCACCACCCGATCCACCCGGATGCCGCTGGTCACGCCTCCTCCGCGCGTCAGCAGAATGGCCGAGGCAGGTCCCGGCTGTTCCGGAGGATCCGGCAACTGCAATCGTGCCTGGAGACGGATCACGGTTTCGATGTCACCGCGCGCATTGACCACCCCCTCCATGGAGGGAGGAGCGCCGGGCACGAAATGGACCTGCGCATGGGCCAGGATTTCCCGGACCTTCTCGCCAGGAAAGGCGAACAATTGTCCGCTTAACTCAAAAATCACCAGTTTCACCAAGGTTTCGTCCAGTGTCCCGCTTTCCGGGCCGGAGACTCTGCCTTGCGCCAGGATCTGATCAAGAGTTGGCGTGTTCATCCATCCACGACCACCCGGTTGCGGCCATTGTTCTTGGCCAGATACAAGGCCCGGTCCGCTGCCTCGCGCAGGGACTCCAGGGAGGCGTGACCCGCCATGCCGGCAATTCCGGCGCTGAAGGTGCAGGAGAATCGCCCCTTGGTCGCATGGAACTGGACCCGGCTGAAATCAAGGCGCAATTCGTTGATCAGGCGGGAGGCCCGTTCCAGGGCGACATCCTGGAGAATGATCGCAAACTCTTCTCCTCCGTAGCGGCCCACCACATCCGAACCGCGCAGCCGCTGATGCAGCACCCGGGAGAGGGCCAGAATCACCTGATCCCCGACCGGATGGCCATAGGTGTCGTTGACCGATTTGAAACGGTCGATATCGATCATCGCAAAGCACAGGGGCGTTCCGCTCCGTTGCGCGGTGGCCATGGCATTTTCGAGCATCTGGGTGGTGGTGGTGTGGTTGAACAGCCCGGTCAGGCTGTCGCGGATCATGAGCGAACGCAAGGCCCGCATCCGTTCGGCGCGCACGGCCACGGCGCTGATCAGATCGTCGGGGTTGACCGGTTTGGTGAGAAACCCCTCGGCCCCGATGCGCATGGCGGAATCCTGTTTCTTGCGGTCCGTTTCGCCCGAAAGAAAGACAATCGGCAGACCGACATAATCGGGCATCTGGCGGATCAGTCGCGCCAGATCCTGTCCCAGGCAGTTGGGCATGTACATGTCCATCAGCACCAGATCCGACCGGAACTCCTGCAACTCTTCGAGAATTCGGCTTGGCTCGGAGAGAATGCGCGTCACCATGCCAGATCCTTCAAGGATCAGCGCATGATATTCCGCGACTGCGGGTTCGTCATCGATCACCAGGATCCGGAACGGGTCCGGGAGTTGATGGGCGGTGATGGCATCGAGTGCGGCAACCATCTCCAGGGCGCGTACCGGTTTGTGAAAATAGGCCTCGCCACCCGCCCGGACCGCAGCCAGCCGGGCGGAAAAATCGGCACGGGCAGAAAAATAGATCGTCGGCACGCTGAAGCCGATTTCCAGCCTCAAGGCGGTCATGGCATCCGGACCGGCTTCATGGCCCTGGGGGAACATGATGTCCATGAGCACGGCGTCCGGGCGTCGATCCCGCACGGCGGCCTGCAAGGTATGCGGGTTTACAAAGGTCAAGGTCTTGAATCCGAAACATCGCAACTGGCTTGACAATTGTTCCAGGGTCAACATGTCGTCGTCGCAGATATACACCAGACGCCCCCGGCGATTCAGCCCATCGGCGTCGTTCGATTCGGTCAGGAGGGGACTGGACTCCGGTTGCGCATCCGGAGGCGCGGCGCGCACCTTGTCGATCATCAGGGTGATCAGATCCAGATATTTTTCCAGTTGCTGCAACCATTCATCCGGATCGTTCGGACGTGTGGCCTCCATGAGCGAGGTGGTCCAATGTTCTGCCTGGGCGGCCGCCACCCCCAGTTCACGCAGTCCGAATGAACGGCCTGTCCCCTTGATGCCATGGAAAAAACGATGCATCTCCTCCAGCACCGACGGATCGCCGGGTTGCTCCTGGAGACGGTTGAGCAGTTCACGCGCCTGCGCGATTCGTTCCGGCAACTGGTCGATGAAGGTGGCGCGCAGTTTGGCGATTCTCTCCTGGACCGATGGCTTGGAGGTGCTCATGGATGACGAAGCTCCACAGGGTCAGTTCTGGTCATAACGGGCCAGAACGTTTCGCATCATTTCGGGCAGACTCTCTTCAAGGGTGAAGTCCTTGACCAGACATCCATCCAGGCGCGGTTCACGGGTCAAGGGACCTTCGGGTTCATCTCCGGTCAGCAGGATGAAGGGAATGGTTTTGCCTTGTTCGCGCAGTTCGCGGAACAGATCGATGCCAGAGACCAGTGGCATGTTCATGTCACTGATGATCATGCCAAAATCAGGATCGGTGTCAAGCACGCTCAAGGCTTCCATGCCATTTTCCACCAACCGGATCTCATGACCCTCTCCTTCGAGCACGGCCAGGATCATTTCTCCGGCCACAGGATCATCATCCACTACCAGAATACGCATCATGTTTCATTCTCCTTTCAGGCGACCGCGCCAACCCAGCAGATTGCGCAGGGTATCCACGAGGTTGCCTTGACTGAAATCCCCCTTGACGATATAGGCATCCGCACCTGCCTGCATGCCTCGATGCTTGTCCTCATCCCGTTCCCGCGAGGTGAGGATGACGATCGGCTTGTTGCGGTACTTTTCTTCCCGACGCAGCCGTGCGGTCAGTGAAAATCCATCCATGCCAGGCATTTCGACATCGGTCAGGACAGCATCGAATTCGTTTTCCAAGGCCTGACGCAATCCATCGAGACCATCTTCGGCCAGCGTGACCCGGAAACCACACGCTTCGAGTACATCCTTTTCGATTTCGCGGGTGTTGAGCGAATCATCCACCACCAGCACCCGGTCATGACGCATGGCAAGATCCTGTTCTTTGCCGACCGGTCCTTTGCCCCGCAGGCGTCGTGCCCGTTCCAGCAGGGCCGGGGCATGCAGCACGCTGACCAGATCGTTGTCGCCCGTGACCACCAATCCCGCGACCAGCGGCAACTGGCGCAACAGTTGGGGCAGAGGATGGATCACCATGTCGTGTTCATCGAGCAGTTCATCGACCACGACAGCCAGTTTTTCGTGACGGGCGGCCAGCACCACCACGAGCAGACCGGCTTCCGGAACCGAAGCGAGCTGCCGACTTCCGGGCCGGGGCGGCGGCAGGTCGAGCAGACTGGCCAGAGGAATCAATGGCACAAACTCGTTGTGGACAATCATCACCTCACGATCAGCCAGGGTCAAGAGCGCGCCACGCGCCACACGCTTCAGTTGCGCCACATAGGGAGCGGTAAATCCGAAAGTGATTCCTCCTGCGGCAACAAGCAAAATTCTCATCATGGCCAGCGAGAGGGGCAGTCGCAACGAAAAGGTGGTCCCCACTCCGGCCCGTGTCGTCACCTCGATGGAGCCGCGCAACTCTTCCACAATGGTCTGGCGCACCACATCCATGCCTACCCCCCGACCCGACATGTCGGTGACAAAGGTGCTGGTGGAAAATCCCGGCAGAAAGATCAGTTCCAGTATCTCCCGTTCGGTCATGGTTGCGGCCTGTTCGACGTTCACCAGCCCCATGCGCTCGGCCCGGTTGCGCACCGCATCCAGGGATATGCCAGCCCCGTCATCGGAAAGTTCGATCAGCACATGTCCGCCATCCTGATGGGCGGTCAGATTCAGTTCACCACGGGGCGGTTTGCCGGCAGCCTTGCGCTGCTCCGGAGCTTCCAGACCATGATCGATGGCATTGCGGATCAGGTGAATGATGGGATCCGAAAGCTTGTCGATGATGCGACGATCCAGTTCGATCTCACCACCGAAAATCTGACAGATGGCCTGTTTGCCCACCGAACGGGCCAGACCACGCGCCAGACGTTCCGCCGGTTCGAGCACGATGGCCAACGGCAACATGCGCATGAGCAGGGTCTTGTCGTGCAGTTCGGTCATCAGGGCTTCCTGATCCAACACATCCTCGCGCAGACGCTGGGAAAACTGATGGAGTTGGGTGGCCACGGGCCGATCGGTGAGAGCGGTCAACTGGTGATCCAGGGCATTAATCTCCACCAGTCGCTGGCGCATGCGGGCATGGCTCGATACCAGTTCGCCCATGAGTTTGATCAAGACATCCAGCTTGTCGAGACGGACCCGGACCGTTTCGGCATTTTTCAAACGGGCCTCTTCTCCGGGAGCATCGGCCAGAATCGGGGCGGGGACAACCGGTCGGGGGGATGGCGACGATGACAGCGGTGGAGACGGCGGCGGTGGAGACGGTGGTGGCGGTGGAGACGGAGAAGATGGGAGAGGAGGATGCGCGGCCTGATCCGTAAGCAAACGATTCAAGGCGGCAAGCAGTGCGGGATCGGGCGCGGCGAGCGTGGCCCCATCCGCGGTTTCGGCCAGTTGATCCACTTGTCCCGAAAGCACATCGACCGCATGGGCCAATTGTGTGCCCATCTCCGAAGAAAAGGAACGTGTCCCATCCCGCAAAGCGGCCATCACATCTTCGATCCGATGGGCCAGATCCGTGATCGGGGTCAGCTTGAGCATGCGCGATGACCCCTTGATGGTGTGCGCCGAACGGAACATGGCATGCAACACCGAGGTGTCCCCGGATTCGAGGGCGCTCATGCCTGCATTGATCTGGCGCAGGTGATCGTGGGCCTCCTCGACAAAACGGGCGATGAATTTTTTCAGGTCAATGGCCATGGTCCGCCATGCGCGTGCGTTGGATGCATCCGTCGATGATTCTCATTCTTGATCTTTGGAGGTGGCAAGAAGCCATCACTGGAAAACCGCTTGCAGCGAATCCACCTTGACAATCCTTCTGCCCCAGTTGGTGAGTTGTTCCAGATCAGCCGAGACGATTCTGTGATGGAGAGACTCAGGAATCTGGCCAAAGCGTGCTTGAAGCAGATCCAAAAGCATCTCGGATTTTCCTTTCAGTTCTCCTTTTTCCATGCCTTTTTCCATGCCTTTTTCCATGCCTTTTTCCATGCCCTTTTGCATTCCAATCCGTTCCACACTCGTCACATAGCGCATTGTTTTCTCCTCCTCCATATTGGACAACTCGTTCCAGAACCGGTCATCGGCTTCGGGGGGCAGGTGCAGGATCCAGTCGATGAAACGGTAGAGATCAAGGATTCTTTGGCGACTGAAGCCCTGCCGGTACAGGCTGCGGGTCAGGTGCAACTTCTGTTCATACCGTTCGTCGGGTCGATTCCTGGTCTGCCGCGCACGCAGATGGGCCAGGGCGATGATGGCAAACGGGTTGTCGGATCGCTCCAGATCGGACAGGTGATCCAGATAGTCCAGCAATTTGATTGCGTTGAAGCGGTAGATGGCCTCGGAGCCGAATTTCTCCTGCCGGTATTCGTTGACCCGCCATCCAGGATCGTCATCGGTCAAAATCGCCAACCCCACCACGGGTTTGCGGTGCAGATCATAGGCACGGTAGTGGCTGGTGTACATCCGTTCCGGAAACTCCGGATCCCGGTCCCCCTGAATTTCGACATGGATCAGAATCCAGAGTTCCTGGCCATCCCTCAGCCACACCTTGACCAGCAAATCCACCCGACGATTCTTGGCTCGTGCCTCGCGGGTGATGCGGTTCAACTCCTTGTCAAGAAAGACCGGCTTGCGCTGCCAGTCGATCCCGTCATGGGCCACCGGCAAGAAAAAGGCCAGAAAGTCCTGGAAACAGCCTCTCAGGATCTCTTTCCAGGGGGAGTCGTATTCATCAGGTTGGGTGTGATCCCATGTCAGGGGTGCTTCCATGGCTGCTGTTTGCTATATGATCATCGTTGTTGATGAATCAATGGAGTTCATTGCCAGGAGTCTCCATACCCTTAAACACCACCAATGCGAGCAAGCTGATATTCACACAGAAATCGAATTTCATCCATCGGCATTTCCAGATCAAGGTGGTGGATGCCGCAATCCTTGATCGGACCGGAGAGCAGTTGCATCACCACGCGATAGCCGTGTCTGGCCCGCTCCATTTCACCGTTGTGGCGATAGAGATCGGCCAGATAATAATGGGCGGGCCAGCAGCCGTGACGCCAATAAACCGCCTGACGAAACCATTCAATCGCCTCGGTCGGTTGCTGACGCCACTTGGCGGACAAGCCCAACAAAATCAAGGCATCGATCGATTGGGAGTCGCGTGCCAGCACCTCATGAGCCAGAGTGGCAGCGGTTTGGTACTCTTTGCGCAGCAGCCATGAATGGGCCTTGAGCAGCTGTGCGGCCAGGTGATCCGGTTGCTGCGCGAGCAGGGAATCGAGCCGGATCAGCGCCTCGTCGTAACGTTTTTCTTTCAGAAGTTGGCGCACCTCTTCCAGAAAGCGGCTGCTCTCGGGTTGAGCCGAAGCCCGGGCCGAAGCCTGGGCCGGAGCCTGGGCCGGAGGAGGGGGCGGCAGGAGAGGCGCCGACATTGAAACCATTTCCGCGGATGCAACCGCAGGCAAGGGCCGGGACGAGGCTGGAAACGGCACGGAATGCGCCGGAGCGGAATCCTTGACGAAGTAATAATATCCTTGCTCTTCCACCAGACGCAGCACACCGAGATCGTTGGCCAGGGTTTCGGAAATTCCGAGCATCAAAATGCCTTCGTCGTGCAGCAGCGTGGCCAGTTTGCCCAAGATGATCCGTCGCGTGGGCGGATCGAAATAGATCGAGACATTGCGAAACAACAGAATGTCGATGGCACCCAGCCCCGCGGCCAGGGAATCGGACAACAGGTTGCACGGATGAAACGTGACCTGCCTGGCCACCCGCTCCTCCAGGCGGAATCCACCCGTCGGTTCAGGCTGGAAATAGCGATCACGCAGGGTCGGACTCACCCCCCGGAAGGAAAACTCCGAATAACAACCACGACGCGCCTTGGCAAGCACCGTGCTGTCGATATCGCACCCCATCACATGAATCCTGCTTTCGATGCTTGCGCCATGGCGTTCCAGCAGGGCCATCACCAGTGAATAGGGCTCTTCACCCGAAGAGCAACCGGCGCTCAAGATCCGGACCGGAGCGGTTTCATTCCGCCGCTGCAAAAAACGGGGCACGAGATGATCGACCAACAAAGCGATCTGTTCGGATTCGCGGAAAAAATAGGTTTCGTTAATGGTTAGACGATCCACCAGTTCCTGGAAGGCCTCGGGCTGAAGAAACAGCCGGTTCAGATAGGCTTCCGGGGTCAGAGCCAAAGAGGAGAGCCGCTCCTGCAACGCGCGGAGCAGGTTCTGTTCGTTGGCCGCCTCGAAATGCAGACCGCAGCGGTTTTTGATCAGTTCCTTGAAGGGACCGGGTTCCAGGCGGCTCATGGTTTTTCCACACCGGCCCGATTGGAAACCGGAGCATGGGCCAGACGGATCATTTCTGAAGCGATCGCTTCGACCGGCAACACCCTCTGGACGCTTCCGGTGCGGATCGCCATCTGATTCATGCCGAAGATCAGGGAAGTGGCCTCATCCTGGGCCAGGGTCAGACCTCCTTTGTCGAGGATGCGCACGATGCCTTCGGCACCATCGTTGCCCATGCCGGTCAGAATGATGCCAACGGCGCGAGGACCGAAACAATCGGCCACCGATTGCAGCAACAGATCGCAGCTGGGTCGGTAGATGTCCCCGATGGTGCGTGACATCAGCGCGACCCGTCGTGCGGGCGAAATGGTGAAATGGGATTCCGAAGGAGAGATGTAAATGGTGCCGGCCTGCAACGATTCGCCATCGACGGCCAGACGCACCGGCAGCACACACAGCGAAGAGAGCCACTCGACCAGACCAGGGGCGAAACCGTCGGAGATATGCTGGGCGATCACCACCGGGCAGGAAAAACCGGCCGGAAGTTCGGGCAGGATCCGGGCCAGCGCCTGGGGTCCGCCCATGGAGGAGGCAATGGCGAACAGACGGGGAAAGGTCTGAAGCGTTCCCACCTCTGGCGTCATCACCGGGCGGGTGGCCCAATGGGTGGCGTGACCGGGTCGCATGCGGGTCACCACCGTCACTCCGGAGAGCAGTCGCACCTTGGCGATCAGTTGTTCCACCGACTCCGGAGAGGTGTCGGGTTTTTCGATCACATCCAGCGCACCCCGTTGCATGGCCTCCATGGCCACCCGCGCATCGGAGACGCTGGTCACCACCAGAATCGGCACCGCCTTGGAACACATGATGGTTTCGATGGCTTCGAGACCACCCATACCCGGCATCTCCAGATCCATGGTGACCAGATCGGGTCGGAGCGCGGCCACCACCTCCACGGCCTGGCGCCCGCTGGCCGCCTCGCCGATCACGTCGATATCCTCGGCCTCGGCCAGCAAATCCCTCAGCCATTGACGGACGAGCATGCTGTCATCGACCACCACGACCCGGATTGTGCGTGTGTTCATGGGTGCTCTTTTTGCGCGGTCGGGTCGGTGAATTTAAAGGTGCTGACCAACGCTTCGAGCCGTTCGGAGAGCGTAAGCATCTCTTTGCTGATCTGCGAAATCCGGGTGATCGATTGGGCGGTGTGGGAGCTGGCGCCGACAATCTCCCGCAGAGCCACCACCACCTGGTTGCTGGCGATTTTCTGTTGCTGGGTGGAGAGCGAAATCTGCTGGGCGGCATTGGAGGTGTGGCTGGCCGCCTTGACGATCTCACCGAGCCGTTCGGAGGTGTTGGTGGTGGCGACCGTGCCGGCCTGAATGGCGACCGCTCCTTGTTCCGAGGTGACCACCAGACGACTGATCGAATCCTGAATCTCGCTGATCTTGACTTCAATCTCTTTGGTGGAATCGGTCACGCTGTCGGCCAGACGACGGATTTCGCTGGCCACCACCGAAAACCGTTTGCCCGCTTCGCCGGCGCTCGACGCCTCCAGGGCGGCATTGAAGGCGATCAGGCGGGTCTGGTCGGCCAGGGTATTGATGATTTCCATCACTTTGCTGATCTGCTTGGACTTGATGCCAAGATCGAGAATTTCTTGCAGGCTCTGTTGACGCTCGGTGCGGATATCGTTCATGCGACCGAGGGCGATCTGCATGGCCTCGGATCCCTTGCGGCTGCCGTCGAGGGTCTGATTGGCGATTTCGACCACGGAACGGGCCTGTTCGGCGATCTGGGTGGAGGAGGCGGACAGTTCTTCCATGGTGGAGGTGATTTCGGCCACGGAGGAGGACATCTGGGTGGAAGTGGTGGCCTGACCGGCCACGGCATCGGTGATTTCCCGCGCCGCCTTGTGGACCTGAATCGCCCGCGCGCCCACTTCGGAGGCGAGTTCATGGAGTTTCAGCCGCATTTCTCCCGCAGCCTGGGAGAGTTCGGCGATTTCGTCGCGACCGGCCAAAGGCACTTCGATGGAGAGGTCTCCGGCGGCCACCCGGTTGACGCCGGCCACCACCACCTGGAGGCGCAAAACCAGATGACGGGCAATCACCATGGTGAGCAGCAGACCGACCACGATGGAGAGCATCCCCACCCCCAGCGCGGTGGTGCGGGCCGCGTGCAGCGTGGTGTGATAAACCGTGCTTTCCATGGCGATTTCCACCACACCAAGCGGGGCACCGGAAAAATCCTGGATGGCCGAGGCGAGTATGGCATGCGGCTCGCCATGTATTTTCCGATGTTCCAAGATCATTTCACCGTCCAAAGCCTTTTTCAGTTGATCGGCATCGAGGAGTGGTTTTGATCCCAGAGTGGATCCCAAGGTTTTGAATCCCTCCTTGTCCGCCAGATGCATGGCGACATCGACCCCGTTCAATTTCTGGAACGTATCGAAAAAGGGTTGTCCGAAAGAGAGTCCGAACTCCACGGAGCCGACCGGGTTGCCTTTGTGGGTGACTGGCACCACGCCGCGCACCCCCAGTCCGGCCACGCCTCCTTCCAGACCACGGGTCGGTTTTTGCTGTTTGTTGGTGGCGGTGACCGTGTGACGGAAGGCAGAGAGATCATCGCCGAATTTTTCCGGCTTGTGAACCCGCAGCCAGGAGGTGGCCGGAGGGGTGTGGAACTGAAACTGCTCCACGCCATGCTCTTTGGACATGAGCTTGAAACCAGGCACGAACAGATCACCAATGGCCTGACGGTCCCCGGAGGCAAATTTTTCCTGCACCAGCGGGATGTTGGCCACCAAGGCGCCCATCGCCTCGGCGGCCCGGCTTTCGGCGGCAATGGTGTTGTGAAACGCCTTGAGATGGGCATTCAAGGCCATGCGTTCGGAAGCGAGGATCAGGTCGTTCATGCTGGAAAGATTGGCCGTGGTCAGCGTTCCGCCGACCAGGATAATGGCCAATCCCATGGCCAGCATGATTTTCGCCCACAGGCGCAGGTGTTGGAGCATGATGATTATCCTGATGTTTTAGATCCGTTCCACACGTTTCAGGTCGCGCACCGCGCCTTGAGCCGCTGAAGTGGTCAAGGCCGCATAAGCGCGCAACGCGGCCGAAACCGGTCGATTGCGCCCTTCGGGAACAAAACGGACGATGGCGGCCCGTCGTTGTTCCAACACCGCGTCGCTGACCGCCAGTTGAATGGTGCGGTTGGGAATGTCGATGTCGATCCGGTCCCCCTCTGCGACCAGGGCGATGATCCCCCCTTCGGCGGCCTCGGGCGAGACGTGACCAATCGACAATCCCGAGGTTCCCCCGGAAAAACGGCCATCGGTGATCAGGGCGCAGGCCTTGCCCAATCCTTTGGATTTCAGGAAACTGGTGGGATAGAGCATCTCCTGCATGCCCGGCCCTCCGCGCGGCCCTTCGTAGCGGATGATCACCACGTCGCCGGGCTGGATCCGATCCCCGAGAATCGCCTCGCAGGCGCTCTCCTGACTGTCGAACAGCCGGGCCGGACCGGAAAATTTCCAGATCGATTCATCCACGCCCGCCGTTTTGACAATGCAGCCCTCCTTGGCCAGATTGCCGAACAGCACGGCCAGACCGCCATCTTTGGAATAGGCGTGTTCCAGATCGCGGATGCATCCCTGGGCGCGATCCAGATCCAATGTGGGCCAGCGGGTCGATTGGGAAAAGGGTTGGGTGGTGATCCGTCCCGCCGGGGCGGCCAGATGACGGATTCTGGCGGCCTCCGAGGCGGTGGGCGAGGCGATATCCTCCCGTTCCAGGGCTGCGGCCAGAGTCGGGGCATGCACCATGGCGCACCCTTCGTGCAGCAATCCGGCCCGGCGCAATTCGCCCAGAATGGCGGGAATGCCTCCCGCGCGATGAACATCCTCCATGTGATAACGGTCTGTCGAAGGGGCCACCTTGCACAGACAGGGGACACGCCGGGAGAGGCGGTCGATGTCGTCCATGGTGAAGGGCACCTCTCCTTCGCGGGCTGCTGCCAGCAGATGAAGCACGGTGTTGGTCGAGCCGCCCATGGCGATATCCAGAGACATGGCGTTCTCGAAGGCTTCGAAGGTGGCGATCGAGCGCGGCAGCACCGAATGGTCCTCCTGCTCGTAATAGCGCTGGCACAACGAGACGATCAGCCGTCCCGCCTCCAGAAACAGCGCCTTGCGGTCGGCGTGAGTGGCCAGCAGGGTGCCGTTGCCGGGCAGGGCCAATCCCAGAGACTCCATCAGACAGTTCATGGAGTTGGCGGTGAAGAGTCCGGCGCAGGAGCCGCAGGTGGGGCAGGCGGAACGTTCGATGGTGGTCAGATCGCCCTCCGTGACCGCCCGATCCCCGGCGGCGATCATCGAGTCGATGAGATCGAGTTTGCGCACGGATCCGTTGGCCAGTTGCGCCTTGCCCGCCTCCATCGGTCCGCCGGAGACAAAGACCGCCGGAATGTTCAGCCGCATCGCGGCCATGAACATGCCGGGGGTGATCTTGTCGCAGTTGGAGATGCAGACCATGGCATCGGCGGCGTGGGCGTTGACCATGTATTCCACGCTGTCGGCGATGATCTCCCGCGAGGGCAGGGAATAGAGCATGCCGCCATGCCCCATGGCAATGCCGTCGTCGATGGCGATGGTGTTGAACTCGCGGGGAATGCCACCGGCGGCACGAATCTCGCCGGCGACCAGATCCCCCAGATCTTTCAGATGGACGTGTCCGGGCACGAACTGGGTGTAGGAGTTGACGACCGCGATGATCGGACGGCCAAACTCGGCTTCGGCAACACCGGTGGCGCGCCACAGGGCACGGGCACCGGCCATGTTGCGGCCATGGGTGGAGACTCGGGAACGGTAGGCGGGCATCAATCTCTCCGGGCGAAAAAAAAACGTGACGCAAGATGGATTGTCAACGGCTTGGATGTGGTCAATAATGGTGTCAGGTCAGTCTCATTGGACAGGAAAAAAAATCCATGGCACAGTTTATCAATATCCATCCCAAAAATCCACAGCCCCGTCTCCTGACCCAGGTCGTGGATGTGTTGCGGGAAGGGGGAGTGATCGTCTATCCCACCGACACCACCTATGGCCTGGGATGCAGCATCTCCAGCCGCAAGGGCGTGGAGCGAATCCAGCGGATCAAGCAGCAGGCCAGTTCCCATCAGCTTTCGATTCTGGTGTCGGATCTTTCGGACATCGCCCGTTACGCACGGGTGGACAATGCCACCTATCGGCTGCTGAAACGGTTTCTCCCCGGCCCCTACACCTTCATTCTCGAAGCGACCCGGGAGGTGCCCAAAACCATTCTGCCCAAACGCAAGACCATCGGATTGCGCATTCCGGATCATCCCATCTGTCTGGAACTGCTCAAAAGCCTGGGCGAACCGATCCTCTCCACCTCCATGCGTTTTGCGGGCGAAACCGAAATCCTGAGCGATCCTTACATCATTCATACCCGGACCGATCATCTGGTGGATCTGGTGATCGATGCCGGCCTGCTGCCCGCATCCCCGTCCACGGTGGTCGATCTGACCGGACCGACACCCGAGGTGTTGCGCGCCGGGGCCGGGGATCCGACCGTTTTCACCTGATTCCGCTCATCCACACACCGGGGAAGCCGAGAGACATGTTCAAATTTTTCTTGATCGTGGTGGTCGTTGGAGGTGTGGTCCTGTATGTGCTGCGCAGGCGCAACATCCAGATCGGTTTGAGTCCCAGCGGACAGAACGTGCTGCTGATGGCCGTGGAGCGAATCATTCAGGCGCTGTTGCGACGCATCGGTTTATGACAGACCGCTTCGGTTCGGACTACTCCACACAATAATAGCGATTGGAGGTTGCCATCATTGACCGTTCGATTCTGGCCAGATCGCGCTCCTTGCGTTGGATTTCCTCTTTCAGGTCCACGATGGAGTCACCGATGAAAGCACGAATGGCAGGCATGGCATGGCCATCGTCCGGAGTGGCCTGCAAACGGGCCTCGAACTCTTGCAACGCGACGTAACCGTTCTGGATTTCCTCTTTCAACTGGATGACCGACTCCTGTTTCTGCTCCAGATGCGCGATCAGTCCTGACCCTTTGCGCAGGTTGCCCTGCTGGAAATAATCCGCCCGCCGATCCATGAAGGTCTGCTGGGCCGCCCGGAAACGGGTGATCCACTCCCGCTCCAGGCTGGAAAAACTCTGCTGTTCGAGCAGGCTCCACCGTTCCCGCAACAATCGCATCTCTTTGGCAGTCTGACGCCAGTCCGTGGACCAGGCCAGGGATTCGGCCCGTTCCAGCAGCGAGGCCAGCTCGCGGAGCGCGGGATCGGCGGCGTCCATGATGCGGATACTCAAATCACCTGAAACGCCCGCATGGCCCCTTCCGGGGTTTTGACATAGCCCATGGGCTGCGTTTTGACCAGGGTTTGCACCAGGGCAAACGTCGGTTCGGAGAGGATCACTTCACCGGGAGGCGCCACCTCCTGGACACTGCGGGCCAGATCGATGCTTTCACCGATCAAGGTGATGGTGCGGTCACGGGTGGAGATGGGATCCGTGGCCCCGACGATCAGGCGACCCGAATGAATGCCGGTCAGCAGACGGATCTCCTTGTTGCCCGAGCGGCGTTGCAATTCCGGCAGAGCCTGGTGCATGGCGCGGGCACATTCGATCGCCTGCATGGCCCCCTTGTCCTGATTGCCAAACGAGATGAAAAGATGATCTTCCTGGATTCGGTCCACCAGCACTTCGCAGCGTTCCAGCACTTCGCTCATGGCGGCGAAATAGTGGTTCAGCAGGGTGATCAATGCCTTGGGATCCAGCTTTTTGGTGAGCGCGCCAAACTCGGCGATTCCCACGCACAATACGCTGCGGAATTGATCGCTCGCCAGCACGCCATCCCCCTTGCCGGCCTGGTCCGCGAAGTAATAACCCAGCATCCGGCTGTGACGTTGCAACTGAAGTTCGGAAAGCACCCGTTCGGTTTCGGCCAGGAAGCGGTCCGCATTGAACGGTTTGGTGATAAACGCCTGCACCCCCAGGGATTTGACCCGCACCTCGTCGGCCTTGGCATCCCGCGCGGTCACGAAGATGATCGGCATCTGCTGCCAGGGGGAAGGCTCCTGACGGATCTTCATGCAGAGTTCCAGACCATTCATGTGGGGCATGTCGTAGTCGGAAACCATGAGGTGATAACGTTTTTCCTGCAATTTGGCCAAGGCGGCCACTCCGTGTTCGACCGCATCGGCATGCAGGCCATGGGAGCGCAGCGCGGTCAACATCATGCCCCGGATCACCGGGGAGTCGTCCACGAGCAGCAGCCGTTCGGGACGGGCATTTTCCTGTCGTCCGCTCTTGAGCAGCCGCTTGACCCGGGACAACATCTCGTGGACCAGCACCGGCTTGGTCAGATAATCGTCCGCTCCGGCTCCGAATCCTTTTTCCACCGCTTCGGCGGTATCCAGGGAGGTCAGCAACATGAAGGGAATGTCTTCGTTGCGGGTCTGGCGAACGGTCTTGCACAAGGTGATGCCATCCATGACCGGCATCTCCACATCGGAGAGGATCATATCGATATGGCCATCCCGTTCGTCGATGATTTCCATGGCCTCCCGGCCATCCCATGCCTCGATCACCTCGTATCCCTCCTCCTTGAGGGGAGGCACAACGGTGCGATGGAGCAGATCGCTGTCATCCACATAGAGGATCACCGGTTTGACGATCGAAAGCACGGCGGCGGTTTCGATCACGTCGGCCGGAGAAAAGGGCATGGTCAGGAAGCGATCTGCCCGGTGTTCGATGGCCTGTTCGCGCACCTTGGGATTGGAGGAGAGGAAAACCACTCGTGTCGCCACGAGCGTGGGTTCCTTTTTGATGCGGTCGCACACCTCCAGGCCATTGGCATGGGTCAGTTCGGTGCGCAGAAAGATGATGTCCGGCTGCGCTTCGACAATCGCCTGGAAAAACTGGGCATTGCCGGATTGGAGCATGGTCACGGCATAGCCGTGACTCTGAAGGGTTCCCTTCAGCATTTGGTTGACCGTGCCCGAATCGGTCAAAAGGAGCACTTTTCTTGGCTGAGTATCCATGTGGGTTGCTTGCCTTCTCTAAGCCTTAGCGAATGCGCATGCCGGGGGTGGCCCCGAGGTCGGGTGACAACAGAAAAAGCTGATCGCCGCCAGGACCCGCCGCCAACACCATGCCTTCGGAGAGTCCGAAGCGCATTTTGCGCGGCTTGAGATTGGCGACCATGACAGTCAGACGGCCGGGCAGGGTTTCGGGCCGACAGGCGGCGCGGATCCCGGCAAAGACGGTTCTTTGGCCCAACTCTCCCAGATCCAGGGTGAGTCGCAACAGTTTGTCCGCTCCTTCGACCGGTTCGGCGGTCAGGATTCGGGCCACGCGCAGATCGACCTGGGCAAAGGTTTCGATATCGAGGGGCGGTTCCAAAGGTGGGGCAGGGGAGGGGAGCGACTCCGGTTTGGGTGCGGATGCGGGCTTCGCAGCCGGTTTGGCCGCGACCTTGGGGGGAGCGGCAACCGCCGGGGCGCTTGCCAGCACCAGTTCCTCGATTTTTTTCGGATCCACGCGGGCCATCATGTGGGAAAATTCCCGGATGGCGTGGTGGCTTAAGGGCTGACGGCGCGACTCCCAGGTAAAGGGAGGAAGTTGCAGAAATTCCTGGCATTTTTCTGCGGTTTTGGGCAGCACGGGCTGAAGATAGATCATCAGGGTGCGAAACAGATTGAGCGCGATGGTGCAGGTTTCATGCAGTTCGACGCTGCGTTCCGGATCTTTGGCCAGATTCCAGGGCGCCTTGGTTTCGACAAAGCGGTTGGCCAGGTCGGCCAGGTTCATGATGGCGCGCATGGCCTTGGAAAACTCGCGCGTCTCGTAAAGCTGGGCGATCTCTTCGCCCGCGGCCACGAATTGTTCGTGCAGGCCGCCATCGTCCGGATAGGAGGCGGTCAGTTCGCCGGCGAACCGTTTGTGAATGAAACCGGCGCTGCGCGAGGCGATGTTGATCACCTTGCCCACCAGGTCGCTGTTGACCCGCAGGATGAAATCATCGAGATTCAGGTCGAGATCATCGACCCGCGCGGTCAGTTTGGCGGCATAGTAATAGCGCAGATATTCGGGATCGAGCCGTTCGAGGTAATGCCGTGCGGTGATGAAGGTGCCACGGGATTTGGACATTTTCTGACCATTGACGGTCAGGAAACCATGCACGAATACGGCCGTGGGGGTGCGGAATCCGGCCCCGTGCAGGGTTGCGGGCCAGAACAGGGTATGGAAATAGAGGATGTCCTTGCCGATGAAGTGATAGACCTCCATCTGATCGTCCCGGCGCCAGATGGCGTCGAAGTCGCGGCCATGGCGTTTGCACCACTCCCAGCAGGAGGCCATGTAGCCGATTGGCGCATCCAGCCAGACATAAAAATATTTGCCTGGCGCGTCCGGAATTTCAAAGCCGAAATAGGGTCCGTCGCGCGAGATGTCCCAATCCTGCAAACCGGCCTCGAACCATTCATCGAGTTTGTTGGCCATTTCCGGTTGCAACGCCCCGGAACGGATCCAGGTCTTGAGAAAGGGTTCAAAATCGGTGAGTCGGAAGAAAAAATGTTCCGAATCCCGTTCCACGGGGACAGAACCGCAAATCGCGCATTGGGGGTCTTTCAGGTCGAGGGGGGAATGGCTGCCGGAACAGATCTCGCAGGCATCGCCGTATTGATCCTCGGCTCCGCAGGTGGGGCAGCGTCCGCGAATGAAGCGATCCGGCAGAAACATCTGGTCCTGGTCGCAATAGGCCTGACGGACCGTGCTGACGCGGATGTGGCCAGCCTGGCGGTTTTTGAGATAGACCTCTTCGGACAGCAGGCGGTTTTCCGGACTGTTGGTGGTGTAATAATTGTCAAAATCGATATAAAAGCCTTTGAAATCGCTGAGATGTTCTGTATGCATCCGCTCGACCAGGGACTCGGGTGTGATCCCTTCCTGGCGGGCACGGATCATCACCGGGGTGCCATGGGTGTCGTCGGCGCAGAAATAGCGGCATTCGTGGCCCTGGAGTTTCTGGAAACGCACCCAGATATCGGTTTGAATGGTTTCGACCAAATGACCCAGATGGATGTGTCCGTTGGCATAAGGCAAAGCGCTGGTGACGAGTATGCGACGCATGAGCAGGAAACCCGAAATTTGAAATTGACCCCGTTTCGGACATTCTACCAGTTTCGGATCGCGCAGCAAGCCTTCGGATGGCACGATGCCGATATTTTTCATTGCTTTTGGGTCGGAAATCGGCTTATGTTACATAAATGTGCAGGCTTACGTTTTGGACGGCAAACGATTTTGTTGGACTGGCTATCAGAAACCAACCCATCCTGAATTTAACATAATATACATTATGCGACTTTTGTGTGATTCCGGACCATGAAACGATCCATCAGCGTGGAGAGCTTTTTGCGCGACGTGGCTCAGGGCCAACGCTTCCGGATCGTGGATTTGCGCGGCGACTATCAACATGCCATTCCAGGCGCAATTCCCACCCGCTTCCACTCGGATGTCTTCTATGAAGAAGCCGCATGGGTGCAAAGCATGCTGGGTGTGGAGTTCCAGACCGGCCTGCCGGTGCTGCTGGTCTGCAACAGCGGCAACAGCAGCCTCGAAGCGGTCGAACTCTTCCAACGCAAGAATCGCCGCACTCCCTATACCCTGGTGAGCCTGAACGGTGGCATGATGGCCTACGAAGAACGGATCCGACGCTGGACCGATGGTTTCCGGCGTCAGGATCAATTCCTGACCGAATTGACCACCATCTCCACCCACGCCAACCGTTTCCAGTTTCTGGTGACCAGTCTGTGGCAACGACGCAAGCCCAAAGGGTGGCAAAGACTGCTCCATCCGAGTAGCTGGTTTTGAGCCTCACGCCTCATCCAGGATAAGGAAGCTCATTTTTTCAACCAGTTCAGCGGTATGCCCGGACATCATCAGGTGATTCACCAGTTCCTGGGCACAAAATCGTCCGCATTGGCCATGCGCAGAGTGTCGCCTGCCTGCTCAATCACGAATAACCCCTGGTTGATGGCAAAGCGGGCGACATTCTCTTCGATCACCATGGCCGAGACGGCGCCAATCGCCCGCTTGTCGGCATATTCCGGAAAGAATTCCTTGAAACTGCCCATACGGTCCAGATGTTCCCGCACATCCGAGACTTCCAATTTGCTTTTTACTTCCACCAGGGCCACGGAGTTGGTGTTGACCACAAACAGATCGATCTCCATCTGGCGGCCTTCCGGCAACTTGGCCACCACCCGGCGACTGACCTTGTGAACCGGGATGCCTCTTTGGGCAAACAGGGTTTCGCAGGCAGGAGCCACCAACCCCTCGACAAACTTACCCAGACGTCCGCCGAGCCGATCCAGTTTGCGGTCAGTCTCCTTCATCTGTTTGGAGACCTCTTGGATCTGGCGGTCGGTCTCCTGCATGCGACGATCCAGTTCTGCCCCGCGCTCCCGGTCCTCGCGGACCATCTCCTGGAATTGCAGTCGAGTCTCCTGGAATTGCAGTCGAGTCTCCTGGAACATTTTCCATACATCATCAAAGGTCACAGCGTGCGACATGGCGGTCACTCCTGGTTTGAGGCCTCATTGACGACAGAATACCTCTTCTTGGCATCCCATGAAACCATTTTCTGTCCCGGCGACACACCCTCGTATTCCACCGACCAGTGAGGCGCGCGCCGGCCACACTGGTTCCGCTGCATATTACTCGTTAGGCTCCGCCGGACTGCGCCACCTGTCATGACACGCATGACTTGCGGTCCGGTTGGTTGCTCTTCACAAGGGATAGGCAAAAGGGTTTGAGTGGTATATACTGACCCCAACCCAAAAAAACGGGACGCAGCAATCGACTTTTTTCAAAAAGGAGTTACCATGGATCAACAGCCCACTCCCACGGCCGGACACGATACGGGCACCGACATTCTGCGCCGTATCGAACGGCTGAATGACATCGGCATCGCCCTCTCGGCGGAACGGAACGTCAATCGGCTGCTGGAGATCATTCTGCTTGGCGCCAAAGAGTTGACCAACGCCGACGCCGGAACCATGTACAGCGTGACGGATCGTCAAACCCTGAAATTCGAAATCCTGCGTACCGACTCCCTGGGTATCGCCATGGGGGGCACCACCGGCATCCCGATCAATTTCCCGGAACTCCCCCTTTACAAGAATAACGAACCCAACCTGCAAATGATCGCCGCCTTTTCGGCGCTCAAGCAGACCACGGTCAACATTCCGGACGCCTACGAGGCCGAAGGATTCGACTTTTCCGGCACCCGCGCCTTTGACCAGCGCACCCATTACCGCTCCAAGTCTTTTCTCACGGTGCCTTTGAAAAATCATGAAAACGAAATCATCGGCGTCTTGCAACTCATCAACGCCAAAGACGCCCGAACCGATGAAATCGTCGCCTTTTCCGCCGGATCCCAGAAGCTCGCCGAATCCCTGGCCTCCCAGGCGGCCATCGCGCTGACCAACCAGAAACTGATCTCCGATCTGAAGGCCTTGTTCGAATCCTTCATTCAATCGATCGCCTCCGCCATCGACGACAAATCCCCCTATACCGGCGGCCATTGCCATCGGGTGCCGGTGCTGGCCGAAATGCTCGGCAGAGCGGCCAACGAATGCGATGACGGCCCAATCGATGCGATCCGCTTTTCCGACGAGCAGATGTACGAACTCAAAATCGCTTCCTGGCTCCACGACTGCGGCAAGGTGGTCACGCCCGCCGAAGTGGTGGACAAGGCCACCAAACTCGAAACCATTTTCGATCGCATCCACCTGGTCGATACCCGCTTCGAGGTGCTCAAACGGGATGAGGAGATCGCTTTTCTCAAACAAAAAATCGCCGCGTTGGAACAGGGTGCCGCACCCGAAACCATCCATTCCCTGGAAGAGGCCTACCATGATGAGCTGAAACGCCTGCATGCGGACCGTGAATTCATCCGGGAAACCAACATCGGCGGCGAATTCATGTCTCCGCAACGCCAGGATCGCATCCGCGCCATCGCCAAACGTCGCTGGATCGATGCCAGTGGTCAGGAACGCCCCTTTCTCTCCGACAACGAAGTCTACAATCTCAACATTCCCAAAGGGACCATCACCCCGGAAGAACGGGAGATCATCAACTATCACGTCTCGGCCACCATCAAAATGCTCGATGCCATCCCCTTCCCGCGTCATCTCAAACGGGTGCCGGAGATCGCGGGTGGTCATCACGAACAGATGAACGGCAAAGGGTATCCCAAAGGACTCACCGGCGATCAGATGTCGATTCAGGCGCGCATGGTGGCGATTGCCGATGTCTTCGAGGCGCTCACCGCCCGCGATCGCCCCTACAAGAAGGGCAAGACCCTTTCTTCATCGTTGCAGATCCTGGGCTTCATGAAAAAGGATGGCCATATCGATCCGGATCTGTTCAAACTCTTCATCGACAAAAAGGTCTATCTCGAATATGCCCAGGAATACCTCTCACCCGAGCAGATCGACGAGGTGGATCCGGAAAAGATTCCTGGCTATGTAGCCTGATCCATCCATGGCACGCCTTCCCCTGATACGTCTGTTGACCGGTCTCGGGATCGTCTTGTTGTTCGTATTGCACGCCTTCCGTGTCATCGAGCTGCCCCTGCTGGAACGGTTCGAGAAACTCGCTTACGATACCCGTCTGCAAATCGCCATGTCGGGCAGCCGCGACGCGCGCCTGGTGATCGTGGATCTGGACGAAAAAAGTCTCAACCGCATCGGTCGTTGGCCCTGGGGCCGCCATCATCTGGCCCAGTTGACCGACACCCTCTTCGATCATTATCGCATTCTGGCATTGGGCTTCACCGTGGTCTTCGGAGAACGGGACGAAAGTTCGGGACTTCCGGTACTCGAACGTCTCGCCAGCGGGGCCATGCAGAGTCAACCCGCCTTTCTGCTCGAACTCAACCGCATGCGTCCGGCCCTGGAGCGGGACGAACGCTTCGCCAAAAGCCTCAAAGGGCGCTCGGTCATTCTGGGATACACGTTTCAACCGGACAAGGATTCCGCCCGACCCGCCAAAACAGGCGCCCTGCCCGATCCGGTGATCAGCCTGGAGGAGTTGGGACGCTCCAATGTGCCCTTCATCCGGGCCGCAGGATATGGCGCCAATCTGCCCATATTCCAGCATGCCGCGCAAAACGGCGGATTTCTGGACAATCCTCTGGTGGATCGGGATGGGGTTTATCGCACGTTGCCGTTGCTGCGCGAATTCCAGGGCAAGATCTACCCTGCCCTCTCTCTCAGTCTGGTGCGGGCCATTCTGGGCGATCTGCCCGTCACCCTGGGGATCACACCGGTGGCCAAGAGTTCCCAGGAGGTCGAAACCGGCCTGGAATGGGTCGGCCTGGGACCGCATCACATTCCGGTGGATCAGCAGGCCGCGATCCTCATCCCCTATCGGGGGCCTCCCGGCGCGTTTTCCACGATTCCGGCGGTCGAAATTCTCGACAAGACAGCCAATCCATCCCTTTTGAACGATACCATCGTTCTGGTGGGTTCTTCCGCCCCCGGCCTGATGGAGCGGCGTCCCACGCCGGTGCATCCTGAATTCCCGAATGCGGAAATGCATGCCTCGGTCATCAGCGGCATCCTGGACGGGGTGGTGAAAAGACATGCCCCCCGCTCCCAGCTCATTGAATTGTTTTACCTCCTGATCATTGGCGTCACGCTGCTTGTCCTGGCTCCCAGACTGTCACCCGCGTGGACCTGGTATCTGGCACTGCTTTTATGGATCCTGATCGCCTGGAGCAATGCTTTTTTCTGGCGGCGTTCGGACCTGGTGATTCCTCTGGCCGCTCCGCTGCTGCTGACGCTTTTTCTGACCCTGACCCATACCGGCTTTCTGTTTTTTTCATCGACGATGCGCGATTCCCGGCTGTCACGGATTTTCGCCCAACACCTGCCGCCGGTCCTGGTCGAGGAACTCTTCAGCAGCGATCAGCCGCTGGTGACCCGTGGCGAGCGTCGGGAGTTGTCGGTGTTGATCATCAACATTCGCGGATTTTCTGTCCTGGCCGCCAGAATGGCGCCGGAAGAGCTGACCCAACTGCTGAACCGCTATCTGACCCGGATGACACGGGAGATTCATGCCCATCGAGGCACGCTGGATCGTTACATGGGGGATGTGGTCATGGCTTTCTGGGGCGCGCCCCTGACCAATCCCCTGCACGCCCGCTCCGCTCTGGAGTGCGCCTGGGAAATCCTGCGTGTGGCCGAGGATCTCAAGGACGAATTCCAGGCCAAAGGATGGCCGGCCATCCGGATTTCCATGGGCGTGAATACCGGCCCGGTCCATGTGGGCGAACTCGGCTCCGGATTTCGCAGCAGTTATTCGGTGGTGGGCGATATGGTCAATCACGCCCGCCGTTTGGAATCCCTCGCCCGGCGGCATGGCCTGCCTCTGGTGGTTGGCGCCGGAACCCGTGCGGCCCTGCCCGAAGTGCTGTTCCGGGAGTTGGAACGGATCCATCTCCGGGGCGAGGAGGAGCCGGTGGCGATTTTCGAACCGGTGGGATTTTTGAACAAGATCAGCGCCGACAGCCGCACCGAGGTGGACAATTACCATCAGGCGCTCTCCCTCTATCGTACACGCCGCTGGGAAGAGGCCAGAAGACGGTTTCAATTGCTGCTGGAACGGGATCCCGAAAGACAGATCCACGAAATCTATCTCTCCCGCATCCAGCGTCTCATCGCCTTTCCGCCTGGTGAGAGCTGGGATGGGGTCTTTCCTCCCCGTGGATGAAATCGGGATCATGACGGGCCAGCATGCGATCATACCGCACCGCGTCTCATCCTGGTGCCGCGCCGATCATGCCGATTATGCCAGAATGAGTCTGATCCATCCTCCGGAGGCGCCGTGACTTCAACATCACCCTCGAAGCATTTCAATCTGTCCCACAAACGACGCCGTTTGGGTGATCTGCTGCTGAATGCGGATATCATCACCCAGGACAAGTTGACGATTGCCCTGACCGAACAGAAAAAAACCGGAGAACAACTGGGTCGGATCATCGTCAAGCTGGGATTCGTGCCTGAACAGGTGATGCGCGACGTGTTGAGCAGCGCGCTCGGGCAGCCCAGCATCGACCTGGACAAGGCGCGCCTGGATCCAACCATCCTGGCCATGGTGCCCAAGAAACTGATCGAGCGCCACAAGGTGCTGCCGGTGCACTGGGATCCCCAGAAATCCGAATTGACCGTGGCCATGACCGATACCCAGGACGTGGCCGTGATCGACAAGATCCAGGCCCAGATCCACTCGGGGATCACCATCAAAACGGTTCTGGCCGGTCAATCCGAGATTGCACGGGCCATACAGAAACACTTCGGCGGCGAAATCTCCCTGGAAGGGGTGATCCACGAACTGGAAACCGGGTCGATCGACCTGGAAAGCATCACGGATCAGAGCGGGCAATTCAGCCATCCCATGGTCCGGCTGGTGGATATGCTGCTCTCCGATGCCGTGCATCGCGATGCCTCCGACATTCACATCGAGCCGGAGTTGGGTTTCGTGCGCATCCGCTACCGCATCGACGGCGTGTTGTCGGATGTGCGCAACCTCCACCGGGACTATCTGTCCGGTCTGGTGGTGCGCATCAAGGTGTTGGCAGGGATGAACATCGCCGAAACCCGCGCCCCCCAGGATGGCCGCTTCTCCATGACCATCTCGATGCGGGCCATCGATTTTCGTGTCTCCTCCCAGCCCACCACCCATGGGGAGAACCTGGTGTTGCGCGTGCTCGACCGCAACAAGGGGATCCGCCGCCTCGAAGAGCTGGGGCTGTCGAAACAGACCCTGACCATTCTCAAGCTGATGATGGCCAAACCCGAGGGCATCATCCTGGTCACCGGTCCCACGGGCAGCGGCAAAACCACCACCCTCTACTCCATGCTGAACTTCCTGAATACCGAACAGGTCAACATCATGACCCTGGAAGATCCGGTGGAGTACCCCTTGCCCATGGTGCGCCAGACTGCGGTCAATCCGGCGGCCAACCTCGATTTTGCCAACGGGGTGCGCTCCATGCTGCGTCAGGATCCCGACATCATTCTGGTCGGTGAAATCCGCGACAAGGAGACCGCCCAGATGGCCCTGCGTGCCGCCATGACCGGCCATCAGGTTTACAGCACGCTGCATACCAACTCGGCACTTGGGGTTTTCCCCCGCCTGCTGGATATCGGCGTCAGCGCGGAAATTCTCTCCGGCAACATCATCGGCCTGCTCAGTCAACGGTTGGTGCGGGTGCTGTGCCGCCACTGCAAACGCCCCTATCTGCCCAATGCCCTGGAACGTCGCCTGCTGGGACTGACGCCGGAGCAGCCGTGCGAAATCTTTACGGCTGTAGGGTGCGATCATTGCCAGGGCGTGGGCTTCAAGGGACGGATGACCGTCATGGAAGTCATCCGCATGGACGAGGATTTCGATGCCCTGATCGAACGGGGCGCGCCCAAAACCGCGATTCTGCAACTGGCCCGCAAGAAGGGATTTCTCTCCATTGCCGAAGATGGCATCCGTCGGGTGCTCGATGGCAGCAGCAGTCTGGATGAAATCACCCGGGTGCTCGATCTTTCCAAACGACTGGAGAAATGACTTGCGCCCGAAATGGCATGGCCCGGAATGGTATGGATTATCTCTTGCTGTGGCACTGCGTACCGTTCATGATCCAACAAGAATGAACCCCCGCTCATCAGAGGCGCACCTGCTGCCATGAATCTTCCCCCACCCTCCTTGCGTTTGCCCATGGTCGCCGCCCTGCTGTGCGGCCTGCTCGTTTTGCTGTGCGTGAGCAACCTGATATCGTTTCACGATCACCACGCGCTGTTTCTGGAGAAATATGCTTTTGTCACGGAACGCAAACGGTTGGTTCAGACCCAGGATCTTTACAATATCGTCTCGCGGGTGCAGGGCCAACTGACCCATATTTCGGCCACTCTGGGGCTGGATCATCTCGATCAGGGGTTCGACCGGGCGCGGGATGCCAGGGAGGCCTTTCATGCCGGCCTGACCAACCTGCAACAACTGCTGACCAAACATCCGCTCAACCTGCCCTTTGCCACCGAAACCTTGTCGCTCGGCAACCGTTTCGATGCCTTTCACCAGCAGGGCATCGAGATGGCCCACGCCTATATCCAGAAAGGAACCTTCCAGGGCAATCAGAAAATGAAGGGCTTCGACACCACGGCGGATGCGTTGCGCACGGTGCTGAACGGCATGGTCCACCATCACGAACAACAGGCCGAATCCTGGCGCCAGAAGATCCAGAACCGGCCTCAGGCCTTCGTGCCCCCGTCCGGATTGACCAGTCTGCTATGGTTTCATTGGATGGGAGACCAGATTCGCACCCAATACGTTCAGGCCATGACCATATTGGTGCAAAGCGCCTCCCGTGACGATCTGCGGATGCAGGTGAGCCTGATTGCCCAGGAGTTGCAAGGGCTGGTGATCCATGTCCAGCAATGGTTGACCGATCAGGCCGCGACCCGGGAACAGGATGGCCTGGACGACGGACGGGAGGAGGCCCGCAAGGGATCCGAACGGTTCCAAAGCCTGATGCCCGACTTTCTCGCCCTGGTGGAACGATCCGGCAATCCGGCATGGCAACACACGGCTGAGCAACTCTCCACCCGTTTTGCCACCTTTCACGCCCTGGGCGAGACCATGGCCGCGACCTACATTCAGGGTGGCGCCAAACATGGCAATGCACGCATGGCGGAATTCGATGCCATGGCCAATCAATTGGAACAGGAACTCGCCCCGTTCATTGCCCAGGCCATTGAAGACGCCTTGAACGAAAATTTTCAATACGATCTGATCTATGACTCGCTCCAGGAGATCTGGACCGTGCTTTTCTTCCTGCTGTTTCTGGCCATCACGGCGGCCGTGGGTGTTGCCGCATGGCTCCTTTCTTGCATGCATTTCCTGGGAAACACCAAGTAACGCCGTGTTCACAAAGGAATTATGCAATGTATCGGAATCACTTTGGCTTGCGGGGCCACCCTTTTGCGCCCACCCCGGACACAGAGCGGTTCTTTGCAGGTGGCGAACGCAAGAAAATATTGGAACAACTCATCGAAGCCATTCAGGGCGGGGAATGGATGATTCAGGTGATCGGAACCCCAGGATCGGGCAAGACCATGCTTTGCCGGATGCTGTGCCAATCCCTGCCCTCTTCGACCCAACTGGCGTTGCTGCTCAATCCCAATCTCTCGTCCAGAGAGCTTATCCCGTCGATTTTGAACGAATTTCGCGTGTCCACTCCAGACCAGAAGGATCGTGTGGCCATCCGTCATGCCCTGCTGGACCATCTGCTGACCCTGCACCGTCGGGGTGACCGGGCGCTGCTGGTGATCGATGACGCCCATTGCATGCCTCCGGCCACGCTCGAAGAGCTGCGTCTGCTGGGCAACATGGAGACCCGACAGGCAAAACTCCTGCAAGTGGTGCTCTTTGCCCACCCTGCCCTGGAATCGCTGCTGCACCACGAGACCGTCAGCCATCTGGGCGAGCGGATCTCCACCCGGCTGACACTGCGTCCGCTGACCGTGCCGGAAACCGAGGCCTATCTGCTGACCCGTCTGCAAGCGGTTGGCGCTGTGGGGAGTTCCCTGTTTTCTCCACGGGCGCTCCGCTGCCTGCAACGCGCCTCCAAAGGCGGATTGCAGCAAATCAACCATCTGGCCCATCGGGCGCTGCAACACGCCCAAACCGAATCCGCCGCCCAGGTCACCGCACGCCATGTGAACCGGGCCATACAGGGCGATTCATGCTCCGGGTTCCGGTTTCCCGGCTCCCGACCAATGGTGGCTACCGTCGGCACGGCGTTGTTGCTCGCCGGCGGCATTGTGCTGCACTCCTGGGCCATTGGTCCGATGCTGACTGCCGCTCACGACAATCCGGTCCTGCGGGTCGAACCCGCCATCCCATCGGACCAGACCGCCGCCGGGACGGCCCCACCCGCCCCGCTCCCATTGCCCGCAGCCGTACAACAGGTCACGCCTGCGGCGTCTGCGGTTCTTTCGGCTCTGCCTGCTGATCCAGCCAGCAGCGTCACACCGGATCAGGCGTCAATGGCACTCACCATGGCGCAGGCGCTCACCCCTCCGGCACAGACCGAGCATCGCCCCGTGCAAACCGTTCAGGCGGCCCCCCCGGTCAGCCCTGTCAAGCTTCCAACAGGCCCGCAACCCTGCCTGAAACCCGAAGATCCCCTCAAGGAGGCGATTCTCGCCTCTCATCACTGGTTGGAGCAGGGGGATGAAGCGCACTATACCATTCAGTTGAGTCTGCTGAACCACGATACCGGCCTGAAGAACGTGATGGAGCAGTTGACCACAGTCCCATCGCCACCCGATGGATTCGTGCTGAAAATTTTTCGGACTTATGACGATAAATTATTGGTTTATTTGAATGAATGCCCATCGTCCCAGGCCTGCGAGGCGCTGCTTGAACGGTTGCCGTCCGGCATGAAGGCCAAACAACCCAGAGTCCGTTCCCTGGCCCGTCTCAAGACCACGGTGCAGAAGCTGGCCCTGACCGTACCCCGACTGGCTGGGTGATCGCCATGAAAAAACCAATGCGCGCCCTGCCCTGTCGTCGCACCCCATCCCCCCCATGGTTGCAATTGAGCGCAGCCCTGCTCTCCCTGGTGATGGGATGCGCCCCCACGCCGCAACCCGTCCGGGGGGAACCGACGGCCTCTTCCACCCAGCCGCTTCCGGCCACGGTCGCGCCCCCCGGCAAGGAGGAGTCGATCCCAGGCACAGTCAAAGTTTCGACTTTTCTGCCCAAAGAGGGTGAGAAAACCCTGGTGGAATCAACCTACACTGTCGTCGTCACCGATGTGCCGGTGCGGGAGGTGCTTTTTGCCCTGGCCAGGGACGCCCATCTGAATGTGGACATCGTTCCAGGCATCACCGGCAATGTGACGGTCAACGCCATCGATCAGACGTTGCCACGCATCCTCGACCGCATCGCCTATCAGGCCAGAATCCGTTACCAGATCAAGGATAATGTCCTCTCCGTGGAACCGGACCTGCCCTTCCGGCGCAACTATCGGGTCGATTATGTCTCCACGGCCCGCAAGATGGAATCCGATGTGGCCATTGCCACCAATGTGGCCTCGACCGGCGGCAATGCACCCACCATCAGCAACAGCTCCAGCCTCAAACTGGGCAGCACCTCCACGGTCGATTTCTGGAAAGATCTGATCGCCAATCTCAACGAGATCGTTGCTGAAAAAAGTGCCGAGACCGCTGCCAAAGAGACGAAAAAAGAGGATCAGAACAAGGAAGGCGGCAAGAAAATCATCTGGAACGAGGCCACCGGCGTGGTCAGCGTGCTGGCCACCGAACGTCAGCATCAGGAGGTGGGCGAGTTCATCGACCGGGTGCTCCACAGCGCCCAGCGTCAGGTGTTGATCGAGGCCACCGTGGCCGAGGTCAATCTCTCCGATCAGTTCCAGACCGGCATCGACTGGTCGATGATCAAACGCAACGGCACCACGGACAGCGGCAACCGCATCTCCCTGCTCAACAAACGCATGGACGCGGCCCCTGTCTCCCTGTTGACCCTCAATCGCACCAAGGTTCCTTTTCTCTCCGACGTGCTCGGCGATCGGGATATCAGCACCACGCTGCATCTGCTGGCCAATTTCGGCAAGACCAAGGTGCTCTCCTCGCCCCGCATCACGGTGCTCAACAACCAGACCGCCGTGCTGCGTGTCACCACCAACGAGGTCTATTTCCAGATCCGCGTCTCCGAACCGACCTACAACGAAAACGGCACCATCCGCACCGGAGCGGTCAGCGAAACCCAGATCCGTACGGTTCCGCTGGGATTCATCATGCAGGTGACCCCGCAGATCAGCGAATCCGATGTCATCACCCTCAACATCCGCCCCACGATCCAACGGGTCGAAAAATGGGTGGACAACCCGGATCCCAACCTGCGGGTCAATCTGCCGAGCAACAGCAGTTTCGTGCCGCCCCAGGTGCCGGTGGTCCAGGTCCAGGAGATGGACTCGGTGTTGCGTGTTCCCAATGGCCATGTGGCGGTGATGGGCGGCCTGATGGAAAATTCCCGCAGCAAGGAGATGGATGGCATTCCACTCCTGTCGGATCTGCCGGTGGTCGGCGGGTTGTTCAGTTATCGCGACCAGAAAAATTCCAAATCGGAACTGGTGGTCTTCCTGCGCCCGGTGGTCACGAACGAACCACGGGAACTGATGAACAGGCGTGACAAGGAGATCTTCTCCGAAAAAGATACGCCCTTTCCTCCAGAATGGGTCCAGGATCCTGCGGCATTATGAGCCTGCTACTCGACATGCTGCATGAGGTGGAAAACGAAGGGAAGAAGACACCGGCACCCTCCTCCTCGACCGTACCCGAATCCACGACAGCCCCGCAAGGCGCGGAGTCGGCCAACAGCCCGGAACTGCTCTGGATTCAGGAAGATTTCGCAGCGGATCCGGCGTCCGAATCAGAGGAATCCGAGCCGTTTGACGATGATTTCGACGAGGATTTTCTGGAGTCCATCTCCTGGGATCTGGACGGGGAACCGTCCGACGAGCCGGAAACCACCACGCCACCCCTCTTTTCCATGGCTCCGTCCGTGGATGAGGAGAAGCCGTTCACCCCCTTCCCCACGCTCATGCCGCTGGACGAAGCCCAACCAGCCACGCCCTTTCCCACCCTCGCGCCTGTGGCAGAGAGCGCCACCGTTGCCCCGTTCCCAACGCTTGCATTTCAGGAAGAAAAAACCGCCATCACGCCTCCGGCAACCAGAACAGCGCCTCCTGTCTCTGCCAGCGTGCCCCGGATGGCCACGCAAACCGCTTTGGATTCCCTGGTTGCATCCTCTCCGGTCCCGTCTTCTCCGGTGTCTGTGGTTCCTCCCTCCCTGGTCAGAAACGAGGCAGAACCCCGCACAAGTGAACTGCGGCTGCACGAACCTGTGCTGATCGAACCGCCGGAGGCGACGGCAGCACCGGAACATCACCGCACCCCTGCTCCGGTCAAACGCTTCAACCGGCAGCGCTGGCTGCTGCGCGGGGGGGCGCTGCTGCTGGGGGTCGTGCTGGCGAGCGGATATTATTTTTATGAAATGCTTGCCAGCGAAACCGAGTTGACCACCCCGAAAGCCCGGAAAGTGCCTGCCAATCCGTCTGCCGCGCCGGCGTCCGTTCCAGGCGGCAACCCGCCATCCGCCTCCCCCCAGATGGCACAACCCAATGCGCAGCCGCAGCCGGTCCAGCAACCGCAAATGGTCCAGCAACCGCAGCAGCTCCAGCAGCCGCAGCCGGTCCAGCAACCGCAGCCGGTCCAGCAACCGCAAATGGTCCAGCAACCGCAGCCGGTCCAGCAACCGCAGCCGGTCCAGCAACCGCAGCCGGTCCAGCAGCCGCAGCCGGTCCAGCAGCCGCAAATGGTCCAGCAACCGCAGCCGGTCCAGCAACCGCAGCCGGTCCAGCCATCTCGGCCACCCCAGAAACAGAAACCGGTCAAGCCAACCAAACCACAAGCAACGCAATCCGCCCAACCGGCCACAGAGACGCAACCGGCTCCAGCGAAGAAAGCGGCCCACGAGGTCCCGGTGCGCATTGCTCTGCCCGCCCCGTCACCCGCCACCCCCAACGAGCCGCAGCCTCTGCCCATCGTGGTTCCGGAATCGACGGCCCCAACCACCAAACGCGCGCAGAAACCCATGCTCATGCCAGCGCAAGCCCCGTTGCAGGAGGGACGCATCGCACTGCTCAGCGGGGATCTGGTCAAAGCCCGCACCCTGTTTGCGGCGTTGATGAAACAGGAGCCGCACAACCATCTGGCCATCTCCGGGCTGGCCTCGGTCGCCATCCGCGAACGGAAACACGAAGAGGCGCGCGCCTTGTACCGGGCGATTCTCAAGGAAAATCCCCACGACACCCTGGCCATCGCCTCGCTGATCTCCCTCAACGGCAACCCGGATCCGGTACGGGTGGAGAGTCAACTGCACGCCCTGTTGCGCGAGGCGCCCAACGAGGCCCATCTCCATTTTGCCCTGGGCAACGCCTATGTCGAACAGAAAAACTGGCCCGAAGCCCAGGCCGCCTTTTTCAATGCCCATCGACTGGATCGCGACAACCCGGACATCGTGTTGAATCTGGCCATCAGCCTGGATCAGATGGGACAGGAGGCCGCCTCGCTGCCGCACTACCGCAAGGCGGTGGAGTTGATGCGGCAACGCAAAGGCGCCGGTTTCGATCTGCGGGCGGTACAAAAACGGATCGCCATCCTCGAAGAGCGACACAGCCCGAACCGACCAGCGACCATCTTCCACTGATCCGGCTGCTCTCCGTCATGCAGTCGGAGGACGCACCGCGCGCAGATAGGACTCTTCCAGCGAATGGCCACCAAATTGCTCCCGACACTCGGATGGAGCACCACAAAACAATAACTTTCCGTGATGGAGAATGGCCATGGCGTCGCACAGGTCATCGACATCGGCCAGCAGATGGGTATTGATGAAAAGCGTCACCCCCTGTTCCTGATGCTGCCGCAACTGCTGTTTCAGCAGGGCACGGGCCAGGGGATCCAGACCCGAAGTCGGCTCATCCAGCAGCCAGAGGCGCTTGCCGCTCAACAGGCAGCTCGCCAGACCGAGTTTCTGGGTCATTCCCTTGGAAAGCGCGCGCACCGGTTTGCGCAGCGCCCCCGGATCCATGTCCAAGGCGACGAGTTGCGCCTCCATGGCCTGGGGATCGGGTTTGGCACCGTGCAGACGCAGGATGAAGGTCAGGAATTCCCGGCCCGTGAGATGGCCGGGAGGCAGGAAACGTTCCGGCAGATAGGCAATCTCCCGACGCGCCGCCACTTCGGTGGTCGGCACCCCCCGCAGGAGAATCTCCCCGGAGTCGAGACGACAAAGATCGAGCATGGATTTGATCAACGTGGTCTTGCCCGCGCCATTGCCCCCGGCGAGACCAAAAAAAGAACCGTTCCGGACCGAAAAATTGATCCGGTCCAGAACGGTCATGCGGGCAAAACGTTTGCTGACCTGATGGATTTCGAGAGCATTCAAGGTCAGGAGGTCAAAACCGGATCAGAAGCCGGTGCAGATGAAAACTTTACTGATAGTGGCAGGAGCATAGGGAGTTGCCGTTCCCGCTGCTGCCTCCGTATCTGCCGCCGCACTTCCCCGGATATCACCGGTATCACCTGCGCCATCATCGAACTGGGTATCATAAATCATGGCGTAATCCGTGGGGATTTCCTTCATGCAAATCATCTTCCTGCTGATTCCCAAATAAGATGGCGAAGTCGCGATGTTGTTGCGACCATCGGCAATACCAGTGACGCCACCGGCCGGATTGGTCGGTTGGACAAGCGCGGTAGCAGCTGTATCCACAAGACATTCACCCTTCACCAGACCTTCGCAATAAAGATGATTCCATGCGAATGCCGTCTCCTGAGTGGCAGCACTTACAGCTGTCGAGGGTGTACGGTTTGCAGCAGTTGGTTGAAAAAGACCTTCGATCAACCCGTTACCATCTCCCTGATGGACTGCTGTTGGCCACCGCCCGTTGGCCCCGGAATCATCACCGGGCAGCATCCAGTAGGAATCGGAATAGGCGTTGATCGCACTCTGCACTGCCTGGACATCGGTGGCGATGCGCTTGATCTTGGAGTTCTTGACCATGGCCTGGCCTTTGAGCACCCCGCCGATCAACAGACCGATGATGACCAGAACAATGGCGATTTCAATCAGGCTGAAACCACCCTGTCGTTTCTTGAGTTGCAATAGCATGTCGTCCATCCTTATGGCCGAGGTGAAAGCACGATCCTGTGCAGGATCCAGTTATGTATTCCCGATCTTGATAAAGTGTCGATCAGTTTTTCTTGCTGTCAGGAAGTTTCTCCGCCTCTTCCAGACGTTCCAGCCAGCTTCCCAGCGCCAGCTTTTGGCGGTCAGTCGCTTGTTGGTGCAACAAAATACCCCCAATCACCGTCCGGGCGCCAGCCAATTCGTTCTGATCGTAGAGGATTCTGGCATGCAAGCCCCGGACCCAAAAAGGAAGTTGGCCGGTCTGGATATTTTTTTCCAGATCATCCATGTACTTTCGGGCCAGGCGGCCATCTTCCAGCCGGTGGCGGGCCTGCAAGGCGGCAAACGTAAGCCATTGCCAACGATTTCGGGGTGCTTGCAGAAAGGCGCGATGGACAAAATCGAGCATCCGTCGTTGCCGCTGCGGCTCCGGAACAAATCCGTAGACCCGGATCGCCGCCAGCAGAGGATATTCGGAATCCGGATCCAATTCAAGAATCCGTTCCAGCCAGCCCGCCAGATGGTGGTAATCCATCTTCTGCAACGACACGGTGACTCCGGCCTGATCGTCGAAGGTTTGCAGCCAGAGCATCCAGAAGATGGCCACAGCCACCGGATCGCCCAGGGTCGAAAGGCGCATCAGAGCCGAGGCGGGCGGCGGACCAAGATCCTCGGGATGGACTTCGGGCGCAGGCGCGTGCCACTTCCAGACCAACTGCAACCCAAGGGCAAGCAGCAGCAACCCGATCAGCCAGCCGGGCGCGGTGCGGCGCAGTGGGGTCGAACGGTCCATGGCGGGGAATCAGAACTCCTTTTTGTACAGATCGAACAGCCCGACCGCTGTCAACAACAGCAGAAAGATCCCGGTTTCGCCGAGAATCGGCCAGATCCCTGCAAACGAACCATCGCCTTGCACCAGCAGAGCCGTGGCGGTGAAACGGTCGAGGGCCGGAAGCGCGCCGGCAATCCCGGCGAGCAACAGTTGGATCGCCTGGCTGGACCAATGAGCGGTCGTTTCCTGGGCCTGCCGGGCGATGAGCAGTACCGCGCCCATGGAACGGGCCAGCAGGTAGAATCCGGCGGTCAGGGACAACGCCAGCGGAGCCTGCTGGATGGCCAGGGTCACCACCACAGCGAAGGCGGCCATGATCCACAACTCGCAGGCAAGAATCAGACTCCACCAGCCGACCGCCTGCCAGGAGACCAAAGGCAGCAACGCCAACCCGCTCACCCCGGCCAGCAACGCCGCCGCTCCGAAGAATCCGAGCAGCTTGCCCAGCAAAGTGACGCTGCGCGGGAAAGGCATGGCCAGCATCAGATCCATCCCCCGGTTGTGCAGCTCCCGCGCCACGGCAAAGGTGACCAGCACCGATACCAGAAACACACTGCCCAGCCGGAAGAAAAAGCCGAGAATCGCTGCCCGCGACTCCGCGTTGCCGGTCAGCAACAGCTCATCGAGAAACAGGGAAACAATCCATCCCAGGCCGATCATGGCCACGGAAGCCCGGATCAGCCGTTCCCGCAGGGCCTCTTGCAGGGTGAAGCGGGCGATGGTGAAAATCGGTGCCAGAAAGAATGGAGGGTTCACAGGATGTACCCGGACTGGTAGGCATGAAACCGGATCACGTCGTGTGGCAGCCAGATCAGTTGATCATCCCCGCCAAAGCGAAAAGTCGCGTCCCCGTCGTTGTTCTCCTGCTCGGCTGGCAAAGAGGCGGCAGGCATGGCGACTCCATTCATGGAGAGGGCACCCAGGCCATTTCTGCCATGACTGAGCACGAGTACCGGAACGTTGCTGGCCAGATCGACGCTATCGGCCTCGTTGCGGACCGTGATCGCGCCGGTGCTGGCCGCTGCGATCAGCGCGGGCACGGCCCGGATCGGCGGAGGCGCGGGAAGCAGCGCCGGATCGGCATACGAGAGCGTCACACGATAGCCATAGAGATGTCCCCAGGAATCCACCGGTTTGACTTGCAGATCCCTCCAGGGCAGCACCCCATCGACACGGCACGGAGCGGTATCCTCGGCCCCATCCGGCGGCATGCTGGCATCGGCGCAGGGCAGACGGCCATGCAGGGTCACAAATCCCAACAAAGCCGATTGAATGGTGCGCAACTCCTCCTGGGCCGTTTCGAACTGACGCTTGTGGAGTTGGGCACGGATCGCCTGCCCCCCTCCGAGCAGCACCATGCCCAAAACCGCCAGCATGATCGCCATTTCGATCAGGGAAAATCCAGCGGCCGCGCGCCACCTGGAACGAAACTTCTTCATGCGATCATTGCCCACAGGTTCCGAGACACATATCCGGGAAATCCACATAACCGCTGTTCAATTTGGTGATGATCACCTCGAACTTGCTTAACGCCGACATGTTCTTGTTGCCGAAGTTGACCTTGATGGTGCCTGTTTTGGCATCGGATTTGGTGACGGTCACGCTGTAGCCGCCATTGCAGGTGGTGGTGGTGGCGTTGGTGAAGTCGAATTGACAGTCAATGGCGCCAAAACTCCCTTCCGGACGGATACGAATCTCGTTCTGACCGCTCAGATTCACCGAGGAGGTGAAATTGGTGAAGAAATAGGTCGGATTGGTCACAGGCAACACCAGACAGGGATTCGAGGAACGGGCACTCTGACCATTGGTGAAGCGCGAGGCGCCGGTTGCCTGGGTCATAATGCTCGGTCGGTTGTCGTAGCAGTTGTAATTGCTGGCCTGGAAGAGCAGACCGGTCGGCGCTACCGTCGTGGTGGTGCTGGTTGAGGTGGTGGTTGTGGTCGGAATCGAGGTGGTGGTGGTGCTGGTCGAAGTGGTAGTGGTTGCAACCGACGTGGTGGCCACCGACGTGGTGGTGGTCGGCACCGTCGTGGTTGCAACCGACGTGGTGGCCACCGACGTGGTGGTGGTCGGCACCGTCGTGGTTGCAACCGACGTGGTGGTGGTCGAAACCGTCGTGGTCGGAACCGACGTGGTGGTGGTCGGAACCGACGTGGTGGTGGTCGGAACCGACGTGGTGGTGGTTGCCACCGACGTGGTGGTGGTCGGAACCGACGTGGTGGTTGCCACCGACGTGGTGGTGGTCGGAACCGACGTGGTGGTGGTCGGAACCGACGTGGACGCTGCGATCGACGTCGTGGTTGTCGTCACGCAACTTATATTGCGTCCAGACTCCATCAACTTGGTTTTCAGCAACAGGGGAGAGATGTAAAGAAGCTGGTCATCCCCAGCATTTTGAATATACAAAGGACGCTGGAAATCTTGATCATAATGATGCCCTGCATGCGCGGCCTGGGTAGCGGGACTGTTGTCCGTCGGGTCGGCGTGGTGCAGATCGTCCTCGTCATCACTGGTTTCGATATCCGCGTTTTCCGCCTCGCTGTTCAACCGGTTTTCGTAGGCATTCGGATCCTGTCCATTCACCGGCCTGCGCGTGATATAGCCCGGTGATCCAGCCGGTGTCGGCACAATGCTGCCCGCGCCGTTGGGACCATGAGAAACCACCACCACCGCCAACTGCTCGGCCAACAGGGTGCCCGCGTCCGTATCCTGACGCACCACCAGATTGCCCGTGGTCGTGCAGGTGATGGCGGAATGGTAGACGGGAGCAAGATGATAGGTAAAATAATTATTCCAGTTATCGTATCTTGGCAATCCCAGCTCTTCCCACGGGAGCACGCCATAACTCAACCGACAATTTCCCGCTCCATCCGCATCCCCCACCCCGTCAAAAGCGACCTGGGTGGTGTTGCTCGCATCCACGCCGACATCCGGACAGGGCAGAAAACCGTTGCTGGCCGCATACCAGATCAAAGCGTCACGCACCTTGTCGAGCGACAGGTTGGTTTTTTGCTTCTGCTGCTTGTCGCGCATGGTGGAAAGCGTCGTCAATCCGCCTCCGAGCACGACACTGAGAATCACCAATACGATGGATACTTCGATCAGGGAAAAACCGCCCTGTCTCCCTGCATGGCGCATCCGGGTTCTGCTGCGGGATGGGTGGATGACCTGACGGAAATCGCGCATTGAGGATATCTTCAGCAAAACGGTTCTATGCGTTGAGAGTCGGAACGATCATTTTTTCCGATAGAGGGCATCGGAAGCAAGCACAAACCTGCAAGATGGCCGATTTCATGCGGGAATTCCGGCACTACAGCGGCATTTGATTCACCGCACCGATCATCTCCGCACAGGTGATGCCCAACAGACGGTCGTTGAACGGCGGGGAAGCGACCCCCCCTGCGGTCGTGGTCATGATCCGCATCGCCCTGAAGTTCGTGGTGGCCGTGGCATTTTCCTGTTCCAGAAACTGATCGCGCAACCCTGCCGCCGTACTGGTCGCAATCCGGCTCTGCATGGTGGCTGACGGCAGCAGCGCCAGCGGCGTTCCCGGTGAAAAAAGAATCGCCGCAAAATTGCCGCTGCCGTTGATGGTCAGATTCGCCGTATCGCAGGTATAGGGCATGGTCTGGGTCGAGCCGGTCTTGAAACGGCCTGCCACCGCATACCAGAGCGGTGCATTGTCGCCATCCACCAACGGAGCGATCCCCAGGCTCCGCCAGGGAAGAAATCCGACCGCCACCACACCGTCATTGCCACCGCACGCCCCGGCTGCCACGGCATTGGTGGCATAATCGGCCAACGTGCCCGCGAACGGACAGGGAAGATTGCCAAAACCGGTTCGGGTGACCGCCTCCAGGGCGCCGGTGGCGATCAACGCCCGTTTCGCCTCGGCCAGCGCGATGGTGGCCTTTTGATCGTCACGCAGTCGTTTGCTTTTGACCAGCAGCGCCTCGATGGCCATGGAGGCCCCGGCCATGAGGATGATCGACAACAATACCATCAACGCCGCACCCCGCTCGTGGCGACGCGCTTCAGGGTTGCGCATGATCTTTCTCCGGATGTCTCTTGGCACTGCCGCCTCCCTGATCGCTCTTGCCGGCTTTCGAACGCGCTTCCTCCTCCGGATCGCCACCTCGCGTGGCCGTGTAGCGCACCTCTGCCGGAATCTCATGGCTCGGACGGATGATCTTCTCTTCCGCATCCAGGGTCATGCCCGGCACCAGCAGAAACGGTTTCGGGGCATCCACCAGACGGATCCAGACCCCACGGGAGGGATCCTCCGTGGGTTCCAGGCGATAGTTCTCTCCGACATGACCTTTGGCCGCTTCGAACTGCCTCCGGTTGAGCCACACCGACGATTTCCCCTCTTCCCGCAGTACCAGACCACCGACCGTCAGATAACGCGGCCCCTTGGGAATCTGCGCCGGAGTCATCCCCACCATCCCCAGTTCACCGCCCGTCGTCGCCCCCTCCGCACCAGCGGGCGCAAGCGGTTGCACACCCTCCGTCTGCCGGATCCGCTCCAGCGCCTCGCGCTGCTGCGGGGTGTTGAACAGCCTGCCCAGTCCGGGCCACCCCTCCGCAGCCGCTTCGGAGGCCCCGTGACCGGTTCCGCTCCCGCAGAGGATCCACGACACCAGCAAGAGACGCAAGGCATTCATCGGCTCTTGCTCTCCGTCTCCCGGAAGTTGAACCACTCCACCTGACAAGTCGCCTGCACGTTGACCTTGAATCGGCTGCCCGCCTTGCCAGCCGGTTTGGCATCGCTCTGCGGTTGCATCCGGCACTGCGTGAACTGGATCAAACCGGCTTTCTTCTGCGCCAGAAAGGCGATCAGGGCGAGCAGATCCCCTTCGTGCAGCATGCCGATGGTCATCTCCATGCGACTGGCGAAGAGTTGATAATCCTGGCTCGGCGGCACAGGATAGCCCGGAGTGTAGGCACGGGCCGGATCCAGCTTGTACTTGATCGGCACCGGCAGTTTCAAGGCCGCCTCTGCCTCCCGGATCGATTCCACCCACTGCAAACGCGGTTCAGGACCGATCACCCCCTGCTGACGCAACGCGTCGTAACGGGGCTGGATCATGGCCAGCACCCGCCCCTGCTCCTCTTGTTGCAGCAGATTGTTCTGAAGCGCGACAATGCTGCGGCGCAACTTGTCCAGCACCAGATTGGCATCGTCCAGATAGTGCCAACCGACCAGAATCATGCCGATGCCCGACACCAGCGCAACCAGCAACAAGACCATCGCACGGGTCAGCAAACGCCATTCGATCCGGGCGTTGTTCATGGACCCTTCCGCCTGGAAAGCAGAATCCGCAAACGGAAAGGCGCGCTGCCCGACAGCTCGGCCTCGCCACCCTGAATCACCTGATGATCCCCCAGATTCAACGGCATCTGCACGGGTTGCACCTCCATGCATTCGGGCAGGGCGCGCACGTCCTGAATGAACCGTTCCACATCCGCCATCGCCGCCTTGAGCGTGTCGAACGGTTCAACCCGCCCGGAGATCAACACCATTTGCGCATCCGGTCGGGTCGGTTGCGGCGACTGTGGCTGTGACGACGGCGCTTTCGGTTGGGGTTGCCCGCCCGGTTTGGCAGGCTGAGTCCGGGTGTTCTGGGTGCCTTCGTTCCACTCCAGACTTTCGAGGATCAGTCGCTCGTGTTTCAACAGGGTCTGGCCCACGGTTTGAATCGCCTCTCCGGGATCCATGAGGTGGGCCTCCAGGAGTTCGGCCCACTTGACTGCGGTGATGATCCGTCGTCCTTCCTGCTGGGTGCGGGTATCGGGCAGCCGTCGGACCGCCTTTTGAATCTCCTCGGCCTGACGGGACAACTCCGGCTGTTCGTCCCGGAGCGTGCGCCCCTGCCAGAAAAGCAACAGACACCCCAGCAGACAGGCCACGAAAAAAAACAGCGCCGCCCACCGCAAACGACGCCCCAGACGCAAGGTCCGCCAGACGATCACATCCTCGGGACGGGCGTAATGGTTGGGAATCGCCCAACGCAGCAGACATTGACCGAACAGCGGATCCATCCGGCCATCGGCCAGATCGCTCTTGAGCGCGACACGGGCCGCGATCCGGGTGCCATCCAGCGGGTAGAGATGATATCCCCCGCTCCCCTTGTTGGCCCCCTCTTGCAGCAACCGGAACAATCCGGCATGACACAATACATGAACATGCAGCGGATCGTTCCATGAATAGAGCCGCTGACTGACCAGATAGCCCTGCATCCGCGCCACTTCGCCATGCAGAAACGGCACCAGATCGGTCATCTCCTGGGTCGGCAAACGACTGAGCCGACTGAGGGACATCTGCCCGTTATGCAGAAAGGTCTGACGCAGACCGCCGGCATGAATGCTCAACAGCAGTACATCCTTCTGATCCGGCGTCATCGCCCCCTGAAACAGGCGCGTGGTCAGAAGCGGCACCGACCAGATCCCGGCCAGAGGAAGACGCAATGTTTTGAGCAGCTCCAGCCACGGCAATACCAGCTCCTCCGGATCGTTCAGACCCGAAAACAGTGCCCAGTCCTGGCTGCTGTCCTCCGGATCGCGCCCCAGAAACAGGACATGACGAAACGGCGTGTTGCGCAACAGCCGACTGGAACGGTTTTCCAGCATCCGTTTCCGGACCAGGGGATTGAGCCGGGGAATCCGTTCGAGCTTGTGCTCCTCTTCCGTGAGGTCGATCAGCATGTAAACCGTCAGGCGCTCCCGGAACGTCTCCAGATAGGCGCGAAACGGCTCAACCCCCTGATCCTGTTCAAACGTGACCGCCGCGCCAAAGAGATCCCGCTCCCAGGGATAGGCCACCAGATGATGGTTGGTGATCGAGACAAACAGTCGCGTGGCCATCTAAGGATCACAATTTGGCGATCAGATCGTAGATCGGACCCAGCACCGACAGAATCACCCAACCCATCACACCACCCAGCACCATGGTGAGGACCGGTTCGATCAGGGTTTCCAGTTTGCCGATGGTCTCCTTGACCTCGCGGTCGAAGAAATAGCTGACATTCTTCATCGACAGATCCAGGCCGCCCGTGGATTCGCCCACCTGCAACATGCTCAACACCAGCGGCGGAAAAAGTTTGACCTGGGCGAAACTGCTGCTGATCTCCCGTCCTTCGGAGACCATCTCCCGCACCTGCTGCAACGCCTCCTGGATCACCAGATTGTTGGTCAGCCCCTCGCAGATCCGCAAGGACTCCAGCACCGTGATGCCGGATTTGTACATCAGGGCAAAGGCATTGGAAAAACGCACCAGAATGATTTTGCGCAGCAGCGGACCGATGATCCAGAGCTTGAGGATCAGGCCATCCACCTGACGCCGCGCCCCCTTGCTGATCCGGCAGGCAAACCGGATCAACACCAGGGCCGCGATCGGCAGAAAGACCAGAACCGGCCACCAGGCGGTGATGAAATCCGAGGTGGCGACCAGGGCGCGGGTGTGCATCGGGATGGTCTCGCCCATTTCGGTGATGAAGGCCATCAGTTGCGGCACCAGGAAGATCATCATGAAAAACACCAGTGTCGTGACCGTCAACCCCACCACGGAAGGATAGATCATCACCTTCTTGGTCTGGGCGATCAATTCATCCTCCCATTTGATCGACTCGGCCAGATTCCGGAAAATTTCTGCCAACTGGCCGGTCCGCTCCCCCATCAGCACCAGTTGCACGAAAATGGCATCGAAAATGCGTGGATGGCTGGCCATGGCATCCGAAAGGGTCTTGCCGCTCTCCACATCCTCCACCAAAGCGACCGCAACGTTTTTCAGGCGCGCATTTTCAACCCCGTCGCGAAAGTCGGTCAATCCGCGCAGAATGGGCACGCCGGCGTTGATCAACTGTTCCATGTGAAAGCAGAACAGAATGATATCCTTGCGCGATACCGAAGAGAATCCCCCTGGCAGCAGCGTGCTCTTGTGGTCGCTGCCAAGGGATTTCTGGCTGATCAGCATCAGGCCGAGCCGATCAAGACGGAGTTCCAGATCATCCAGATTGGAGGCGTCCAGAGTGCCTTTCTGAATCTTGCCTTTGCTGTCCGTGGCTTTGTACTGATATTTCGGCATGGGGAACTCTGTAGCGGATGCTTTCGTTAATGGACTGCGACCCGACCAAGCACCCGGATCACCTCTTCGAGGCTGGTCTCTCCGTTCAGGACATGTCGCGCGCCGTCATCCCAAAGGGTCTGAAACCCCTGATCGCGCGCCGCCTGACGGAACTCGGCCGGATGGGCGCGCCGGGAGATCAGGTCGTGGAAGGCGTCGTCGGTGATCAGGCTCTCCATGACGCAGAGGCGTCCCTTGAAACCGGTCTCGCCGCAGGCCGGACAGCCGACCGCGCGATGGATCGTGGTTTTCTCCAGGCCGGTTTCTCCGACAACCGCAGCCAGAATCCGGCGCTGTTCCGGTTCCAGGGGGTGCGGCTCCTTGCAGCGGGGACAGAGCCGCCGGACCAGACGTTGCGCCAGCACGCCGATGATGTTGCCCGCCAGGGTATGGGGTTCGAGTCCCATGTTGAGCAGACGGGGGATCGCGGCCAGCGCCGAATTGGTGTGCAGGGTGCTGTAGACCTGATGACCGGTCATGGCGGCGCGCAGGGCCATCTGGGCGGTTTCGACATCCCGAATCTCCCCCACCAGAATGATGTCCGGATCCTGACGCAGAATCGAACGGATTCCGGTGGCGAAATCCAGTCGGATCGTCTCGTTGACCGAGGTTTGCAGGATCGAGGGCATGGGATACTCCACCGGATCCTCCTGGGTCATGATGTTGCGTTCCGTGGCATTCAGGGTGGAGATGATGGAGTAAAGCGTGGTGGTCTTGCCGCTGCCTGTGGGACCGGTGACCAGAATGATCCCTTCCGGCTGGCCCATCATGAAGGCGATGGCCTGACGGTTGTGATCGGAGAGGCCGAGGGCGTCCAGATCCAGAATGCGCCGCGCCCGGTCCAGGATGCGCAGCACGATGTTTTCGCCATGGATGGTGGGTTGGGTCGAGGCGCGAAAATCGATGGTGCGACCCGCCAGGGTGAGAGAAAAATGACCATCCTGGGGCAATCGGGTTTCGGCGATGTCCATGCCGCACATCACCTTGAGCCGCACGGTGAGTCCGGGCTGGAATTTCTGGTGCAGGGAGCGCACCTGACGCAATACCCCGTCCATGCGGTATCGGATCTGGATGAAGGCGGCCATGGGACCGAAATGGATATCCGAGGCATCGTGCTTGATGGCATCGGTGAGCAGGGCATTGACCAGACGCACCATCGGATGGCTGAACTCCCCGGAGCGGGACGCCAGGCTTTCCAGATCCACTTCGCCGCTTTCGAGTTCGCGCAGAATGCCATCGACCGAAAGCTCGAAGCCGTAGATGCGGTCCAGCACCTCGGTCACTTCGGTTTCGGTGGCCAGTCTGGACTCCACGGTGGTGCCGGGGGGCAGACGGGCCATCAGGCGATCCAGCGTGGCCATGTCCAGGGTGTTGGCCATGGCGACCACGAGCTGTTGCCGTTCGGGATGCCAGGCCACGGGGATGACCCCATGCCGTTTGGCGAACGCCTTGGGCACCAGGTGGATCGCCTCCGGATCCAGGGTGGCGTGCCTGAGATCGATGATCTCCTGTTGCAGAATCCCCCCCAGCAGGTCGCGCATCTGCCGTTCGGCGAGAAAACCCAGAGCCACCAGCGTCTTGCCCAGGGGTTGCTGCTGCCGGTTCTGTTCGGAGAGGGCAATGGCGAGTTGATCGGCGGAGATCACCCCTTTTTCCACCAGCAATTCGCCGATGCGCCGCGCAGGCGGTACGGCAGACGCCTCTTCAGGCTTTGCGACCAGCGCCGAAGCACTCCCCAGCCAGGGTGCGATCCACGCCGCCACCGTCGCGCCCGGACTCCGGGAGAGCGCGCCCGGACCCTGGGAGAGAGGCAGCGGATAACGCGCATGGCGATGATTGGTGGTGAGCAGGTAATGGGCGAACAGCAGTTCGGTGGCCTGTTGTTCCTCCGGGATGGCCACCCCGAGATTCCGGGCCGCGCGACCGGTTTCCAGCAGATGGCAGATCACCTTGGGATCCGGATTGGCGGCAATCCGCTCGCCCATGCTCGCCAGCAGCCCGTCCGCTGCGAGAATGAAGGCATGGATCGGCGCATCGCCGGGCACCAGCCGCAGACTGGAGAGATAGCGCCGGGTTTTGTCGATTTCGTGCATCACCGATTGGGCAGCCGCCGCCGGTGAATCCGGAGTGCCGGGAATCATGCGGCTCAGCACCGTGCGGCCTTCATAGAAACTGGTCTGCCGCTGCCCCTCGGCATTGAAGGAGATCAACAGGGCATGATCGGCCCGGATCGGCGTCATCCGGTGCAGCAGACCGCGACTCAACAGCGGCACGGACCACAAACCGGCAATCGCCCGCGCCTTGCGCCGCAGCAGATCGATCCAGGGTTGCACCCGGCCCGGTTCGGTAAGACCGCAAAACAGCACCCGTTCCAGGCCGCTTTCGTCCCGGCCCTGGGATTCGGCGTGACAAAAAGGGGTGAGACGAAAGAGTCGTTCCTGACGCCGGCGGATCATCTGATGACGGTTTGGCCCGTACAGCCTGGGGAGACGTTCCCGGTTCAGTTCCTCTTCCAGGATATCGGCCAGCAAAAAGACCGGACCCGCCAGATCGTGTTGATCCAGATGCCGGGCACACGACTCCACTCCCTGGGCAGAGTTGGGAAAAACGACCCGACGGCCAAGCCGGTGCGACGCCCAGGGGAGCAAAGAGACGGTTTGATCGTTGATGATCAGGAGAAGTTTTTGCCTGAACAGGCGCGGCGCGGCAACCATCATCCATGAAGGCAATGGATTCATGACGTTTCATCCCTCTTGCGACAAATGCCTGTATGCTGGACGGAGCGATCCCATTCCCGGTCCCGGAAAGATCTGGCAGGAATGCGACCGTTGGAGTATACCTCCCGGATCGGGTTTTGACCATGACAGATCCGGATCCGATTTGGAAAACTTCCAGGAATTCCCATTCTCCACCAAGGCTCATGGCTGAAATTCATTCGGAACCGCCAGGAAAATGTCAGCTTTTCGTGTCAGAGTGAATTCCAGCTCCCCACACTCAACCCCTCACCCACAGCACTTGAAAAGGAGCAACGCACATGATCCGCTTTGCACGTCTTGACAACCACCTCTTCAGCCACCTCTCCCGTCTTGCCACGGGTCTGATCGCCATTCCGCTGCTTCTGGCGGAACCGGCCTGGTCACACGATCCCCACCCCCGTCTTTCGACCGGTCAATCGGTCTATGTTCCGGTCTATTCGACGATCTGGCACGGCAATCTCAACGACAATGGCAAACCATCGGAAATCCTGATGTCCTCCATGCTGAGCATCCGCAACACGGACCCGAAGTACGGCATGACGATCACCTCGGCCCAATATTATGATACCGGAGGCCGGAAACTGCATGAATATGTCGCCCGTCCACGCTTGATCCCTCCCATGGGATCCGTCGATTTTTTCGTCGAATACCAGGAGCGGCAAGGCGGGACCGGGGCCAATTTCGTGGTCAACTGGCAGGCGGAACAGCCCATCAACCAACCGATCATGGAGACGATCCATGTCTATCACTGGGGCACCCAGGGACAGGCGTTCGTCACTCGCGGGGAGGTGATCGATCCGCATGAACCGAATCGCGCGGGTCAGGATTCCCTGCCTGGAATCCCCGAAGCACCGAAAGCGCGCTGATGGTCGAGAACATTCAGGATGCCCGGTCGGGAACTCACTTCCCTGGTCCGGGCGCGCCACCGTGAACCTCTTCTGAGGGCCGGACTGCCACAATCTCCCTGCCCCCACCCGAAAAAAACGGCAGAAAGAACGAGCAAAACGGCTGCGGAACCGGTATACTCGCAATCGTGTCAGAACGGTTGCCAGCCAGCACGAATCCGCTTTCTTCCGACCAGGTTGGCCAGGGCGGATCCAAGGGGGCTGGCAGGGACGATCTCCAGCATGGTCACGGTTGAGAATCCATCGCTCATGAACATCGCGCGCACCTTCACCTTCGATGCGGCCCATCGCCTGATCCACCACGATGGCAAGTGCCAACGTCTGCATGGTCATGGCTATCGGCTGGAGCTGGTCTTTGTCGGCCATCCCCGGCGACCTCATCCGGAGGATCCCCAATCCGGTTTCCTGGTGGATTTCGGCATCCTCGACCGGCTGGTGCGCAAAGAGTTGATCGAGACCCGACTGGATCACCACCTGCTCAACGAAACCCTGCCGGAACTTCCCTATCACTCTGCCGAATATCTGGTGGCCTGGATCGTCGGCTGGTGCATGCTCCATCTCGATGGCCGCGCGGAGTTGGGCGATACCCGCATTGCGCGGGCACGCCTGTGGGAAAGCGATCGTTCCTGGGCCGAAGCCACCTGCGACGATGCCCTGGCCCTGGGGTTCGCCTCCCGATGACCCCCCCGATTCCGGAACCGCGCTATCCTGTCTGCGAGATGTTCGTTTCGGTCCAGGGCGAAGGGAGCTGGACCGGACGCCCGATGATCTTCGTCCGCGCCTGGGGGTGTCCCCTGAGTTGCTCCTGGTGCGACGAACCGCTCCACCGCGATCCCGAGGCCCGACAACTGCTGACGCGCGCCGAAATCCTCGCGACCGCCGCCCGTCTGGCTCCGGGACTTTTCAATGTGGTGCTGACCGGCGGGGAACCGCTTGCCTGGCCCGATCTCTCCGCGCTGGTGGCCGCTCTCCGGGAACAGGGCTATTGGGTGGCCATGGAGAGCAGCGGCGTGGGCGGTCCGCTCCCCGACCCGCCGGTGGACTGGCTGACCCTCTCTCCCAAGTCCCCCCTGCCGGAAACCCTGTATCAGGCGGCCCAGGAGTTGAAATTCGTGCTCGGGGCCAGCTCCGGCGTCCCGCAATGGATCCTGGAACAGGTGGCCCGGCATCCCAATGTCTGGGTCCAGCCACGGGCCAACGGGAACACCCCGGACCCCGCAGCGGTGCGGCACTGCCTGGAACTCACCCTTCAGGCCAAAGGCCGCCTGCGCCTCTCCTTGCAAACCCATAAATACATCGGCGCCCGCTGATCCGCGCCCGCCTTCTCAACACCGCTCCTCTTTGCGGATCATCTCGATGAAGCGTCGCACCAGCGCGGGATCCCACTGCCCGGCGTCCTGCTCCCGCTCGAAGATTCCCAACGCCTTTTCCAGCGGCATCCCCTTGCGATAGACCCGATCACCGGTCATCGCATCCCAGGTGTCGGCAATCGAGACGATCCGGGCCAGCAGGGGGATGTTTTCTCCGGCCAGACCATCCGGATAGCCGCTGCCATCCCAATGCTCATGGTGCCAGGCCGCGATTTCGAGAAATTCGTGAAAACGATGCAAGGGACGCATGATGGTGGCCGTATAACGGGCATGGCTGCGCATGATGACGAACTCGTCATCGGTCAAGGGTCCGGGCTTGTTGAGAATGGCATCCGGCACGCCGATCTTGCCGAGATCGTGCATCAGCGCCCCCTTGTTGAGGACTTTCAGTTTCTCCTCGGGCAGGCCCAGATGTTTGCCCAGCATCACCGCATACTTGGAAACCCGGGCCGAATGGCTCTGGGTGTAGGAATCCTTGGCCTCCAGGGCCTTGCTCAAGGATTGCAGGGTCTGGAGATAACTCTCATCCTGTTCGCGCATCAGTTGCTGGATATTGTCGGCCATGCCATTGATCGCCTGACCCAGTTGGCCGATTTCATCTTGTGGCAGCGGCATGGGAATGCGGGAGGTCAACGCCCCGCGACCGAACGAGGAGGTGATCCGGGAAAAGGTCTCCACATGCCGGATGGCCAAATGGTGCAACAGCCACCAGACGAACAGAAACAGGGCGAAACCGGTCGCCGAGATCACCAGGAGAATGCGCTTTTCGTAATCCCCGTCGATGGTCTGGATGTGTTGCATCAATTCATCCATATCCAGTTCCGCCTCCAGACCGGCATTGACCGTCTGACCACCCAGACGGACCGGAATGATGACATCGATGGTCGGATGGGTATCCAGAATATCCCGCGCCAGCAGTTTCGGCAGTTCCGATTTGATGATCGGCTTGCCTTCCCGGATCACCTGACCATAAATCCCGTCCATGCGCTTGTCATCGTGCAATCCCGGTTCGCTGTGGGCGAGCACCTGGCCGGATGCGGCATACAGATAGATCTGCTTGGGGGTGAAATCGAGAAAATCGACCCGTTCCGGTGCCATGCTCACCAGCAACTCCGCACGGTACTGCCCGGCAGTGGAGTTGGTCGGCATGGCCTCCAGATGGTGGGAAAGCCCGACAAGATAACTCTGAGCCTGCTTGTAAACCTGTTCGAGCAGCGCATTTTCGAGCTGGGATTCTGATTTTACCACCAGAATATAGATATTGATTATAAAACCCAGCAGGGAGCAGAACAGAATCTTCTGGGTAAGGGAGAGACGCGGCATCCGTGACATGGCCTGTTTTCCATAGATTGGTCAATTCAACAGCAGATCGGGCCAGCATAAAGGAAACCAAAGCGGAATTCCACGATTCTCCGTGCTGTGGACGGTTGCGTGATCCGGATCTTTCGAGGAAAATCCCTGGTGACTTCCGGGTCTTTACCCGGTTCATGAACCCACCCATGAGGATTCCCCGCTTTGACCCGGCCACCGGATTGGGATGTGATCATTCTGGGAGCAGGCGCCTCCGGCCTGATGTGCGCCGCGACCGCAGGTCGCAGGGGACGGCGCGTTCTGGTGGTGGATCATGCCCGTCGGATGGGCGAAAAGGTGCGGGTCTCCGGTGGCGGGCGCTGCAATTTCACCCATCGCGCGGCCCGTCCCGACCACTATCTGGCCACCGATCCGGATTTTCCCCGTCTGGCGTTGCAGGCCTTCACCCCGAAAGATTTCATCCATCTGCTCGACCGTCACGGCATCCGCCACCAGGAGAAAGAACCGGGACAACTTTTCTGCGCCGGTTCAGCCGAACAGGTCGTCTCCATGCTGCAAGACGAATGTCGCCGCAGTGGGGTGAACATCCTGGCAGGCCAGAAAATTCATCGGGTCGATGCCGAACAGCACCGTTTCGCGGTCACCACCGATCAGGGCCGCTGGCAGTCCGCCGCTCTGGTGGTGGCCCTGGGCGGACGCTCCATGCCCAAACTCGGGGCCACCACCCTGGGATACGATCTGGCCCGCCAGTTCGGCCTGAAAATCGTTCCGCCCCGTCCCGGACTGGTTCCCCTGACCTTTGGCGGCGAAATGTTGGCGCAGTGCCGCGCCTGGACCGGCATCTCCCTGAAAGCCACGGTCTCCTGTTCCCAGGCCCGCTTCACCGATGAACTGCTCTTCACCCATCGGGGGTTGAGCGGCCCGGTGATCTTGCAGATTTCCTCCTACTGGCGTCCGGGAGAACCGCTCACCCTGGATCTGGCGCCGGGCATCGAGCTCTTCGCCCGACTCAGGCAGGCCAAGGAAGAGGAGTCCGGTTTGCATCTGCGTACTGTTTTGTCACGATTCTTGCCTAGGAAACTGGCAACCGAGTGGCTCGTCACCCAGGGTGGAGAGGGACGCATGGCCGAAATTGCCGACAAACGGTTGCGCCTGCTGGCCGATGGCCTGCACCAGTGGCGCGTGACCCCGTTGGGCACCAGCGGTTTTGAACGGGCCGAGGTGACCGTGGGCGGCGTGGATACCAACGCTCTGGATCCCTGCACCATGGCCTGTCGCACGGTTCCCGGTCTGTTTTTTGTCGGTGAGGTGTTGGACGTGACTGGCTGGCTGGGTGGTTTCAATCTTCAATGGGCCTGGTCCTCGGGCCATGCTGCCGGATTGGCGGTGTGAGTCATGCCATGAATGAGCTGTGGTCGATAGGGAATGCAACGATTGCTCACCCCGCAGGCGCTTTCGGGGTCGGGATGCTGTTGTTGGCGCTCCTGCTGCTGGTCCTGTGGAATCGCCGTCTTGTGCGGGAAATCAAACAACGCGCCCAGGTCGAAGAGAGCCTCAACGTGGCCCTGGCCGGCGGAGAACTGGGCTTCTGGGATGTGGATCCGCAGGCCGGAACCATCCGGGTCAACAACCGTTGGGCAAAAATGCTCGGCTACTCCCCTCGGGAGGTGGCCGTCATGCCCTTGACCCGCTGGGCCGAAACCATCCACCCCGCGGATCGCGACCGGGTGGTGGAGAACGGACGGGCCTATCTGGCCGGAGAAGTGGCCCGCTATGATCTGGAGTACCGCGCCCTGACCGGAGATGGGCACATGCGCTGGATGCGGGTGCGTGGTGCGATCATGGAACGCAACCGCCAACGCCAACCCACCCGTTTCGTCGGCACACTCCAGGACATCACCCTGCGCAAGTCCATGGAAGACGCCCTGAGCGCCTCGGAGGCCCGCAACCGCCTGATTCTCACCTCGGTGAACGATGGCATCATCGGTCTCGACACCACCGGAAAAACCATTTTCATCAATCCAGCCGCCTTGTCCCTGTTGGGTTTCACGGCGGAGGAGCTGGCCGACCGGCCTGTTCCCGCCATCATTCACCACTCCCGCCCCGATGGCACTCCCTATGCCAAGCAGGAATGCCATCTGATCTCCACCTGTCAGGAGGGCACCACCTGGCAGGTCGAAGACGAGTTCTTCTGGCGCAAGGATGGCACCGGCTTTCCCGTGGAATACACCGCAGTCCCCATGCTCCGCGACGATCAGGTGGTGGGAGCCGTGGTGGTTTTCCGGGACATCACCGCCCGCCTCCAGGCCCAGGAGCAGATGCGCACCCTCTCCAAGGCCGTGGAAAACAGTCCGGCCAGCGTCATCATCACCGCCCTGGACGGCACCATCGAATATGTCAATCCCCAGTTCGCCCAGGTGAGCGGTCATCCCGCCGATGCGGTGATCGGCATCAATCTGCGCAAACTCAATGCCGATCTCCAGGAAAGCATTGAATACCAGAATCTCTGGTCCACCATCCATTCGGGTCAGGTGTGGCGCGGCGAACTGGTCAACCGGAAACCGGATGGCGAATGGTTCGTCGAACACGTCTCCATCTCCCCGATCCGCGATGCCAACGGCACGATCACCCGTTTCGTGGCGGTCAAGGAGGACATCACCGAGCGCAAAAAGGCCGAAGAGCAACTGCGACTGGCCCATTTCCTGAGCGAAAACGCCTTGGATCTGGCTCGGGCCGGTCATTGGCATCTGCCCTTGCCCCTGGCGGAAGATGGCTGCTACATCTCCTCGGAGCGCACGGCGCGCATCACCGGCGACCCGCCTCGCGACGACTGGCGTTACCACTGGAAAAACGAGTGGTTCGCCAACATCGTGGCCGCCAACCCCGAGGCCGCCGAAGCGACCCTGGCCAATTTCCAGGCCGCTCTGGCCGGTTCGGTGCCGCGCTTCGATTCGATCTATCCCTACAAACGCCCCTGCGATGGTCAGGTGATCTGGCTGCACACCATCGGTCATCTGGTGCGCGACGCCTTCGGCCATCCCACCGATCTGTACGGCGTGACCCAGGATATCACGGAACAACGGCTGGTCGAGGAACGCCTGCGGGAAAACCTGGCCTTGCGTGATCGCATGGCCGACGTGGAACGGTTCAATCGCCTGGCGCTGGGACGGGAACAACGGATCATCGAACTGAAACGTCTGATCAACGCCCTGGTGGTGGAACGGGGCCGCGAGGTGATGTTCCATGCCCCGGAAATCGCCGAACAGACCGAAATCCAACCTCAGGGTCCGGACGATCTCTTCCAGCAGCGTCTCGCCGCGCTGAGTCTGGCCGAAGACGCCGAACGGGCCAGGATCGAGGTCGAAGCCTACAAGGAACATCTGGAGGAGTTGGTGGAAGAACGTACCCACGAACTCTCCATCGCCATGGCCAAAGCCCAGGAGGCTGCCAAGGCCAAAAGCGACTTCCTGGCCAATATGAGTCATGAAATCCGCACCCCGATGAATGCCGTCATCGGCATGACCCATCTCGCCCTGCGCACCGATCTGAACGAAAAACAACGCAACTATATCCAGAAAGTGGACAGCGCCGCCAGAAGCCTGCTGGGCATCATCAACGACATTCTCGATTTTTCCAAGATCGAAGCCGGCAAGATGAATGTCGAACAGACCGATTTCTCCCTCAAGTCGGTGCTGAACCATCTGACCGATCTGATGGTGAACCGTGCCAGGGAAAAAGGACTCGGCCTGCTCTTCCAGATCGATACCGACGTACCCGACGGCCTGATCGGCGATGGCATGCGGTTGGGACAGGTGTTGATCAATCTGGTCAACAATGCCATCAAGTTCACGGAAAAAGGTCAGGTCCAGGTCCGGATCGGCAAACTGGCGGATGAAGGATTGGATGCCCTCTTGCGGTTCGCCGTCACCGATACCGGCATCGGCATGACCCCGGAACAGGTGGACAAACTGTTCAAGGCCTTTTCCCAGGCCGATGGCTCGACCTCCCGCAAATACGGCGGCACGGGACTCGGCCTGAGCATCAGCAAACGACTGGTCGAACTGATGGGCGGAACGATCGCTGTCGAAAGCGCGGTGGGCGTGGGCAGCACGTTCCATTTCACCGTGCGGTTCGGGGTGCGGCTGGGGGCGGTCGCATCTGCCGACGCGCCCGACACGGTGGAAGTGCCGGAACAATATACCCAGGCGTTGCGCGGCGCCCATCTGCTGCTGGTGGAGGATCACCCGGTCAACCAGGAATTGGCGCTGGAAATTCTCAATGCGGCGGGCATCCACGTCGATCTCGCGGCCAACGGGGAAGAGGCCCTGGAAAAAGTGTGGCAGGGAGATTACGACGGGGTGTTGATGGATTGCCAGATGCCGGTCATGGATGGCTTCGAGGCCACCCGACGGATCCGCAGCGATCCACGTTTTCAGAAGCTTCCCATTCTGGCCATGACCGCCAACGCCATGAACGAGGACAAGGAACGCTGTCTGGCGTGCGGCATGAACGATCATATCGCCAAGCCTTTGGACATGGCGCATCTGTTCGTGACTCTGGCCCGGTGGATCAAGGCCGAACGCCGCATGGAACAACTCGTCATCGTGGAATCCTCCCGGCAGCAGGTCGATGAGTCACGCAAACTGGGTCTGCCGGAAATCCCCGGCATGAACATGACCCAGGCCCTGCGCCGCATGGGCGGGAGCGTCAATCTGCTGCGGCGCATGATCGGGCGTTTCCGGGACAGCCAGGCGCGCTTCATGGAACGCCTGCGCGCGGCGATCGAGAGCGGCGATCTGACCACAGCCATCCGTGAAACCCATACGCTGAAAGGGCTGGCCGGCAACATGGGTGCCGATGGCCTGGCCGAACGTGCCAAAGAGGTCGAAGCGATCCTCAAGCAGGGCGGGGAGCTGCCCGGCATGGAAACCGCGCTCGGACAACTGAAGGAGGCCCATCACGACCTGCTCGTCGCCATTGACACCGCCTTGACGGATCGGAGTCAACAAGCGCAAACTCGTCCAGCGCGTGCGGCCCAAACCGTGGATCGCCAGATTCTTGCCGTTGAAATGAAAGAGTTGGCGCAACTGCTGAGTGAATACGATTCCACGGCCGGAGCCAAGGTTCTGGCGGTGACTGAAAAACTTTGCCTGATGGGATTGGAGATCGAGGCCGAACAGCTCAAACGGATGATCGAGCAATACGAGTTTGAAGAGGGGCTGGAAAAACTTAAAATAATTGCAAAAACTTGTCAAGTTCTTTTATGATGTGGCAACCGGAGTAATCTCAAGGACCAGACATGGCCATCACGCCACCCGTGCAGACAATTCTGGTGGTGGATGACATCCCGGACAACATCACCTTGTTGACCGAGGTGCTCAATCCCCACTATCGCACCCGCATCGCCACCCAGGGTGAAACCGCCCTGAAAATCGCCGGTTCCGCCTCGCCTCCGGACCTGATTCTGCTGGATATCATGATGCCGGGAATCAACGGCTACGAGGTATGCCGACGGCTCAAGGAAAACCCGGATACCCGCGCCATTCCGGTCATTTTCGTCACGGTCATGGACGATATTCAAGATGAGCAACAAGGTTTGGAACTGGGTGCGGTCGATTATCTCATCAAGCCGATCAGTCCGGCGATCATGCTGGCCCGGGTCCGCACCCATCTGGCGTTGCGGGATCAGACCCGCGAACTGCAACGTCTGGTCCACGAACGCACGACCGAGTTGGAAATCACCCGACGGGAGATCATCCACCGGCTGGGACGGGTGGCGGAGTTCAAGGATTACGAAACCGGCCTGCACATCGTGCGCATGAGTCACTATGTCCTGCTGCTGGCCCGTGCCGCCGGACTGGGAGACACCTCCTGCGAAATTCTCTTCAGTGCCGCGCAGATGCACGACATCGGGAAAATCGGCATTCCGGATCACATCCTGCTCAAGCCCGGCAAGCTCGACGCGGAGGAATGGGCGATCATGCGGCGTCATCCGGAGATGGGGGGGGCGATCATTGGAGAACATGCGGATGATCTGCTCAAAACCGCCCGGATTCTGGCGCTGACCCACCACGAAAAGTGGGATGGCAGCGGCTATCCCAAGGGACTGCAAGGGGAAGAGATCCCCCTGTCGGGCCGCATCGTGGCCATCGCCGATGTTTTTGATTCCCTGACTTCGACCCGCCCCTACAAACAGGCCTGGTCGGTGGACAACGCCATCCGCTTCATCGACGAAAACGCCGGCAGCCACTTCGATCCCAAACTGGTACAGCTCTTCAAGACGATTCTGCCGGAAATTCTGCGCATCCGGGAGCAGTACGCGGAGGATGCAAGAGAGGAGAGGGAGTGAACGGAAAACGGATGGAAATTCCGTGACCGCTACCATCGGGGGAATGGTCGCCAGAAAAACAATGACCGCCCAACCCATTCGGATCGCACCCGCGCCAGTCGTGAAGGAGTGATTTCGTGCTGGAAACAGAGACAACGGAAGACCCCATCCCCCCGCCCGATCCGGTCGCGACCTGGATCGCGGCCTGGCAAGGGGTGCTGGACGGGTTGACCCATTGGCGGGTGGCGCTGGCGGAACGTGCCCCGCTGGAGGCCGAGGAGGCGTTGCGCGCCCTGCTGGAAGAGCGCGCCGCGCTGCTGGAGAACCGCCGGGAGGTGCGTCGTCTGGCGCGAGCGGTCGGCAGGGATCTCCCCTTTCCCGAGCACGCCCCCTGGCAGGGCGCGCTCGAAGCCTATCGCCGCCGTCGCTTCGAGGCGGTGCTGGCCGAAGCGGCAGAAGAACCGGACACCGATACCCGCGCTGCCGACCGTCAGATCGTGCGCGAAGAGACCCAGGATCCGGAAGCCCTGTTTCTGCTCCCCTACTGGCACTATTTCGGCAGACTCCACAAGGCCCTGGATCAGCTGCGCCTGCAACGGGAAGCCACGGCCATCACCCGGATCCACGAATTCCACGCCCTGTTCCCGGCCCGTGAGCAGTTCCGTCAGGTGACGATGTTTCTCGGTCCGACCAACTCGGGCAAGACCTATCAGGCGTTGCAACGGCTGATCGGCGCCGAGAACGGCATCTATCTGGCCCCGCTGCGGCTGCTGGCGCTGGAAGTGGCCGAGACCCTCAACGGCTGGGGCGTGCCGTGCAACATGATCACCGGCGAAGAGCGGGTTCTGATCGAAGGCGCGCGCCACACCGCCTGCACCATCGAAATGCTCCCGTTGCACCACAGCTATGAGGTCTGCATCATCGACGAAGCCCAGATGCTCGGGGACGCGGATCGCGGCTGGGCCTGGACCCAGGCGATCCTGGGCGCCCGCGCCGAGGAACTGCTGATCATCGGCGCGCCGGAGGCCAGACCGGCGGTGGAAAAACTGCTCGCCCTGACCGGGGATCCCTGTCAGATCCACCGGCTGGAGCGGCTCGCGCCGCTGCAACTGATGCAAAAACCGCTCAAGAACGTGCGCGAACTGGAGCCGGGCACCGCGATCATCGTCTTTTCCCGCTCGGCGGTGCTGGGGCTGAAAGCCGAAATCGAACAGCGCACCGGTCTGGCCACGGCAGTGCTCTATGGCGCCCTGCCCCCGGAGGTGCGCCGCATTCAGGCCCATCGTTTCGCCAGCGGCGAGGCTCCCCTGCTCGTGGCCACGGACGCCATCGGCATGGGCCTGAACCTCCCGATCCGCACCATTCTCTTTGCCCAGGACAGCAAGTTCATCAACCGGGTGGAACACCCCCTCACTCCCATGGAGGTGCGTCAGATCGCGGGCCGGGCAGGCCGTTTCGGCAAGAATGAAATCGGTTTCATCGGCACCTACCAGATCCCCCTGCATCGCATCGCCGCCGCCTTTCGCACCGATCCCCTGCCGATCCGTCGCGCCCATCTCGCCCCCAACATCGATCATCTGCTGGCCATCGCCTCGCTGCGCGGCGAACGCAATCCCGCATTGGCACGGCTCTTTTCGATCTTTTTGCAGACCGTCAAGCCCGATCCCACGGTCTATGAACTGGCGGATCTGGAGGATCAGATCGTGCTGGCGCGCATTGCGGATCGCCATAAAGGGTTGGATCTGGCCACCCGTTTTGCCCTCTCCGCCGCTCCGGTGCCATTGCGCGAAGGGATGGCGGTGAGCGCTTTTGAAAGCATGACCACCACCGTGGCCCGGGATCGCACCCTGGCTTTGTCCAAGGTGTTGCCCGACGATCACGGCGGAACCGGCGGTCGACTGGCACTGCTGGAGACCTCGATGCGGATTGTCAGCCTCTACTGCTGGCTCCATTTCCGTTTTCCCCGCCACTTTCCCGATCTGGAACAGGCGGAAGACAAACGCCGCGAGATCAACCGGGAGATTGGCACCATCCTGAAAAAAGAGCGCAAGCTGGATCGTCACTGCTCGATCTGCGGGGACTCCCTGCCCCCGCGTCACACCCATCCGGTGTGCGATCCCTGCTGGCACGCCAAACGGGTGACGCCTCATCAGGTGCGACGTGGACCTCCAGTGCGTCATGGGACGGGTCGCGCCGGAGGCAGGCGTCACGCATGATTCCCGACGGACGGCGCATTCTCTATCGTCGCTCTCATGGAAACCGGGTGATCGAAGTCAGCGAAGATCACGCCACCCGCACCCTGGCCTTTGACAGCCATTTGACCCAAAGCCGCATGTCCCTGGCCGATCCCAATGTCCTGGTGCTGCGCTATACCCGCCGCATGATGGCCGGTTTGCTCTTTCTGGAAGCCCCAACGCTGCAAACCCCCTTTCGGGTGTTGATGATCGGGCTGGGCGGGGGGTCACTGGTCAAATTTCTGTTGCACCACTTTTCCGCCTGCCGGATGGATGTGGTGGAAAACGATCCGCTGCTGCCGACCCTGGCCCGACGCTATTTTCATCTGCCCCGTGAACTCCGCCTGACGCTCCATCTGGAGGATGGAGGACGGTTCATGGAGCGGATGGCAACGGATGCCACCGCCGGAGGCTATGATCTGATTCTGCTGGATGCCTTTGATCAGGCCGGCATGGCGCGGGATGTCTATACCGATCCGGTCTTTGTCCAGGCCCACGCCCGGTTGTCCACGCGCGGCGTGCTGGTGATCAACATGATCCGTTCCGACGAGGCGCTCTACCACCGGGGCGCAGAGGCGATCCGACGCCGCTTTCCCGGAGCATCCCTGGCACTGTCCGTACCGGGATTCAACAACGAGATTCTGTTTGCCGGGCCGGGTGTCGTGAGCCAGGAGGACAATTCACGCCAGACTCTGGAAGAGCGCGCCCGCATGCTGGAAGCGCGGCTGAAGTTGAATTTCTCCCTCTATCTGCAAGAGATGGTGCGCATCGAGGGGGGCAGGAACTGGCTGCGCTGGCTGCGCTGGTCGGCATGACGGAAACGCGCATGCCGGGGTCTGCCCCGCGCCCGAACGGCATTCGTGTCCAAAGCCGTCCGATTCAACCAAACCGGAATGCGGATAACATGGTTTCCATGACGCGATCCGAAAAGACCGGTTGGCCGCGATCCGTCCTGGCGGCACCGGCAATCCGCATCAGGGGGCGGAGCGAATCCGAACCTTGCATCACTGCGCCGCGTTCAGGTTTTGACTCAACTGGTTCATGGCTCCGCCAAGATCCCCCTGAAGAATCCGGGGCATGACCTTCGGGAGTTGCTCCAGCAACCGGTTGCGGATCAGATGTTCTTCAGGGGTGAATCCGGCCAGGACAAAACGGGCCGTGTCGATGCCGGGCGGAGGACGCCCGACGCCCAGACGAATGCGGACAAAATCCGGCGTGCCGAGAATCTGTTGAATGGACTTGAGGCCGTTGTGCCCGCCGTTGCCACCGCCGATTTTCATGCGGACCTTGCCAAGGGCCAGATCCACATCATCGTGCAAGACGATCACGTCAGCGGGTTGCAGACGGAAGTAACGAACCGCCGCCCCCACCGACTCGCCGGAGAGATTCATGTAGGTTTCGGGAATCAGCCAAAAAACCCGTTCGCCGTCAATCCGGCCATCGCCGAATAGTCCCTGGAATCGCTTGTTGCCGGATGGCAGTGCCAAGCGACGGACCACCTCGGCGAGCAGATCCTGACCCAGATTGTGGCGGGTGCGGGCATATTGCTCACCGGGATTCCCGAGTCCGACCAGGAGTTTCATGGTGCCGTCAACCTGAACAGGACTCGGGAAGCAAACCGGATCGCATCAACCTTCGACAGTGGCGTCGGTGGCTTCGGCATGGGAGCCGACGATGGTAAGCACGGTAAAGTTCTCTTCGGTCGGGATCTCGACCCCCTTGGGCAGTTGCAGATCCTTGACATGGATCGCATCACCCACATCCAAAGTGGCGACCGAAACCGGAATGAAGTTGGGCAGATCATCGGCCCGGCAATGGACTTCGACATCCTTCTGGATCACTTCCAGCACGCCGCCCGCCTTGATGCCAGGGGCTTTGGCCTCGTCGCTCACGCGGATCGGCACCCGGACGTGGATGATCTGATCCGGATCGAACCGCATGAAATCCATATGCACGGGCATGCCGCTCACGGGATGGATCTGATAATCGCGCAACAACACGGCGACGCGGATATCGCCATCGATCACCATGTCCTGACGATGGGTGCGCAATCCGGATCCTTCGGTATCCAGCAGTTTGAGCAGATCCTTCTGGTCCAACGAGAGATTGCGGTTGGGCCGAGTGCCACCGTAGAGCACTGCGGGAACGCGAGCGTTGCGACGCAGGAGGCGGGTGGCCCCTTTGCCAAGATCATCGCGGGTTTGAGCCTGAATCATAGCCATGATACCACTCCTCACAAGAAAATAAGCCTGATCCCCCCGGACGGACGATCAGCGGTTGATTTCACACGAACAAGGAACTTACCGACTCCTCGTCGCAGATGCGGCGGATCGCCTCGCCCAGCAAAGGAGCCACGCTGCGTACTTCGATTTTCGGACAGGCCATGGCCTCGGGCGACAGTTGAATGGTGTCGGTCACCAGCAGGCGACTCAACACCGAAGATTGAATCCGTTGAATGGCCGGTCCGGAAAGCACCCCGTGGGAGCAGACCGCTGCCACGGAAAGAGCGCCGTGGCGCAACAGGGCTTCGGCGGCTTTGGTCAGGGTGCCGGCGGTATCTACCATGTCATCGACGATGATGCAATGTTTGTTTTCCACCTCGCCGATGATGTGATGCACCTCGGCGACATTGGGAGCCGGACGGCGTTTGTCGATGATGGCCAGATCCACATGCAGCCGTTTGGCATAGGAGCGGGCGCGCACCACACCGCCGATATCCGGCGAGATCACCACCGCATCCTCGATTCCCCACTTGCGCACCGCAGCCAGCAAGACCGGCGTGGCGTAGAGATTATCGACCGGCATATTGAAAAAGCCTTGAATCTGTCCGGCGTGCAGATCCACGGTCAGCACCCGCTGGACCCCGGCGGCGTCGAGCAGGTCCGCCACCAGTTTGGCCGTGATCGGGGTGCGACCCGCCTCTTTGCGGTCCTGACGCGCATAGCCGTAATAGGGAATCACGGCCGTGATCCGTCCAGCCGAAGCGCGATGCAACGCATCCACCATGATCAGCAACTCCATGATGTGATCGTTGGCCGGATTCGAGGTGGGCTGCATCACGAAGACATCGCGTCCGCGGACATTTTCGTCGATCTGAATGAAAATCTCGCCATCGGCAAAGCGTCGGACCGTGGCATTCGCCATGGGCACCGAGAGGTACTCCGCAATCCGGCGGCCCAATTCGGGATTGGCTGTACCGGAAAAAATACGCATTTTTTCGATGGACATGGACGTGACAATCCGAAATAAAAGGGACGAATGGATCGCGTCAGATCGCTAGCGGAGGGCGTTGGCCCGGTCAGGCTGAGGGTCCGCTTCCAAGCGACAGGAAAACAGCCGGGAACTATACCCGCTCGCGACCTGGAACGCAACCCATAGCCTGTCGAATTGGCAGCCTGGAACAAAAAAAATCCCCCGGAAGGTCGAATTCCGGGGGAATGGAGCAGAATCCGGATCCCCATGGATCCGAAACCGGGCCGGGATTGTTTGCAAATGCCGCCACGGCGCGCGTTGGACCAAACACAGAACCGGTTCCTCGACGCTCAATGACACGCCAACGTCTCGCGTCGTCTGGTTTGGTCTGATTCTCATGGACACCTTAATCTTTCGCAACAGCCCGGCTTACTTGCAGACGCCTTTGTCTTCCGGCTTGGCGCCGTCCGGCTTCTCGCACTTGTTGGATGCGCACACCTTGTCGCGCTTGCAGGCCTGCCCGGCGGGTAACGGCGGCTTGCAAACCGGTGGGTTCATGGCCAGAATACAAACCGTGCCAGCACCACATTCGGCATCCGGATTGGCCGGGTCTGCGCCACACTTCAGGTCATCGGCAAACGCGACGCCCGCCAAAGCAACCGTCGCAGTGAGCAATACGACTGTCAGTTTCTTCAACATGGAGAACTCCTTGATTTGGCTGAAAGGCTGTTGGATGGTTGGCCATGTTGCCCCCTTTGGGGGCACGGAGTCAAAGGAAAATCTGGCGGGAGTTCCGTAAGGATCCTAAACCGCAACCCTTTCGGGATCATGCGTTTTTGGCCCAAAGGTATCGCCTGCGGCCACCGGGGGGGTGATGCCGAAAAGTCTCAAGGGTTTGGCCTCTCTGGACCCCACCAGGGGCCAATGGCCCCTGGACCCTGCTGACCAACGATGCATCCCGAAAGGGTGCTGGTTTGGCCGTCCGTCGATAAAATTCAGGTCATGTGTTATACGGCTGCATCTTGAACCGCTTGAGGAGGATGGCAGATGTCGGCAGTCCACGATGCCCTAATGGGCCGCGTTTCTGGCGCGACAGGATCACATCCGTGAACCCTATGTCCAGCCCCTCAGTTCAAGACAAACAATCACCTTCCCCCGTGATCGCTTGCAATAGATTACATTTTTGGTTTCAACTCCACCCGCCGGTTAAGTGCCCGACCCTCTTTGATGTCGTTGGAGGCGATGGGGTTGTGGAGTCCGAAGCCGACCGCAGTCAGTCGTTGTGTGTCAACGCCATGTTTAAGCAGATAGTTCAGCACGGCAGTGGCGCGTCTCATCGCCAAGCCATCATTGTAGACAACGGTGCCAGTGCTATCCGTATGGCCATGAATCTCTATCAACACATTGGCGTTTCTTGTGTTGTTCAACACCGTGACCACTTCGTCCAAAATCGGGTAGGCCTTGGGATCAATGTCAGATTTGTCGAATTTGAAATGAAGATTCTTCAGAATCCAGCATCCGTCGGCATCGACTTGAGCACCATACGGGGGGGATGGACATTTGTTTTCTTCTTTGGTTACGGGACCTGGGGTGTTGGACGGCTGGACTGGCACGTTGTCGCTGATGACATGAGTCTCTTTGGCCTTCTGACAAAAATAGCACTGTGTTCCCATGGTGGAGAGAACCTGTTTGCCGACTTGAGGATGCCATTGGATGTAACCGTTGTTGGCTGTCCATCCTTCCTCTTGTTGTGCTGTCGTCGCGCATGCCGAGAGGCTCAAAACGAAAAGTAAGCCCACGACCAGCATGATGTTGCTTGCATATCTCGGATTTCTCATAGTGATTCCTCGCAATTCAGAGTGAATGATGAATAATGTTTCTGGTATTGAGTAGTCGTCTTCCGCCCGTTGTTGCTGCCACCAAAACCATCAAGAACCACCAGGATGATGTGCTCGATTGGTTCGTAAGTGGCCTGATCACCGGTTTGGTTGAGGGCTTCAACAGCCTGCTCCAGGCTGCCAAGGCGCGAAGCCGGAGTCTATCGCTCGGATACCAACTGCAATCACCATGGCCTGCCTCATCGCGGGCAAGTTAAACTTCTCCCTGCTCATGTGAAACAGCGAAGAGCGTCTTACTTGATACGCATATCGTTCTTGACGGATGATACGCCGCCTACGCCCTGTGCCACAGCAATCGCCTTTTTCGCTTCGGCCTGTGAACTCACGAAGCCACTCAGTTGAACCACTCCCTTGAAAGTTTCGACGTTGATTTCGGCGACTTTCAGCATAGGATGATCAAGTATGGCGGTCTTCACTTTGGCGGTGATGACGCTATCGTCAAAGTATTCTCCAGTGCCTTCTTGTGTCATTGTGGCAGCACAGCCGACCATGTACAGCATCGAAACGGCACAAAAGAACACTGAAGCAAATTTTCCTGATTTTTTCATGATAAACACACTCCCGACACAAACTGAAACATGCATTTCTTACTTTCAGGCCATGCCGATAAAACCGGCATCAACATCGCAGTCAAAGAACACGACTGCACTCCCGGTCCAGCGACCGACTCACATTGCTTTGCCCGCATGCCAGGCGGGGTAGAGAAGCCGTGAATGAGATGGACGTGCTTTCGAGCTTCCAAGGCATTCTGTGCCACGATCACTGGTCACCGGAGCAGACGTGGCGGGATCGTTCGCAAAGGCTGGCATGATGCTGACAGTTCCTGAAAGGACCGCATCGACGAATGAGATTGCATCTGTTAATTTCTCATTCCTATTTTAAAGTCCTGGATTGCGACTCAGCATTATAATTCAAGAGCCTCAGTTGTTCCATGATGATCAAACGAGGACATACCCGAAGTCTCCAGCAGTTCCCGCGCACGGAAGATATCCTGCTCGCCGCCATGCACGACGAGCATGAATTTGTCTGCCTTCAACGCGGTTTCGTAGCGCAGCACCGAGTCTTTGGGAATTCCCAACGAAAACATCGCACCGACAAAGGCACTAACACCACCGACCACTGCCGCGCCCTCCAGACCGCCAAAGATCGTGGCCGCAACCGGGCCAAGAATGATCAAATGGCCCAACAACGGGACGAATAACATCGAAGATCCGAATAAAATCCCCATCAATCCGCCCCACAATGCGCCAAACTTGCCGAAGACCATTGCGCGATCACCGGCATTCAGGAAACCAACCACATGTTCCTCCATGTGGTATTCACGACCGATGATAGAGATTTTCTTCATGTCGAATCCGGCGTGTTGCAACTCCTTTACGGCGGCTTCTGCCTGATTGTGTTCGTCATAAATGGCAACAGCGAATTTGGGTGTGGGCATATTCATGATGTGATCCTTGGTTGGGTTGATGCAATCGGTGCATCAAGCACCGCTGCCAAAGCGAATACCGTTGATTCAAAGTGCATTGTACCGAACTCCAGTACAACCAAAATGCAATCCCCTTATATGTTATTAAAATTAAAGCAAATTTAGTGCCATTGCAAAATTGATTGGTTGACTCTGCCAGTCAATCACTCATCAAAACTTAATGATCTGATTGATATATAATAAAATTAAATATTCAGTAAAAAAATAAATACCGGCACAAGAAAATCAATTCTTCTGCAGAATCGTGACACAACCCAATAATTTAAACAAAAAACGCTTTTCTCTGACCAGCTTGAACGGGTTTTACATCACTGAGTTTGGAATATGTGATAGTATGAAGCAATATGTTTCAAATTTGACTTGAAACAGGAATACATTTGCAAATATTTGCAATCTTGCCGAGTTCAACATAACGCGATGACGTGGAACGCTAAAGGCTGAGAGAGTGGAAGGTCAGACGGTAATCCAAACCAATACGACCTGACGATGATTTTTGTTAAAAACACCAGACAATCAATTATAAATATATTGGTATTTATAAATAAAAATTTAGAAATGCGCAGGAAGATAACCTGTTTGTATGGGGTGTCGGATTCAACAAGATGGCATTCTGTGCCCTGGGAAGTCCGATGTCCTCCCTTGATTTCAGGGGGATTGGGGTCTATTCTGGGTTGCGAAAATGGCCATCCCATCCAGAAACCAACCCCATCCACCTTGCACGCATGCTCCACTTTGAATGGCCCTGGATGTTTCTGCTCCTGCCCTTGCCGTGGCTGGTGCGACGCTTTGTCAAACCGGTGCATCAGCCGCCGGAAGCGGTTCTGGAAATTGCCTGCATCGCAGACTTCGAGGATTGTTTCATCTCTGCCCCCCGGCGCGCTTCCCGTTCCGGTCGCGGCGCGTGGATCATGGCCATGCTGGCCTGGGTGCTGCTGATCGCGGCGGCGGCCCGACCGGCCTGGCTCGGAGAACCCATCGATCTTCCGGCCAGTGGTCGGGATCTGATGCTGGCCGTGGATCTCTCCGGCAGCATGCAAACCAAGGATTTCCGACTCAACGATCAACCCATCGACCGGCTCACCGTGGCCAAACAGGTGGCAGCCGATTTCATCCGCCGTCGGGTTGGGGATCGGGTGGGGTTGATTCTGTTTGGCCTCAACGCCTATCTGCAAGCGCCTCTGACCCTGGATCGCGAAACCACGGCCCATCTGCTGGAAGAGGCGGTCATCGGACTGGCTGGCAAAGAGACCGCCATCGGCGAGGCCATTGGACTGGCGGTGAAGAAATTCCGGACCGGCCCCAAAAACAGCCGCGCCCTGATCCTGCTCACCGATGGCGCCAACACCGCAGGCGTGGTGGCGCCCCTCAAGGCGGCCGAAATGGCCGCCGAAGAGGGGATCCGGATCTATGCAATCGGCGTTGGCGCGGACGAAATGACCCTGCGCACCCTCTTTGGCACCCAGAAGGTCAATCCCTCCACCGACCTCGATGAAACCACCCTCACCCGGATGGCCGAACTGACCCATGGCCGCTACTTCCGGGCCAAAGAGACCGCCCGGCTGGAGGAGATCTATCGCCTGATCGATGAACTCGAACCGGTGGTCCGTGAACAACAGACCCATCGTCCCATTCGCGCGCTCTATTTCTGGCTGCTGGCCCCGGCCCTGCTGTTGGCCGTCGTGCTGCTCGCAACCCACAACCGCAAGAGGCGGGGCCGATGATCGAAAATTTTCATTGGCTGCGTCCCTGGTGGCTGCTGGCCATACCGCTGCTGCTTCCCCTCTGGGTGCTGCTCCGGCGTCACACTGGCGCGGGAAATGACTGGCATCGGGTCTGCGATCCCCACCTGCTCCCTGCCCTGTTGCGTCGGGTCGATGCGGTCCGCAGCAACCGACGCAGCCCACTGCTGATCACGTTCACCGTTGCGCTCACCCTTCTGGCCCTGGCCGGTCCGGTCTGGCAGAAACTCCCCCAACCGGTCTATCAGAAACAGACCCCCCTGGTGATGATTCTCGATCTCTCGCTTTCCATGGAGGCCACGGACCTCAAGCCCAGCCGACTGGAACGGGCCAGATTGAAAATCGCCGATCTGCTGCAAAAACGGCGCGAAGGGACCACGGCATTGATCGTTTTTTCTGGCGAGGCCTTTGCCGTCACGCCATTGACTTCGGATACCGAGACCATCCGCGCCCAGCTTCAGGCCCTTTCGACCGAACTCATGCCCGCTCCCGGCAGCCATCCGGAGCTGGGCATCGCCCTGGCCCAACGGATGCTCGCCCAGGCCGGATATGCCCGAGGGATGGCCCTGTTGATCACCGATGGTCAGCTTTCGGCCAGCACACGGGAGCAGACACGTCAGTTTTACCAGCAAGGTCATCGGCTTGCGGTGCTGGCCGTGGGAACCGCCGAGGGGGGACCGATTCCACGCCCATCCGGGGGATTCGTCCAGGATGCCCAGGGAGCGATCGTCATTCCGCGCCTCGACGAAGCGCCGTTGCGCATCCTGGCCCAGGAGGGAGGAGGACGCTACGCCCGTCTGACCACCGATGAAAGCGATCTGGAACACCTGCTGGCCGATGAGGCTGCCGGTCCGCTCGACGCCCCCCCCCAACAAACCACCCTGACCGCCGATCTCTGGCACGAGGAGGGACCATGGCTGCTGCTGCTGGTGATTCCGCTGGCCGCCCTGGGATTCCGACGCGGGGTGCTGGCCTGGTGGCTGGTGTTGGCATGGACTCAATCGGCCTCGGCCCTGGAATGGGGTTCTCCCTGGCAACGCCCGGATCAGCAAGGGGCCGAGCAATGGGCGGCGGCCGATCCCAATGCCGCCGCGCAACTTTTTACCGATCCGGCCTGGAAAGCGGCGGCGCTCTATCGTGCCGGACGCTTCGAAGAGTCGCTGCACGCCCTGGAACCCCTGGATCATGCTGATGCCTGGTACAACCGGGGCAATGCCCTGGCGCAGCTCAACCGGTTGGAGGAAGCCGTGCGAGCCTATGACGAAGCCCTGAAACGCGATCCCCAACACGCCGACGCCCGCCACAATCGGGAACTGGTCCAAAAACAGCACCAGCCGCCGGAACCACCCCCTGAAAAGCAGTCCAAGCCTGCCGATTCTTCCGATCCTGCGGATCAGAAGGAGGACCGGAAGGATGGAGAAAAGAGCGCGTCAACCGCTCCCAAATCGGATCAGGATAAAAAAGAGGAACAGGAAGGGAAAAAGGGCAAAGAGGAAAAAACGCCTTCCGAAGGCGCCAAAAGCGAGCGGAATCGGGAAAAAGGCGAGCCGGAACCGGCTGCCAAAGATACGAAAAATCAATTATCGAAAGAGAGTCAGGCGGCTCCAGACGCTTCCCCTCCTGCCGGGACAAAATCCTCCCCACCGGTCGCTGCCGAAGCGGAAGAGCGGGATGAAGCCAAACAGGCAGAGGAACAATGGCTGCGGCGCATTCCAGACGATCCGGGTGGGTTGTTGCGACGAAAATTTCTCTATCAATACCAGAGGCTTGGAAAATCACGCCCGGAGTCTGAACCATGGTGACCCCCTGCAAACCCCTGACCGTGTTCTTTTGTCTGCTGGGTCTCTGGCTGGGAAGCGGCGTACTGGAAGCCGCCGAAATCCAGGTGCGCGCCTCCCGTGATCCGGTGGTGCAGAGCGAATCCTTCGCGCTGATCTTTTCCACTGCCGAAAGTCCCGATGCCGAACCGGATTTCAGCCCGCTTGCCAAAGAGTTCGAAATTCTCGACCAGGGCAAGAGCAGCAATTTCCAGTTTCTCAATGGTCACAAAAGCCACTCCATCACCTGGAGGCTGGAGTTGATGCCCAAGCGCAGCGGCGAAATCGTGATTCCGGTCATCTCCTTTGGCAAGGATCACAGCACGCCTTTGACCGTGAACATTCTTCCCGCCGGAGGGCAAACCACCCGCAAGAACCGCTCCGAGCAAACCGAGTCCGGACTGTTGGTCGAGGCGGAGGTGAGCAATCCCGCGCCCCATCTGCTGGAGCAGCTCCTGCTGACCGTGCGTTTCCTGAATGCCGTGCCCATTGCCGGGGCCAGCATGCCGGATCCCACCCTGGAATCCGGGGATGCGATCATCGAAAAGCTCGGTGCCGACCAGGCCTACGAGCGCGAACGCCAGGGAGAACGCTATCTGGTTTCGGAACGGCGTTACGCCCTGTTTCCGCAACGCAGCGGGCCATTGGTGATCGCGGCCATCCCGGTGACCGTGCAACTGCCCGGTCAGGGAGGAGGAAGCAATCTGTTGAAGGAACTCCTCAACGATCCGTTCTTCAAGAATCTGCCCCTGGGTCCGGGCCGACCCGGCCGCACGATCCGACTCGCCACCGAACCGATCCGGCTGGAGACCAAACCCCAGCCCGCGAACTGGCAGGGTGCCTGGCTTCCGGCCCATCGGCTGATTCTGGAAGAGAAATGGAATCCCGATCCCCCCCGTTTCCAGGTGGGCGAGCCGATCACCCGCACCCTGACGCTGATCGCCGATGGCCTGACCTCGGCGCATCTGGCGGATATTCCTCTGAAAAACCCGGATGGCATCAAGCTCTATCCCGACCGGCCATTGCTGGAAAATCAAAAAGAGCACACCGGAATCATCGGCAAGCGGCAGGAGAAGATCGCCCTGATTCCCACCGCACCGGGTGAAGTGACCCTGCCGGCAATCGAAATTCCCTGGTGGAACATCGATCGGCAACAGCCGGACACCGCGCGCCTGCCGGAACGACGGGTGACGGTGCTGCCCGCTCCGGCCTCGGCCACCGGCCCATCATCCACGCCCGCCCCCGCCCCGGCGGTCAACTCCGCCGTCACACCCCCGGTGCCTGCCGCCGATGCCCCACTGCCCGCCGGAGCGGAGCCGACCCGACAACCCGCGCCGCCCGTTGCCGCCACCACACCCGCACCGCCCCCCCCGGATGCCGCAACCGCCGGAATCTGGCCATGGGTGGCCCTGGCATTGGGTACGGGCTGGTTGGGAACCGGCCTGCTCTGGTGGTATCGCATGTATCGCCAGCGTACAATAAAGGTAACGAGTACACCCGTCGGCAAGCCGGATGAAACGCTGCCGGTATCGCGTGAAACGGAAGAGGCGTTGCAGCGCGCCTGCCGGAACCATGATCCGGTCGCGGCCCGGACCGCCCTGATGGCTCTGCCGGATTGGATGCGTTCCACTGCGCTGGTTGCAGAAATGGCACGATTGAACGCCGCGCTTTACGGTCGCACGCCCAGCTCCTGGCATGGGGAGAGTCTCTGGGCGGCCTATCGTTCGGTGCGGGATGCTCACCCACGCGCCTCCAGGATGCGTTTCCCGACCGTGCCGACCTCGCCGACCTCGCCGACCCTGCCCCCATTGTATCCCTCATGATGATGCAGAGAACGCCCCATTTTCCCCCTGAAAATGGGATTCTGACTTACAATAATTCAATTATCGTAAGTCAGAATCGCCCCTGCTGGCAATTGCGCGCCCCAAACACCCCCTCTACCCCATCTACCCCCTCCCTCCCCGCTCCCAACGCCACCCCTGCGCTCCATGAACCGGAACCGGAAAACCCTCTCCGTTGCACCGCGTGCAAACAAATAATCACCTATCCTTCCCAACGCATCGCCGTTCAGTCGAGCCATACCCATACTTTCTTCAATCCGCATGGCGTCCTGTTCGAAATCGGCTGCTTTCGTCATGCACCCGGCTGCTTCACCGCCGGTCTGCCCTCGCTGGAGTTCACCTGGTTTTCAGGATATGCCTGGAGCCTGGCCGGATGTCTCCAATGCCAAAGGCACTTGGGATGGCAGTTTCAAAAGTTGTCCGCCGACCCCTTTTTTGCCCTGATTCTCAATCGGCTTGGTGTTGCATTCACTCCGAAAAGATCGTAAACTGAAGCAACCCATGAACCGAAAACAAAAAACATCTCAGGAACGAGCCGATCATGTACAAACCATGGCCACTGTCCGGATCCCCATCCCAATGGCTGTTGCTGTCCCTGTTGCTGCTCTCTCCTCCCCTGGCCGCCGAATACGAAAGCATGCAAAAACTGGATGAAACCCTCCGGGCAGCCAATCAGGGCGTGATCGAGGCCCAGAACAATGTCGCCATGATCTTTCGTGATGGCCTGGGTGTGCCTCGGGACTACAAGGCCGCGCTCAAATGGTATCGCATGGCGGCAGACAAGGGACACGCCGAAGCCCAGTACCAGCTTGGCAGAATGCACCACGATGGCAAGGGAACCCCCAAGGATGACCAGGAAGCGGTCAAGTGGTTCCGGCTGGCCGCCGAACAGGGATCGCCCGAGGCCCAGTTTGCCCTTGGCGAGATTCATCGCAATGGCCAAGGCATCCTCGACGATGCCAAAGAGGGCGTGAAATGGCTGCGCCTGGCCGCCGAACAGGGATTGGCCGAAGCGCAATACAATCTGGGTCTCGCGCTGCGCGACGGCCAGGGAACCGAACGCGACGAACAACAGGCCGCAAGCTGGATCCGCAAGGCCGCCGAACAGGAGTTCCCCAAGGCCCAGACCCTGCTGGCCAACATGCTCGCCGCCGGTCAGGGGGTGGAACAGGACCTGATCCAGGCCGCCATGTGGCTGCAACTCGCCGTGTCGCAGGGAGACCCCTCCGCCCTGAAAAAACAGGCCCAGATGCTCAAGGATCTCACCAGGGAGCAACTCTCCAAAGCCCGTGACCTGGCCGATCACTGGATCCCGCCCAGCCTGAAGAAAATCACGGATACCCCTGCCAAGACCGCAGGCAACCAGCCCTCCGATCCGGTCGGCAGCCCTGTCCCCAAAAAGGTCGAATGACCTTTGTTCATTCATCTGCATGTCCACTCCTGCCATTCCCTGCTCACCTCCACGGTCCGCCTGGATGCCCTGATCGCGCGCGCCAAACAGTTGCGCATGCCTGCCCTGGCGCTCACGGATCAGGGCAACCTGTTCGCGGCGGTCCAGTTCTATCTGACCTGTCTCAAATCCGGCATCAAACCCATTCTGGGCGCCCAGGTCTATGTGGTGCCCGACCGCCACGACAAGAGCTGCCGTCCGGATCAGGAGGTCCGGGACCAGCTGATCCTGCTGTGCCGCAATGCCACGGGCTGGCGTTCCCTCACCCGTCTGGTCTCCGCCGGTCATCTCGAAGGGAGCCACGACAAACCACGGGTGGACCGGGAACTGTTGCAACGCCACAAGGAGGGGCTGATCGCGCTGTCGGCAGGCCCCAAGGGAGCGGTCGGACGCCTGCTGCTTGCCGGACGCCCGGAGTTGGCCCAGGAGGCGGCCCGGGAACTGGCCACGCTCTTTCATGATGCCAGCCACGATGCGCCCGGATTCTATCTGGAACTCCACCGCCATGGCGAACCGGACGAAGAGGATCTGATCCGCCAGACCGTGGAACTGGCCTATCAACTCGATCTGCCCCTGGTGGCCAGCAACGATGTCCACTTTCTCGACAAAAGCGATCACCGCGCCCACGAGGCCCTGATCTGCATCGGCACCGGTTTTACCCTGATCGACGAAAAACGTCCTCAAATCAACGACCGCCGCCACTTCGCCTCACCGGAGGAGATGAGCGCCCGGTTCGCGGATCTGCCCGAGGCGCTGGAAAACACCCTGCAAATCGCTCAACGATGCAACTTCCGGCTGGAACTGGGCAAAACCGTGCTGCCGGACTTCCAGGTGCCCGACGGACAGGATCTGGCCTCCTGGCTCAAAAGCGAAGCGGAACAGGGACTGGAAAAAAGACTCGCGACCATCGTCGCTCCGCTCACCGCCCCGGCACAGTTCCAGGAGGTGGCCAAACACTACCGCGAACGACTCGACTACGAACTCGATGTCATCGTGCAGATGGGATTTCCGGGCTATTTTCTCATCGTTTCCGATTTCATCCGCTGGGCCAAGAAAAACGACATTCCCGTGGGACCGGGACGCGGTTCCGGAGCCGGTTCCGTGGCCGCCTGGGCACTCGACATCACCGATCTGGATCCGTTGCGCTATCAACTGCTTTTCGAGCGGTTCCTCAACCCGGAACGGGTCTCCATGCCGGACTTCGATGTCGATTTCTGCATGGATAAACGGGAACGGGTGATCCACTATGTTCAGGAAAAATACGGATTCGACCGGGTGGCCCAGATCATCACCTTCGGCACGCTCCAGGCCCGCATGGCGGTGCGGGATGTGGGCAGGGTGTTGCAATTCCCCTATGGCCAGGTGGATCGCATTGCCAAACTGATTCCCAACATTCTCGGCATCACCCTCAAGGAGGCACTCGACCAGGAAGACCGCTTCAAGCTGCTGGTCCAGGAGGAACCCGAAGTCCAGGAGTTGCTCGATCTGGCCCTGGCCCTCGAAGGTCTGCCCCGCTCGGCTGGCACCCACGCCGCCGGCGTGGTGATGGCCAACGGGCCGCTCACCGACATGGTGCCGCTCTACCTCGATCCGCGCTCCGACATGCCGGTGACCCAGTTCAACATGGGCGATGTGGAAAAGGTCGGACTGGTCAAGTTCGACTTTCTGGGTCTCAAGACCCTGACGGTCATCGACGACGTGCTCAAGCTGGTCAACCACAGCCCGGAACGCCAGGGATTGCCGCCCATCGACATCAATACCATCGATCTGGCCGATCCCCAAACCTTCAAGCTGTTGCAGGGAGGCCAGACGCGGGGAGTGTTCCAGTTGGAATCCTCCGGCATGCGCGACATCCTGAAAAAACTGGCCCCGGACACCTTCGAAGACATCATCGCCCTGGTGGCCCTCTATCGGCCTGGTCCGCTCGGGTCGGGAATGGTGGATGATTTCATCAACTGCAAACATGGTCGCGTGGCCGTGGTCTATCCCCTGCCGCAACTGGAACCGATCCTGCGCGAAACCTATGGGGTGATTCTCTACCAGGAACAGGTGATGAAAATCGCCCAGGTGCTCGCCGATTATACCCTGGGCGGGGCCGATCTGCTGCGTCGGGCCATGGGCAAGAAGAAACCCGCCGAAATGCTCGCGCAACGGGAAATCTTTGTGCGCGGGGCGCTGGCCAATCAGGTCGCCAAGGAGCGGGCGGAATACATCTTCGACCTGATGGAAAAATTCGCCGGCTACGGTTTCAACAAATCCCACTCGGCGGCCTATGCGCTGATCTCCTATCAGACCGCCTGGCTCAAGGCCCACCATCCCGTGGCGTTCATGGCCGCCACCCTGACCTGCGATCTGCTCAATACCGACAAACTGGCCCAGTTCATCCGCGAATGCCGCGCCATGAAGGTGCCGGTGCTGCCGCCGGACATCAACCATTCACAAATCGTCTTCTCGGTCGAAAACAACAGTGTGCGCTATGGCCTCGCAGCCATCAAAAATGTCGGCGAAGGGGCGATGGAGGCGTTGGTCAAGGCGCGTGAAACCGGCGGTCCGTTTCGTTCGCTGCGCGATCTCTGCCAGCGCATTGCCGCCACCGGACTCAACCGCCGGGTGCTGGAGAGCCTGATCAAATCCGGAGCCTGCGACAGCCTGTCCACCAACCGGGCGGCACTGCTGGCCGGTTTGCCGGAAATCGTGGCCACGGCCCTGAAACGGCGTGACGACAAAGATAAAGGTTTTTTGGATCTTTTCGGCGATCAGGAGGAAGAGGAGAGCAACCAACCCCTGCCGGAGGTGCCGGAATGGGATCTGGACGAGCAACTCACCTGCGAAAAAGAGGCGATCGGTTTTTACATCACCGGCCATCCGGCCCAAAAGGATGCTGCGGAACTGAAAGAATACGGCATTGCCCCCATTGCCCGCGCCAAATTGCAGCGCGGTCGCGGAGGGGAGAGCCAACCTCCCAAGGTGCGGGTGGCCGGAGTGATCGCCGAACGCAAACTCCATCGCACCCGCAAGGGAGACCGCATGGCCTTTGTCACCCTGGAAGATCTGGAGGACCAGATCGAGGTGGTGGTCTTCGCCGATGTCTATGCCGGGTGCCAGACGCTGCTGGAAGGCGACGGGGTGGTGATCATCGAGGGCAATCTGGAAACCGGCGAGGATGAACCGAAAATCACCGCCGAACGGATTTTCGATCTCAACGCCTTGCGGCGCGATGGCTGCCGGGAACTGCTGATCCAGGCCGACGCCCTGACCCTGACCCCAGGCGTCACCACCCGCTTGAAAGAGATTCTGCAACGTTATCATGGCAACACCTGTCGGGTGGTGCTGGAGTTGCGGCTGCCCGACCGGCTGGGAATGTTGCTGTTCGGCGATGATTTCCGCGTCGCTCCGGAAGGCGCGCTGCTGGATGAACTGCGCAAACTGCTCGGCCGGGAGCGGATCCACCCCCGGCGCAGCGAATCGGGCAAGCCGTTGCCCGCCGGGTCGGCGTGACGGCACCCGGCAACCGGATGGAATGGCGCGCATGATCTCCCCCCAATCCGCAGTCGTGGTCACTGCCCAGGAGCCTGATCAGCTTCCGGCAGCCCGCGCCCTGGCCGAACGGCTCGGCCTGGAGGGATGCGACTGGACGGAATGCGACAATCGACTGGTTCTGAACCTCACCGCCACGCGACTGGAGTTGGTGGCCCGTCTCCAGGGCCGGGGGCAACCGGTCTTTGTGGAATTTTCGGAGGCCATTGCCAAGGCGCGGCGTCAGGAGGGGTTGCGCCAGACCCTGGCGCGGGCCGTGGGACTGAAAGCCGGAGTGCGTCCCAGGGTGCTCGATGCCACCCCCGGTCTGGGACGGGATGCTTTTGTGCTCGCCGCCCTGGGATGCCCGGTGGAGATGGTGGAACGCTCGCCCGTGGTTCATGCCCTGCTGGCGGATGGTCTGCGCCGCGCCCGGCTGGCCGCGCTCCCGGAGGCCGCACGGATGGAACTGCATCACGCGGACGCCATCGCCCACCTCGCCCACCGATGGTCCGATTCCCCGCCCGTTGCAGTCGTCTATCTCGATCCCATGCACCCGGAACGCCACAAGGCCGCCCTGGTCAAGAAAGAGATGCGCCAACTGCGCCTGCTGGTCGGCGACGACACCGATTCCGCAGCCCTGTTGCAGGCTGCGCTCTCCGGCTCGGGCCAACGGGTGGTGGTGAAACGGCCCCGGCTCTCCCCCCCGCTGGCGGATATTCCGGCGCAGGCGGTTGTCTCCGGACAGACCGTGCGCTATGATCTCTATTTCACCTGAGGCCCCCCTCTTTTATTTTGCCGCTTTCGATGGCCCTCTCCAAACCTGCACGGAGTTTCTCTTTGAATTCAAGCGCCATTCCCGGCCTGGGCATCCTGACCCGATGCATGATCCGGGACCGACACGCCCTGCGCAAACGGCTGCTGGAAGCGGGCCGTCAGGCGCGGGAGGCGACGCTGGATCCGGCCCGGCTGGAGGCGCTGCGCGCGGACCTGGAACGCTCCAGCGCCGAACGGGAACGCCGTCGCGCGGCCATTCCTGCGTTGCGTTTTCCGGAAGAGCTGCCGATCACCGCCCGTCGCGCCGACATCGCCGAGGCGATCCGCAAACATCCGGTCACCATCGTGCGCGGGGCCACAGGCTCGGGCAAGACCACCCAACTGCCCAAAATCTGTCTGGAACTGGGACTGGGCAGCGCCGGAATGGTGGGCGTGACCCAGCCCCGCCGCATCGCGGCCCGCTCGATCGCCGACTTTCTCGGCCAGGATCTGGGCGGAAATGCCGACCGTCTGGTGGGACACAAGGTGCGTTTCAACGATCATACCGCCCCATCCACGCTGGTCAAGATCATGACCGACGGGATCCTGCTCGCCGAAATCCAAAGCGACCGGCTGCTGCAACGCTACGAAATGATCCTGGTGGACGAGGCCCACGAACGGAGCCTCAACATCGATTTCCTGCTGGGACTGCTCAAGCAGATCCTGCCCAAACGCCCGGAATTCAAACTGGTCATCAGCTCGGCCACCCTCGATGCGGACAAGTTCTCGCGCCACTTCGACCACGCCCCGGTGATCGATGTCTCGGGCCGCACCTATCCGGTCGAAACCCGCTACCGTCCCCGCGTGATCGAGGCCAGCGACGACGAGGAGCTGGAAGAGGCCGAAGAGCAGAGCATCGAGAGCGCGGTGATCGGGGCGGTCAACGAACTTTCGCTGCCAGGCATGCTGGGGGATATTCTGGTCTTTCTCCCCGGCGAGCAACAGATCCGGGAGATCGGCGAAACCTTGAGCCGCAGCGCCGGACCCGGCGTGGAAATTCTGCCGCTTTTTGCCCGGCTGTCCGGAGCCGACCAGCAGCGGATTTTCCAGTCCAGTTCCAAGCGTCGGATCATCCTGGCCACCAATGTCGCGGAGACCTCGATCACCGTGCCTGGCGTGCGCTATGTGATCGACTCGGGATTGGTGCGCATCAGCCGCATCAGCGAACGGATGCGCATTCAACGTCTGCCCATCGAGAAAATCTCCCGTTCTTCCGCCGATCAGCGCCAGGGACGGTGCGGACGCATGGCCGAAGGGATCTGCATCCGGCTCTATTCCGAGGAGGATTATCTCGCCCGCCCCCAGTTCACCGATCCGGAGATTCTGCGCACTCCGCTGGATGCGGTGATTTTGCAAATGAAGGCCATGCGCATCGGCGAAATCGACGCCTTTCCTTTTGTCGATCCTCCGGGCAGTCGCGCCATTGGCCAGGGCATGCGTTTTCTGGAGGAACTCGGGGCCATCGACGGGGATGGACGGCTCACCGCCATTGGCAAACAGGTGGCCAAACTGCCGCTTCCTCCGGGATTGGGACGGATCCTGCTGGAAGGCGGACAACGGGGACGACTGAAAGAGATTCTGATCCTGGTCGCCGCTCTCTGCCTGCCCGATCCACGGGAGGAACCCCAGGAACGAAGGGATACCGCCCGGCAGGCCCATGCCCGCTTCAAGGATACCCAGTCGGATTTCATCGGCATTCTCAATCTCTGGGCCTTCATCCAGCAAGGCCGGCTCGATCATCCGGGCCACAACAGCTTTCGACGTTATCTCAAAGAAAACTTCCTCTCCCGGATGCGGGTGCGGGAGTGGCTGGAGATTCACACCCAGCTCGAAGAGATGTCTCTGGAGTTCGGGCTGCGCCCCAACGAAACCCCGGCCACCTATGCCGAGATCCATCAGGCCCTGCTGCCGGGCCTGCTCGGCAATGCCGGCTGCAAGAACGATCAGAAAGAGTTTTCCGGCGCCCGCGAAACCCGGTTCTGGATCCATCCCGGCTCGGCCTTGCACCGCAAGCCTCCGGCCTGGATCGTGGCCGGTGAACTGGTCGAGACCACCCGGCTCTATGCCCGCATCTGTGCCCGGATCGAACCCGAATGGCTGGAGGTGGCCGCCGGTCCCTTGTGTCGCCGCGCCTATTCGCAGGCCCATTGGGAAAAACAGTCCGGCCAGGTGATGGCCCTGGAGCGGGTCACCCTGTTCGGTCTGATCCTGATCACCAACCGCAAGGTCCATTTCGGACCGATCAACCCGGTGGAGTCCCGGCAGATTTTCATCCAGTCGGCGTTGGTGGAGGGACAGTTCCACTCCAGCGCCCCCTTTTTCGTCCACAATCAGGGGCTGATCGCCGAAGTCCGGGAGTTGGAACACAAATCCCGCCGCCGCGATCTGCTGACCTCGGATCCGGATCGCTACGCCTTTTACGAAGCCCAAATCCCGGATTCGATCCATACCGCGCGGCGTTTTCACGAATGGTATGCCGAGGCCCGCAAACGCAATCCGCGCCTGCTTTACTTCGAGCGGGACGATGTGCTGCGCCGCGACGACGGTTCGATCAGCGGCGAGCGTTTCCCCGGCCACCTGATCATCGATGGTCAGGAGTTCGCCCTGGAGTATACGTTCGATCCGGGCGGCAACAATGATGGTGTGAATGCCCGCATTCCCTTGTCGCTGTTGAACGGCCTCTCTCCCCTGCCCTTCGAGTGGCTGGTGCCCGGCCTGTTGCAGGACAAGATCCAGGCGCTGTTGAAATCCCTGCCCAAGTCGCTGCGGCGTCCATTGGTTCCGCTTCCCCAGGCAGCCGAGTGGTGCATGAGCCAGTTGACCCAGGCCAGCGGCTCATTGAAAATTACGTTAATTGAATTATTGAAACGCAGAATCGGTGAAAACATCCCCCTGGATGCCCTGAACGGCGAAACCCTGCCCGATCATCTGCGCATGAACTTCCTGATCGTCGATGAGTCCGGCACCCGCATCCTGGGTCGGGGGCGGGATCTGGAGGCATTGAAAAGCGAACTCTGCCCGGATGCGCGGGAACGGCTGATCAAACTGCCCAAGATCGAATGGGAAAAAACCGGCCTGACCCGCTGGGACTTCGGCCCGATCCCGGAACAACTGATCCTGGATGCAGGGGGCATCCGCATCCATGGCACGCCGGTATTGCAGGATGATGGGGATACGGTCTCCTTGCGCCTGATGAGCGATCCGGTGGGCGCGATTCAGGTCACCCGGCGGGGATTGACACGATTGTTCATGCTCCATCTCGCTTCGGTGTTGCAGGGCATCCGGCGCCACCACCCCCTGTCACGGGAAGCGTCGATGGCCTTTCTCACCCTCACCATGGGCAGACCGGGACCACACGTCACGGTGATCGATCAGGTGATCACCCGCGCCGTGACCGAACTTTTCCTGCCCCCCGCCGGGGAGATCATCCGCGATCCGGACGAATTCCAGGCCCGATTGCACGCCAATCGGGGGCGTCTGGTTCCGGCGGTGAGCGCCGGAATGGCACTGGCGCAAAAGATTCTGGATGGCTATGTCCAGGTACGCAAGGCGATCCAGCAGGCCCCGCCCCCGGTGTTGAAATCCGCCGTGCCGGATGTGCAGGAGCAACTGACCCAATTGCTCGCACCCGATTTCATGCAGACCACGCCCACCCCCTGGCTGGAACGGCTGCCGCTCTATCTTCAGGCCATGGTGATCCGTCTCGACCGCTGCGCCCGCGATCCGGGCAAGGATGCCAGAAACGCCAGCGAAACCGTGCACTACTGGCAGGAGTATCGCAAACGGGCCGAACGGCACGCCAAAGAGAACCTCACCGATCCCGAACTGGTCGCATTGCGCTGGATGATCGAAGAGTGGCGCATTTCCCTGTTTGCCCAGGAACTCAAGACCCTGCTGCCGGTCTCGACCAAACGCCTGGCGACGCAGTTGCAAAAGACGATCGGGTGATACCAGACTTGGCTTTTGCTCCAGTTTCCACTATAAAGAGGGGATAAATCACCATTCACGACGCAAGAGAGACCAGAATGACGAGCGGTTCCGGCGCACCGAGCGCCGTGCTCATCCATAAACTGCTGGATCGATTGGGACTGGCCACACCACTGATCGTGCTGCTGGCCGCTCTCGGCGTCATCCTGCCGTTTTATCTGCTTCAGGCGCGCCCCCTGACCGAAGCCAATGCCCGCCTGCAACAAAGCCAGGTGGCCGAACGGGTCATTCTCCAATTCACCGCCCTGGTCAACCAGATCGATTCCCTGCTGCTCACCATGAAACAGTGGGGCCGGGATGGCCGGATCCACATCGATGCCCCGGAAGCGTTCAATGGCTTGATGATCCCGGTGATCGGACAGCAGGGGCTGATCAGCAGTGTCCATCTGGCCAGCGATGCCGGACGGGAAATCATGCTGCTCAAGACTGCGGATGGCTGGAAAAACCGTCTCTCCGACCTGCCCAAAACCGGCAAGCGTCACCACTGGCTCTCCTGGCGGGACGCCCGCACCCCCCTGGGTGACGAGTGGCGGGAGCAGGACTACGACATGCGCCAGAGACCCTGGTTTACCGGTGCGCTGGAACGCTCCGAGGAAGAACACCTCTCCTGGACCGTGCCCTATCTTTTTGCCACCACCCAGGAACCGGGCATCACCGCCTCCACGGGCTGGACCGATCCGGAGTCCGGGGTGCGTTATGTGGTGGCTTTCGATGTGTTGTTGATGGATATGTCGCGCTTGACCACCCAGATAAAATACGGTCTGCGGGGACAAGTCGCGCTGCTGACCGCCGATGGCAAAATCCTGGGCCTGCCCCACGATGAACGATTCAAGGACGATGCGGCAATCCGCAAGGCGGTCTTGCAAAAACCGGAGGATCTTGGCCTGCATCTGCTCTCCGAGGCATGGCGGCTGGCCAATCCCGCTGCGGAACAACAACTGTTCACCATCGGAGAAAAAATCCGGGGCAACGGAGCGTGGCAGATCGGTCTGCACCGCCTGCCGGTTCATCAACAGCAATTCCAGGTGGCCACCCTGGCGCCTGTCAGCGATATTGAAATTCTCTCCGACGAACTGGTCGCGGTACTGATCGGAGTCATGACCGCCATTGCCCTGCTGGCCATGCTGGCCGCCTTCCATCGGGTCAGTCTGGTGCGACGCCCGATTGCCCAGGCCTTCGCCGAACTGGAAAACAGCCATCGCCACGTCCAGGCCCAAACCGCACGCCGCACCCTGGTCGCCAATATCGCCGCCCGCCTGCAACAGGCCCACACCCCGCAACAACTGGCCCAGACCCTGTTGTCCGAATTGGCCACCCCCCTGGCCGTCGGTCAGGCGCTGTTCTGTCTCTGGGACGAGGAACGCCAACAACTCTCCGCCCTGGCCCGCTATGGAGGCATCGGTCAAACCATCGGGGAGATCGCCCAGGCCAGCGCGCCCCTGTTGCAGCAATGCGCCCTGACCCGACAGGAGTTGATCCTGGAACATCCCGAAAATGAATATTTTTATATTCATTCCGGTCTGGGTGACATGCCCCCGCAGGCGGTGCTGATCCAGCCGGTGGAACACGGCGGACGGCTGTTCGCCATCCTGGAGTTGGCCATCCAGCGCCTGCCCGGCAGCGAGGATCGCACGCTGCTGAGCGATCTTCAGCCCATCGTCGCCATGAGTCTGGACATTCTGCTGCGCGCGGCCCGGACCACCGAACTGCTGACCCTGACCTCGGCCGCCGAAGAGCGCAGCCGGATGATTCTGGAGGCGGTCAACAGCGCCATTCTGGGATTGGATGCCGTCGGAACCATCACCTTTGTCAACCGGGCCGCATTGGAGTTGCTCGGCACCACCGAAACCGCCACCATCGGTCAGCCCCTGCACGGCTGGATCCGCGCCGCCCATCCCGAAGGAGAACAGACGGACCTCGCCCAATGCCACATCCTGGAGACGCTGCGCGATGGGCAACCCCGCGCCCAGGATCAGGGGATTTTCTGGACCGCATCCGGCGTGGCGCTGCCAGTCAGCTATTCCACCACCGCCATCCTGCGGGACCACCAGGTGATCGGTGCCGTGCTGGTCTTCCAGAAGACAACGGCACCACTCCCCCAATCCAGGGAGTCTCACCCATGACCTCACCCGTGAGCACGCTGCGCGACTGGCTGTTGCACAAAACGCTCCAATGCACGCTGCTGGCCCTGCTGTGCGCGCTGCTGGTTGGTCTGCTCTCCACCCATCTTTACCGTACCGTCATGGAACAGGATTTTCAGATCCTGCTCGATGGCCAGGTCCAACGGGAAGCGGCCCGCCTGGAAATGGAGACCATGCGCGGTCAGGCCATGGGCGTGGCCTCCCTGTTTGGTCTCAACGAACCGATGCTCAAGGAGTTGGTCCAGGGCACCCGTCCCCCGAACGATGCGGAGAGTCTGGCCCGGATGAAGGTGGCGCGGGAGATGCTCGGGGCGGATGGCATCTACATCATGGACAATCGGGGAAAGATCGTGGTCCACGAAACCGATCACGAATCCAGTGTCGGCAAGAACATCAAGTTCCGTCCCTATTGGCAACAGGCCATGGCCGGCAAGGAGAATGTCTATCCCGCAGTCGGTTCCCGGTCCGGCGAACGGGGCATCTATGTGGCGGATGCCATTCGCAGCGGCACCTCGCGCAAGGATGCCATTCTCGGCGTTGTGGTGATCAAACTCCTGGGCGATCAACTCGATCAGCGTCTGACCGGTTTCGGGGTCAAGGCCGTACTGCTTGCGCCGCAAGGGGTGGTCTTCGCCTCCACCGAACCGGAATGGCTGTTTCGCATCCACGGCACCCCCACCCGGGAGCGGATCGAAGCCATCACCAGGCTGAATCAGTTCGGCAAGACCTATGAAAGCGGCGGCTTTCCCGAGAAGCTGCCTTTTGATCTTGAAGAGCATTCCACCTGGATCAACGGACACCATTTCGCCCGCTCCTCGGCCCAGATCCGCTGGAATGATCCTGCCGGCGACTGGTCCCTGGTGCTGCTGGGAGATCTGGAACCGGTCACCCCGCTGGCGGTGATCACCTCGATTGGTCTGGCAACCGGTTCGGGACTGTTCCTGCTGCTGCTGTTGGCCCTGCGCGCCTTCCGGGAATCCCACTCCCGGCGCGCCGCAGTCACCGAAACCCGCCAGACCGCAGAAAAATTGCTGGCCGAGGCCCAGACCAGAAACCGTCAGGCCGAATTCGCCGCCGCCTTGCAACAGGCCCGCGATCTCGCCAGATTGGCACAGGTCTGGTTTGTCCAGTTGAGCGGCTTTCTGCCCCTGCATCAGGCGGCGCTTTATGTGGTCGAGGATGAACAGCCAGACGGGCAATCGGGCCTGATCCTGGCCGGCGCCTTTGGCAGCGGTCAGGCTCCCGAACGTCTGAAAATCGGCGATGGACTGGTGGGGCAATGCGCTGTGGACCGGGTTGCGCTCCATTTCGAGCAGCCCCGGGAGGAATTCTGGCAAATCGGTTCGGGTCTGGGCTGCGCCCTGCCCCGCAGATTGCTGCTGCTGCCGGTGATGCGCAGCGGGCGGCTGTTGGGTGTCCTGGAACTGGCTTCCCTGGATCCGACCTTTTTGGACCATCAACCCGCCATCGAAGAGTTGATGCCATTGCTGGCATCCAATCTCGAAATCGTGCTGATCGCCAAAAGAACCACCGAAACCCTGGCCGAGGCGCGCGAGGTGGAAAGTTGGCTCCTCTCGTTGATCGATGGCGTGCCCCAGCCGATTGTGGTGGTGGATGAGGAGGAAACGATTCACTTCGCCAACCGGACAGCCCAGGAGACCTTTGGTCCGGAGTGCGCCACGCCGGGCAGCGTCCACCTGACCCGACTGATCGCAAACCCTGCCGCAAACCCTGCCGCCCTGTCCGCGTCAGCCGTTTTGAAGAGTTTTCCGATGTCCCCGCACCCCCGGATTCCGCAACGGACCAGGGCCGTGATTTTTCATCCTGGCCCATCCGGAGTGACCGGCAAACCAGCCGCAAGCGGATCGGGTTGAATGAGGTGCCCCCGATCCCGCCTGTTCTCCCTTTTTTTCCCGTTTCCCCAAGGTTGCCATGCACACCGACTGGATCACCCTGCCCGAAGAACGTCGCGCCATTCACCGTCCGACCGGATTGATTCTGGAATTCCGTGCCAGCACAGACGGTTCCGGGGCCATGTCCGTGGACACCCCCAATCCGCAAGCCATTCCGGTCTCATTGCGCGACCAGGCCGAAACGCTGGTCATGGAGGGATGGACCGCCTATGCCGATGCCTCGGAACGGGCATTGCTGCTGGAAGCGGAACAGGAATCGGCTCACTCGGGGGAGACGTAACCGGGACAGGCAACCTGGGTGATGGGATGATCGGGATGATCGAGACGCATGGCCGTCAGCCTGCCGCCATAGACGCACCCGGAGTCCAGCCCCGAGAAACGACCGTACTGCGTCAGCCCGGCCACTGCCCAATGGCCATAGATGATCCGTGTCGTGTCATCCTCCGGCCAGTCGAGCAGTCGATACCAGGGACGATAGGGGGAATCGGCTGCGAGACGAAAGGCCGTGCCGCCGCTTTCACCGGGGATGGACCACACCACCCGACCATCCGGATGGCAGATGCGCAAACGGGTCAAGACCGCCAGGGCAAAATGAAGCCGGGCCGATTCATCGTCCTGATTCGGTTCCGACTCGGGGAAAGTGGTGGGGAAGGTCGCGAAAAACGATCCAATCCGCGCATCGTCCCGAAAAATTCGCTGCAAATCATCGGCTCGGGCCTGGGCCTGCTCCCGGCTCCAGCCCGGATAAAAACCGGCATGGACCATGGATGCCCCCAGTTCGGGATCGTGATGGATCAAAGGGAGCGTGCGCAACCAGGCATAGAGTTCCGGCAGATCCGGGGCGTCGTTGAAAAAGGCCATTTGCCGGGCAAACCCCCGATCCGGACGGCCACTCAAACCGCCGAGCGCCCGCACCTCGTGGTTGCCCAGCAAGGTGACCGCGCGCTCCCCCAGATCCCGCACGAAACGAATCGTGCCCAGTGAATCCGGCCCACGGTTGAAGATATCCCCCACAAACCACAAACGATCCCGTCCGGGATGAAAACGCACCGCCTTCAGGAGTGCCTTCAACTCCGGCAAACACCCATGCACATCCCCGATGGCATAAACGGCCATGCCCCGTCATCCTTGACCTTGGCTTCAGTGGATCACTCGAACTTTTCCCCGGCCCCCCAGAGAGAAAACGGGGTATGGACCAGATTGGCATTGAAAAATCTGGGATCGGTCGAAACCTCCCGTCCCACCCAGTCCGGCAGATCCACGGCCTGGTTTTCGTCCGTCAACTCCACCTCGGCCATGATCAGACCCTGGTTGGCCCCACGGAACTCATCCACCTCCCACACCACCTCGCCGATGGGAATGCGATGGCGGGTCTTTTCGATCCAGGGTCGTTCGCACAGGGTGTTCAGGAGGATCCGGGCGTCTTCTTTCGGGATCGTGTATTCGAATTCGAGCCTGGAAAAACCTTCGGAAACCCCCTTGATGGTCAAGGTGGCCTTCTCCCCGGCAATGCGCACCCGCACCACCCGCTCCTTGACCGTGGAGAGAAATCCCTGCTGGAAATCAACTCCTGGCCCCAGGCCGCGCCAACCGTCATTTTTTACCAGAAAACGGCGTTCAATCTCTTTTCCCATGGCAGTCAACTCCTTTTGATCAGGGAATCAGGGGATCAGATCCTCGCTCCATGGTTCATCCATGCCCAGCAGAGGTTCATCTCCGCGCAGCACCGAGGCAAAGGCGAGCATGGCCTTGCGGGCACTGCCGATGGGATAATAATAAGCATCCCAGTTGTCATTGCCCTCGCCATCGTAAAGCGGAATCACATGATCGAATTTCCAGGCCTCGCGCATTTCGGTGAGCGCACTGGAGCAACGCTTTTCGATCTCCTCCAGGTCACGCAGGGAGAGATGCATTTTCTGACGCGCGGCGCGGTGCAACAATTTGCGTCGCTGCACCTCGGAGACGAATTTGTTCAGGTCCACGCCAATGGACAATGACTTGATATAAAGGATCTCTTCCTGGGTGAGGGGCGAAAGGAAGATCGAAACCGCCGGATAGGTGTCAAACAGTCCGGCTTCGCGCAGTCGTCCAGGGACAAAGGGGTTGCCCTCGAAAAAAGGGATGCGTCCGGCATCGTAGATCCGTTGAATCTGGGCCACCTCCAGGGCCTGGAGTTCGCCGCGCACGTCAGCGACGATAAAGCCATCCTTGCCCCGCAAAGCCTCGATTTCGCCACGCGGTCGGAAGTAGCAATCCACCCCCTCCTCCTCGCCGGGGCGCGGCGGGCGATCATTGAACAGAACCAGTTGCTGGAACCGGGCCATCAGGTCCGGATAGAACAACCGCATGCTGCGGACCAAAGGCCCTTTGCCGACGCATGACGGACCGGCGAGCAATACAAAACGCTGCATCCAGGAACTCCTTTTCACTCGATCCTTGAGAACGGGTGCGCGACCCTGCAACCGCCACCAAAATCGGCACAGGTCGGCACCCGTCAGGCAGGACGGAACCCTACAGGTCCAATTCCCGCTTGAAGATGGCCTTGTGGATATCGCCCAGGCTGACGATCCCCACCAGCCTGTCGCCATCCTCCACCACCGGAATGCGGCGGAAGCGATGCAGATCCATCTGGGAGGCGGCCAGCAGAATGGGATCGGTGGGCGAGACGGAAAAAACCCGACTGGTCATGAGTTCTTCCACCCGTTTGGTGAGCAGCCCCTCATAGCACGCTTCCATGGACTCGAAATCCCCCTGCTTCATCGGACCTTGCAAAAAGGTGCGATAGCCAGGCAGAAGGCCGTTGAGGATGTCTTTTTCGGAGATGAGCCCGACCAGTTTATTCCCCTCCTCCACCACGGGCAGACCACTGATCTTGTTGGTACACAGAATCGCCGCCACGGAGCGGACGGAATCTCCCTTTTTCACGGTACGCACGCTGCGGGTCATCACGTCTTGAACGAGCATGGCTGTTGTCCTCGGTTGGTGTCAACGTCTGGGAAACCACTCCCGGTAAGGCCACAAGGTTTTCCTATAATTTGAAATTTGTCAATCAAAAATAATTTTGTCCGATCCTTCATCCGGGTCATGGGCAGTCGGAACCCAGGTCATGACCAATCCATCCTCCGGGCCATAAGGGCCATGGCGATAATAGCCGCGCCGCACGCCCACGGTCACAAACCCCAAACCCTGATAAAGCAGACGGGCCGCCACATTCGAAACCCGCACTTCCAGCACCACGCAGCGTCCCTGTCTGGCCAGCGCCGCGCCCAGCAGTGACGCCACCAGACGACGCCCCAAACCCAGACGCCGGAACCGGGGCGCCACGCCCAAAGTCAGCAGATGCCATTCGTCGAACAAAGGTCTGGCCACCACATATCCGGCCAGTGTCCGCTCCCCGGAGACCCCCACCTGAAGCCAGGCCCCCAGTCGCGCCTCCTCCAGAAACATCTCCGCGTTCCAGGGTGCCGGAGAAATTTTCTGATCCAGGGCCACCACCTCGTGCACCCAGGCATCCATGGGCAGCAAACGGATCATGAGAGGCCCGTCATCCGGTCCGCAGGCTCCTTGGCATCCGCCTTGCGCACATAAACCGGTTCCAGAGCCTCGATCGGCATTCGGGGAGCAGCGGCATGACGAGCCGTCATTCTGCCCAGTTGCACCACATCCAGCGGCCACGACTCCGGCGCGACCGGCTTGATCGGATGATCCCCCAGGGTCAGGAATCGTTCCCCCCAAACCGCCAGACCGTCACCGGTCAGATGCAGCGGTTCCGGACCATGCTCCTGCTGCCAGGCGATCAACCGCTCGACCAGGGCACCCGGCTCCCACACTCCCGGCGCCAACCGCTCCACCGGATCGCAACCGATGCGCATTTCGTAAATGCCAGCATACACCTCTCCACGCCGTGCGTCGAGCACTGCCGCAACCGCGCCCGTGCAGCCCGCGCCCGCGGCCACCACCTCCAGGGTGGTCCATCCGAAAACCGGCGCCCCGAACGCCAAGGCCAACCCCTTGGCCAACCCCAGGGCAATGCGCGCACCGGAAAAACTGCCCGGCCCCAGCGTCACCCCGATCCGCTCCACTTCCCGCGGATGCCAACCGGACTGCGCCAGCAATTGATCCACCCTCCGGGGCAGCAGGGCCACATGCCCTTCGCTCCCGGCAAAATCCGACCGGGCCACCACCTGTTCGCCATCGAGCAGGGCCACGCCACCTTGCGCGAATGAACTGTCCATCGCCAATATCTTCATGCAAAAAACCGGCGCACCGCCTCCAACTCGTGGGTCACCGGCGCATCCGGCAGACCCTCCAGAAAAAACCGGCCATACCATTTGCCGGTCAAGCGGGGATCCAGCACCACCATCACCCCGCGATCCGCCGTGGTGCGCAACAAACGCCCCAACCCCTGTTTCAGGGTCAAAATCGCCTGGGGCAACGACATCTCCCGAAAGGCGTTGCGACCACTCACCGTCAACCAACGCTGCCGCGCCGCCACCATCGGCTCGCCCGGCGAGGCAAAGGGCAAACGATCCACCACCACCATCGAAAGCGTCTCCCCTGGCGCGTCCACCCCTTCCCAGAAACTCGACACCCCCAGCAAGACCGAGGAGGTCTCCTGCTTGAAGGCATCGAGCAAAGCCCCTTTGGTCGCCTCTCCCTGGGTCAGCACCCGATAGGGAATCCGCCCCTCCAGCCCTTCGCGCACCTGTTCAAGCATGCGAAAACTGGTAAACAGACACAAGGCGCGTCCATTGCTGACCGTCAGCAGCGCCACCAGTTCGGCCAACACCGCCGCCCCGAATCCGGGATCCGCCGGATCCGGCAGATGACGCGGCAGATAAAGCAGACTGCGGGTCGCATAGTCGAACACCGCCGGCAGACGGGAAAGCGTCACCTGCGCCACTTCGAGTCCCATCTGTTCCAGAAAAAAATCAAACCCTTCGGGACCAGAGGAGGAGGTCAGGGTGGCCGAGGCGAAAATGGCGGTCTTGGTGCGGGGATGGAGCAGTTCCCGCAGCACCGGGCCGGTCTCCAGCGGAGCTGCCGAGAGGAAAATCCCCCGGTTGCGGGTTTCGAACCAGTAGACCCGTGCCGGATCGTTCAGGGCACGGATTCTGGAGGTGGCCTCCTGCATCTCGTCGGCGCGCCGTCCGCAGTTGGCCAACCCGACCGAACGGGGACGATGGGGTTCCAGCGTCTCGCGCAGGGCGTGCACGGCCCACTCGACCGCGTGAATGGCATGCCCCGGCTCCTGTTGCAAATGCTCCGGTGTCAAGGCCGTGCGTTGATCCTCCAGAGGAAAGGCGTTGCGCAACCGGAAAGCCGCCTCTTCCATGCCGACCAGCGCGGCCATCAATGCATCATCGCCGCCACCAGCCTCCTCGAACTCGCGGCGGGTGTCCCGGATCAGATCCCGCAGTTTGTAATTGCTGATCTCGATGGCGAAAAAACGCGTGGCCACATCCGGGATCCGGTGGGCCTCGTCAAAGACCACCGCATCGTATTCCGGGAGAATCTCCCCGAATCCCCCCTCCTTGACCGCCAGATCGGCAAAAAAAAGATGATGGTTCACCACCACCAGATTGACCGCCCGCGCCCGTTCCCGCGCCCGGTTGAGATGACAGGCCACATAATCCCCGCACTTGCGACCCGGACAGAAATCCCCGCCGGCGTGGATTCCGGCCCACAAGGTCAACCCTTCGGGCATGTCGCGGAATTCATCCCGTTCCCCGGTTTCGGTGGTGGCGGCCCACGCCTCCAGCCGCGCGGCCCACGCCTTTTCCCGTTCCGGCACCGGAAAACCGGCCTCATGCATGGTGCGGTAGCGATACAGACAGAGATAGTTGGCCCGACCTTTCAAGGCGGCGGCGCTGAAAGGCTGTTGAGCGGCCTGACGCACCAGGGTCAGATCCTTGTTCATGATCTGATCCTGCAACGCCTTGGTGGCCGTGGAGACGATCACCTTGCGCCCCAGCGTGAGCAGCGGCAGCAGATAGGCCAGGGTCTTTCCCGTGCCGGTCGGAGCCTCGACCAGCAGAGTCCCCATTGCCTGCGCGCTTTCGACCACCTGCCGGGCCATGAGGGTCTGCACCGGGCGCGCTTCGTAACCGGGCAGGGTGGCGGCCAAACGGCTCGCGGCACCAAACAGCCCATCGACGAAGGTCTCAACATCCATGATCGGGATACTCTAGGCAAACGAATCCGACTCTGACCAGCCGCATCGGTGCAGATCGATGCCGCGTTCAGGGGAGAAAAACCATCAGGAACCTGTGGATTTCATCATACGGCCAATCGGGCCGGTTCGGCAACCTTTCCGGTGCGCTCCTGCCCACCCTGCGGCCATCCCCATCCTCTACCCCTGCCGCAAACACCCCGCCAAAGCCTGGGACAACCCCCGCAACAACCCGAAATAGAGTTCCGGTCCTTCCGGCAGGGCCGCGCCCAGAGGATCGAGCACCCCCATGCGCACCGGATGGTTGGCGGTGACGGTCTCGGCCAGTCGGGGGGAGTATTGGGGTTCGGTGAAGAGACAGACCGCGCCGGTCTGCGCAATCCGCCCGATGATCTCCTGCACGCGCCGGGCACCCGGTGGACGTTCGGGATTCACCATGACCGATCCCACGGCATTCAGGCCATACCGTTGCTCGAAATATTGGTAGGCATCGTGAAACACGATGTAGGGTTGCTTGCGCACCGGGGCCAGTTCGGTTGCCAACTGCTGATCCAACTGCTCCAGACGCCGGGTCCAGGCACTGGCGTTCTGCTGGTATTGCCCGGCGCGGGTCGGATCGACCTGGGCCAGAGTCGCGGCAATGGCCTGGATCATGGCCATGGCATGACGGGGATCGAGCCAGGCATGAGGATCCATCGGCCTCCGATTTTCATTTCCCGCCTGTCTCTCATGATCGTGATCGTGACCATGATCGTGACCGTGATCCTCCTCCTCCCAGCCTCCGCCGGAACGCAACGGCAGGAGGGTCACCCCGGAGGCTGCGAGCAATGCCACCTTGACCGCTTTGGGCGCGAGATTGTCCAAAGGACGGACCAGAAATCCTTCCAGATCGCGTCCTCCCCAGAAAATCACCTCGGCCTTGGCGAGCAGACGGGCATCCGAAGGACGCAGCGCATAGGTATGTTCCGACACATTCCCCTGGAGCAGCAGTTGCGGCGCACCCGCATCCCCCATCACCGCCGCCACCAGACTGTGCAGCGGCTTGATCGACGCCACCACCTCCATGGCCTGACCAACCGTCGGCATCCACCACAACCAGGAGGCCGCAACAAGCCGCAAGCCCCAACCCATCCGGTGCGCATGAATCATGATTTCACCAAAGCCTTCAAAGGAAGATCGATCTTGAACCGTTTCTCTTTGCCGATTGCATTGTTGGCCAAAAAACACGCCTGTGGGCGGCATGCCATCCATTCAAAATAAAGCTGACTGGTCGAAAAGAGGTTACCGATCTTTCACACAGGGACTCACGCATACATCAGGCGGCCTTTGGGTTCTGGAATGGACCGTCCGAGTTCCAGAGCGGTTTGCAACCACTCCTCAATGATGCGTTCCGCGTTGGCGATGGCTTCCTGACGGGTGAATCCGTCGGCCATACAACCCGGCAATTCCGGCACTTCGGCGACGAAGGCGTTGTCCTCTTTGCTCCAATAAAGAATGATTTCATAGTGATTCATGATCAATTACTCCCAATTGATATTTAAGCAGCAGATTGCGCACCTGTCTAACCTGATAAGCTTTGGCCTGATGGCCAACAGGTTGCAAATTGAGAATTTCCGCAATCTCTGGTCGGGTGATAATGTGATGGTCACCCCGGATGCGTTCCTCGAAACCAAGATGACGCAGCAGTCTCAGCAACTCTTGGAACGGGATATCCGCATCACACCTGCCGCTCAAGATACGCCAAAGGATTTTGTCAGGTTTTCCCATTGAGCGCCGCTTTGTATTGTTCCAATCAGTCAGAAATCATGCTTCCGCTCTTCAACAACCGAACGGCAATCTTGAGAAATTCATGCGAAAGAAAAGGCTCCTCGTGGTTCAGAGGCAACAAGCCGCAAGCCCCAACCCATCCGGTGCGCATGAATCATGATTTCACCAAAGCCTTCAAAGGAAGATCGATCTTGAACCGTTTCTCTTTGCCGGTCGGGGTCTTGGCCAGCACATTCAATTGCAGGCGCCCCTGCTGCCCGACGCCCCGGAACAGCAACACCCCCTCCCCATACAGTTGCACCCAGGAGGCATCCACGCGCAGATCCTTGATGCCGAAGGTGCCCTGACCATCGGATTCGACCCGCATGGCCACCTTGCCCAAATCCACCGGATCGGCGGAACGGGGATCCCGGCCCGCGAAACGGAGCAGCTCGGCCAACTCCGGAATTTGACCCGCCGCCCCCCGCAAACCCGGCATCCGGGTGCCCGAGGCGTTCCAGGTGAAGACCCCTCGGACCGGATGACCCGCCTCATTCCGACCGGTCACCTCTCCGGCGCCTTCCAGGCGCGCCACGCGCCAGCCGGGACCAAACACCCCGCTCGCCCATCCCTTGCCGCGCTCACGGTCTCCGGATGCCTCCAGCCGATCCAGCCCCACGGCACCCGAAAGCAGCGGCATCACCAGGCCGTCCAGCCCCTTGGGCAGCCGCTCCAGACGCAAGGCAGCGGTCGCAACCTGCCACACCCCAGCCTCCTCCTTCTGGTAGGCGACCTGATCGATCCTCCCTTCCGGAATTACCGCCTGGGCCAGGGAAAGGTTGATCTTTGGACCGTCCAGCAGCAGATCGGCATCGGCCAGGGTCAAGGTTTCGATCTTCAGTTGGCGCAACATCGCCACCAGCCCCCCATTCCAGGGGGCAATGGTCGTATAGATCCATTCCGGATCCCCATGCGCTTCGGAGAGCATCAACTGTCCGGCCAAAGGACGCAGCCGGTGCAGGGCAATCTTCCCCTTGGCCTTGAAATCGGGTCGGTCGATGTTGACTACCTGGGCGAACAACTCCCGAGGCGGCGGAGAGGCCGGTTCATCCGCAGCCCACAACAGGCACAGCGGCATGAGAACCAGCGACAACCAGATCATAAGACCAATTTTTCTCAATCGCTTCCACCCTTTCATCCGCGCTCACCGCACCAGCACGAAAAAGCGCTCTTCACCACGCTGAATGTGAATCAGCATCTGCCGGTCATCGGCCTGCACCGCCTTGGTCAGAGCGGCAAAATCAGGGACAGGTTTCCGGTTGACCGACAGGATCCGATCCTCTTCCCGCAAATTGGCATTCCAGGCCGGAGTTTTGGGTGCAACCTTCACCACCTTGACCAGGGTGTGTTCCCCGTCTTCGACATTGATGCCAAAAATCGCCCCCGTGAGACGCGCATCGATCTTGTCGCCACCGATCCGTTCCACCTCGGGATTGGACAGCACCACGGTCATGAGTTGTTCCCGATGATCGCGGATCACTTTCAGGGGGATCTTGTCGCCGACTCCGGCCAGACCCAGCACCGTATGCAGATCCACGGCCTTGCGCACCGGACGGCCATTGGCCTCGATCACCACATCGCCGGGACGCAATCCGGCCTGATAGGCCGCCGAACCCACCACCACCCGGGTCACCGCCGCACCGCTTCCACCGCTCATGCCAAAGGCTTTGGCCAGTTCCGGGGTGAGATCCTGGGCCTGGGCGCCGAGCAAACCGCGTCGCACCTCCCCGTGTTCCACCAGTTGGGTCATCACCTGCCGGGCCATGTTGATGGGAATGGCGAAACCGATCCCCACATTGCCCTTGCCGCCGCCCGGCGACAGAATCGCGGTGTTGATCCCCACCAGTTTGCCCGCCAGATCCACCAACGCCCCGCCCGAATTGCCGGGATTGATCGAAGCATCGGTCTGGATGAAATCCTCGAACCCCTTGATGCCCAACCCCTTGCGTCCCAACGCACTGACGATCCCCGAGGTGACGGTCTGGCCCAATCCGAACGGATTGCCCATGGCCACCACGAAATCCCCGACCCGCAAGGCGTCCGAATCCCCCAGAGGCACGGCCTGCAACCCCTTGGCCGGCACCTGGATCACCGCCACATCGGTCTCCTTGTCCACGCCGACCAGTTTGGCCTGCAACGAACTGCCATCCCGCAAGGTGACGCTGATGGCATCGGCCTTGTCGATCACATGCTGATTGGTCAGGACATACCCCTGTTTGGCATCGATCACCACGCCCGAACCCAGGCTTTTGCTCTCCCGTTGCCGGTTGCCCTGGGCGGGCAGATCAAAAAAACGCCGGAAAAAAGGATCGTTGAACAACGGATGATCCGGCACGCTCACATGGCTGGTGGTGGCGATGTTCACCACCCCCGGAATCACCCGCTCCACCATGTCGGCGAGGCTCGGCAGTTTCTGTCCATCCACGGCAAAGGGCAACCCGGCCCAAAGCGGAGCGGCCCAAACCAGACCCAGGCCGATCAGCCCCACCTCTCCCCAATTCGCAATCCTTTTTTTCATATGGCAATCTCCCGCAAAGGGGCCACGCGCCCGGTGGCGCGAAAGATCCAGGCAGCGCGAGGACCTCCCAAAGGCCCCGCCCACCTGGATCTTTTGAGGCCGAACAGGTGGAATCTAATGAACAGATTCCGGCGAATCGACGGCAAACACTTCATCCAGGGAACCTGCATCCAGCAAACGATCTCCCCAGCGTTCCAGGGATGAGGAATCGGCCTGGGCGATTTTTTGCTGAATGGTTGCGGGCAGGGTGCCGAAACGCCGGGTCAGTTGATGCCGAATCAGTTCTGCCTTGCCCTCCTCGCGTCCTTCTTCGCGGATATGGGTGGTTCTGCGGATCTGGAGCAGTTTTTCTTCGGGCGCGGCATTCATCATCGCCTCGAACCACTCCCAGCGGCCCAGATCCATCA